>DAHWUP010000009.1 GCA_027334565.1 Candidatus Levyibacteriota bacterium | reverse complement strand
GCTCCCTTTGGATATGTTAATGAAAAGGTAGAAACATCTAATGGTAAAAGAGTTTTGTTAAAACCAGAACCACAAGAATCTTTATGGATTATTAAAATGTTTGAATTAAGATGTCAGGGAAATTTAACCGATAGGCAAATTGTTGAAAGAATAAATAACTTAGGTTTTAAAACAAGAATTGATTTAAGACGAGATCCTAAAGACAGAACCAACGTTATCGGACAAATCGGAGGAAACAAATTAAACATTAAAGGCTTTTGGAGATATATTCAAAATACTACCTATGCCGGAGTCAGTTCTGAAAAATGGACGCAAGGAAGACCTTTTAAAGCAAAATACGAAGGACTTATTTCGATTGAAATGTTTAATAAGGCAAACAGAGGAAAAGTAATTATACAAGATAATTACGGAGAGATTACAATTCTAAAAAGAAAAACACCGGAATACTTAATTAAAAAAGGTGTGAGAAATGCAGATTTTGCATATAGAAAGATTGTGATGTGCCCACATTGCGCAAAGCCTCTCTTTGGTAGTGCTTCAAGAGGAAGGCTTGGTAAATATTATCCGGCGTATCATTGCAATAAAAGAGGACATTATTTCAGAGTTCCTAAAAAAGATTTTGAAGACACAATAATAAATTTTGTTAAAAATATTGATATAGCAAAAGGTTTCACTGATGAACTAACAAAGGCAGTAATTGATGAATGGTATAAAAGAAATGAGGAATCAGTTAAAGATGAAATCAGTATTGATCAAAAGATAAAGGATTTAAATTCTCAAATTGCAATGACGCTTAGTAAGATCAAATACTTAACTTCTGAAACAGCAATAAAATACATAGAAAACGAAGTAAGTACAATGAAAAACGATATTACAAAGTTAATAGAAGAAAAAGCAAATCAAGCAAAAGGATATGATATTAAGGTAGTTATGGCTTATGTTAAGTATTTTCTGGAACACTTGGATGAGTTACTGCTTAAGACTAAAGATCCGCTTCAAAAAGCATCATATTTTGGAGTTTTATTTGATAAAGCACCGACTTATCAGGAATTGGTTTCTGGAACACCGCATTTAGCCCAGTATATCAAGCTAAACGAGTATTTTTGTGCTCATCAGGGGAACTTAGCTGCCGGACTTGGATTCGAACCAAAATAAACGGATCCAAAGTCCGTTGTCCTACCATTAGACGATCCGGCAATGAATTGAATGTTTTTATTCCAGATAAACTTGTGTACCCGGCTTTGCCACCTTGTCGATTTTGACGGCTATCTCTTGGCCTTTTTTGCCGCTTGTGATTTGTTCATGTTCAAGCTGCATCGACTCAACCGTTTGCTTGAAACTATTGTCACCGTGAACAAACTTAAGCTCGTCCCCTAGCTTTATACTTTTGGTCAAGGCAATCACCGCGACTCCAATTTTATCGTAATAATGTGATACTTTTCCGACCAAATCTTTGTCTGCCAAACTTCTCACCCCATCTCCGAGCCAGAGGCTCTCTGAGCCGGAGGCCCTTTTACCCTTAATGGGCGAATTGCTAATTAGGGGTAGCAAGTCGTATGATAGCAAAATTATTCTAGTGCTTCAACTTAAAATCATGTAAAATAATATTTTGTGAAGAAAAAAATTATTTTTTTGGTGTTTCTTATCATTATTTTAATTCCTTTAAGCTTTTTTACATACCGGTTGTATTCGCGAAACATCAATGAGAATAATATTGTGGTTTCACCACTCCCTGATTTTTTGAACATCAGCGACAATAAGGAAGTTTCGACGATCAGCGTATGGCTGCCGACATTGAGCCACTTAATTTTCGGTAATGACAGCAAACCACAGATAACGGCCAAATCCGCTTTGGTATTCGATACGACCACAAACCGTGTGTTATACGAGAAAAGTCCTAACATGGAATTGCCTATGGCCTCCTTGACCAAAATAATGACCGCGATTGTAGCTTTGGAGAATCAGAAACCGGACGATGATTATCTTGTTACGCAGCAGGATCTGGTGGGAGAAGATTCGATGGGTTTAACGGCGGGAGAAAAATTATCATTGCAGGACCTTTTGTACGGGATGATATTACATTCGGGTAACGATGCCGCAGAGACACTGGCTAGTAATTACCCGGGAGGTCGTAAAGCATTCATCATCGCTATGAATCAAAAGGCAAAAGCGTTGGGTCTTAACAATACCAATTTCACCAATCCCACCGGTCTTGAGGGCGACGGCAATCAATATACTACCGCCTACGATTTACTGGTTATGACCCAGTACGCATTATCCAAATTTCCTCTTTTCGATAAGGTTGTGGCCACATTTGACCATACGATTGTTGGGACTGCAACCCATAAGGAGTATGATTTGGAAAATGAGACGAATCTGATTTCAAGCTATCCTGGGGTAAAAGGAGTAAAAGACGGCTATACTCCCGAAGCGGGGCTTTGCCTTGTAACATACCTTGATTATGACGGACAAAAAATAATCGCGGTTCTTTTAGGCAGTGACGACCGAAGGGGGGAAATGAAGGACCTTTTGGATTATTCGTTGACTTCTATTGGGGTTACCCCACCCAAGCACGGTTGATTAAATTACGCACTTTAGGTAAAATTATGGTACGTTAGTCTCGATCCCTGCCTCAATTTTTTGGGGTCGAGTCTATACGTGCCGCGGTGGTGGAATGGCAGACACGAGGGCCTTAAGAGCCTTTGCCCTTCATCGGGCGTGAGAGTTCGACTCTCTCTCGCGGCACTTCATCGTAATTTAAGCTGTTTTGTCGTAAATTGGGCGTCGGAATGTAGCGTATGGCAGCTTCGTTAAATTCGGGGACTAGTTCATCGGAAGAACGTCCGGTTTGGGACCGGAAGGCGCAGGGTTCAATTCCCTGGTCCCCGACAGAACCAATTAACATGACAAGCCTTAAGAAGCAACGTTTTCAGCCCCATTTTCTCTGATTACTTCTTGACCCAGATTTCAAAGTCTTTGAAATTTTTTTCCTGATAATTATTACGGATATATAAAGACAATAAATAATTGCTGTTTTCAACGGAAAAGTCCGAGATGATAAGCTTGACTTTTTTATCTTTTAGGGCCTCAATGATTTCCTGCTGCGCATTTTTGGATGACAGATATGGGCTGATAAATTCGTAAGGCGTTGGATTTTTTCTGTCCAGGATAAAATAAAGCAACGGTGAAAATTTTTCGATAAAAACATAGTCCGATTTATTGGTAGTACTGTTTACCAAATTTTCCAGGTATGTTATGTCGTATTTTGATTTTGAATCAACATAAATACCGATACGGTTATTATTAATAGTCTTGTCATAATTTAAAATTGTCGGATTCCAGGTATAATATCCACGAAAAAAAGCCGTATATAACCCCAGAACTATCAAAATAAAGGATAGAAAGCCGATAAAAATTTTTAGCCGTTTTTGTGTTATTTTTGTCAATATGACACCTAGGGAAAGTCCCGATATAGCGATAAGGGGGATATAGTGCGTAAAATCGGTGGTTGGTCTTATTCCGAATAAATAGAATAAACCCGTAAATATCGGTATCGCAAAAAGAATCCTGTTATTATTTTTTAGTAGATACAAAGCAGATAACGAAATCAATAACGGCATAAGATACAGGGAGGTTTTGGCAATTTCGGATAATATCGGCGCAAGATAGATAAAAGGAGTCGATTGGACCCCTCTACCCAACCATAAAAGATAATAAGTATCGTTTAAAAAGGGAATAAACGATTTTGAAAGGACCAGGTACCCAAGCCAAATGAGTGACGGAACCAAAAAACCTACCAGGTAGTAGCCTAGCGATCTAAACCTGTCTTTATTATCGGTAATAAATATGATAATCAAAGAGGATAAAAAAGCAGCCGCACCAAAATTCTGTTTAAAAAAGAACGTCAAAAAGCCGCAGACCGCAGCTAAAAACAAATAGCTATTAGCTTTGTTCTTGTAAAAAATCAATAAACTATAAAGGCTAAGCAAATAAAAACCGGTGGAGTACACCACTGGCCAGGAAAAGTTGATGTGCAGGGGCAACCAAACGATAAACATCAAAATCGCAACAAGCAAAGAGATTAAATTAAACTTAAGAATTTTTGAAATTTGAAAGATTGTTAAGATCGAAATAATCGTAAAAATAAACGCCATTATTCTGGTGGCAAGAATTGACTTGCCGAACATAATAAAACTTAATGCGGTTATATATAATGACCCGGGAGTATAAATATAGTGAAAATTCCGATAAGGAACATCGCCCTGCAAAACCCTTTGTGCGGGGTGTATGACCCAACCCTCATCGTAAAAAAGTATTCCTCTGGTGTAGACAAATATTATCAGGAAAATCGAGACACAAAAAAAAATAAATAAAAACATATTTTGCAGGGCCTTTGACATGATAGTAGTATAGGTATTTTTGTTCTATTTGCAAGTTGAGTACGAGTCTAAGTTTTGTTATACTAATTCCTTAAGAAGCGGGATTAGTTGAACGGTCCAACATTTGCTTTCCAAGCAAAGGAAACGGGTTCGACTCCCGTATCCCGCTCCAGATACAATAGGCTAAAAAAGTCCGGTAAGAATATAGAAGCTTTCGAATAATCCGTAAATCCCTAAACCGATGAAAGCCAATCCCCCGATCATCAGTACCAACGGGTGTTTGACCACTGCCACCGTTTTTTTGGGAAAAGCGAAGAGACCGATAGTTAAAAACATGTGTCCCAACAGTATTCCGATGGAAAAGCCGAAGATATTAACGATTGTAAAAAGCGGAATATATCCGGCAAAATCATCAAGCCCTAAAACAAAAGGAATAGTCAGTGAAAAAACTACCAAATTGGCAAAGGAAAGTTTTTGAGTTCTGGTCAGATTAAGACTTGGAACAAAAAATTTTAAAATAGGCCTGAATATCCCGTTGACGATATTAAGTTGTCCCTGAAGAAGCGATACCGGTTTTTTGATGTTGAGGGCGATAAAACTGTTTCTTTGCAAAAGGAATGATTCAAGGCTTTCTTCGGCCATTCTTAAAAGAATGACGCTTGCGAGGAAAATCATTACTACCATAAATAACGGGACCTGGGCAAAAATAATCCAGACGATTAAAATTAAAAAGGTTCCCAGCCCGTTTCCGAGCGCCGTACCCAGTTCGATTGCAATCCTTTTCTTCCAACCCGGGTTGGTATGCATAAGATTTCCGATGAAGATGGCAAAATCGATAGCGGTTTTAAGATAGATCAATATCCCAAGTATCACATCGTTTTTGTTAAAAGATAAGATAATCGGAGATTTAAGATTAAGTTGGTCTAAGAAAAGCAGTATCGCGTAAAGTACGGTTGCAAGGCCGCAGAATGTGAAGAAGGTCAATAAAATCGGGATGAGCTGATCAATGGCGATTTTCTTAAGCTTTTTCATCAAAGATAAATTCCACTTGATTATACATGAATCTTTTTGAAAATGCTGCAAAGTTTGGTAAAATATAGGTACGGCCCTGTAGCTCAATGGATAGAGCGAGTGCGTTCTAAGCACCAGGTTGGGGGTTCGACTCCCTCCAGGGTCACAATTTTTGGTAACCAATTTTAGCCTCGATTTTTACGACTTTATCCTATAATTCTAGCCTCGCGCCTGGAAGGAGTCGAACACAGGCATAATCTTCATTTATGATGGTAAGAGTCCTAGCTGCGGAGCATTATAATTAGGCAACTTCAAGCCCCTCTTTAGCAATTTATTATAACTTTTGCCTCATTTTTTGTCAGCCTTTGCTATAATTGCCTCAGATAAAAGTTTAATTAAGATGAATGAAACAATAAACAGAATAAAGCTATTTCTCAGTCTTGTTTTTGCCATCCCCCGGTTATTAATTATGATACCTATCGGAATAATAATGGTGATCATAGACTTGCCATTCAGAAGACAGGGTTATAAAGAAATGAAGCAAGAATTTAAAAAATATTGGATTCCAAACCATAAATACATATATCTTCATTTTGATAAAGAACACGCAGAAGAAGAAATAAAAAAATTCATTGAAAACGAATACATACCAAAATATAAAAAATATTTAGTAATAGATACATCAACAAACGGTACCCTAGATGATGCCAGATATAAAATTGGGGCACATCAAATTTATACTTATCAGATATATAACTTTAGTGGAGAAACAGATGCCGTAATTGTTACCATAAACAAAAAATTAGATATAGAAACTTTTTGGCCTGATTATAAACAAGGAAATTATGATATTGCAATTAAAGAAACCAGAAAATTATATATAGAAGAAACAGAAAAATGTTTAAAAGAATGGAGAGTAAAAAATGAATACTAAAAAGGAGCAAAAGAAAAAATATGTAACTCAATACAAAGAACTTAATAAAATTCTTAATGAGTGGGATTTTTTGGGCGTGGTAGATAAAGATAATCAGGATGAATATACGGATTTAATAGAACTAATACTTAGTGGTTTACGAAAATCAAAACATCCAAAAGATTTGTATAGTACGATTGTAGATTTTGTTACAAAAAACTATGGTATTGTTCCAAATGGAGCACATGAGTATTCCGAAAAAATCTGGATATGGGCAAAAGGAGACAATAGAAAAGCATATTACACAATGCTAAAAAAGCCACCCGAACAAATAATTGATAAAGAATATAATCCCTCTAAAAACCCAGGACAAATGCCTTTTCCTGAAATATTAATTATCATTACTGGTTTTTCTGAATTCGATGGAGTTCTTTTAAATGGCTATAGCAAAGAAGGGTACCCCGCAGGTGATAGTTGGCAAAAAACTGTATCTGAAATAAAACGTCAGGCAAAAATAGATTATAAGAAGTATTTAGTAAATAAATGGGAAGAAATATCTACAAACGTTACAAGAGATGAAAAAAGTATACTTTCTTACATTTTAAGCAGATTGAAAAGCTGAGGCTTGCAGCTTTATAATTTCCTCCCCACCTCTGCCTTAATTCCCCGATATAGCTTAAATTTTGAAGTGATTCTATTACTTTTAAGGTTATAATAATCTCAGGACTGGGGAGCAAGTTATATTTAGAGCATTTCAAACTCCTCAAAAGCAATTTATTATAACTTTTACCTCAATTTTGATAAGCTCTGCTATAATTGTCTCATGAAAAAACAATATGTAGGCGAAGTCATACTTCAAGACAAAAACACACCCTCTGTTAAAAAGGAGAAAAAGTATATACTAAAAGAGAAGAAAATAAGCGATATCCGCATTTTTGATTCGTCCTCAAAAGAAAAAATATATAATTTTCCAGAAGATTATCTAATAATAGCAACAAGTTTCGTTGACAAACTGAGAGAATATCAGTTTCTAATTAAAGGCAATAATTACTTTATGATTCACTTTGTTCCGCAACTACAGCATATGAAGATTATGTTTGAGCGTGAAAATAAGTGGGATAAAGACGGCAAGGGTAAACAGGAAATAAATGTGGGAGTTGACCCTTTAATATTCAATAAATTCACTGAAAAAGAAAAAAGTATTTTCATAATAAAACTAATTGCAAAAATTCTTACACAATATATAAAAAAATATAATGGAGACACAGAAGCAATAAGAGAATTAGAATCACTCATTTTAAAATATGGAGGAGACCTTGAAGTAGTTTATAAAACAAAAGAAACAAAAAAATACAAACTAATTATTAGTTATCAAACTAAAGGACATGATGAGTCTGATGCAATTCTCGAATACGTGGATAAGTTTGAGAAAAACAAAAATAAAAAACTAGAAATACCATTACGTGATTTTTTAGACATTGAGGATTTAATATCAGCTATCAATATTAAAGATGGTGATATAACTATTGAACCAAAAGAATAGATAAATAATTTATCATGCAGCCAATAGGAAATAATTCTGCAATTTCTTAATCTCTTCCCATCTTTGTCTTAATTCCCCGATATAGCTTAAGTTTTGCAAGGATTTTATTGCTCTTGCAGTCATATTATCTCAGGGCTTGGGAGCAATTATTAATCTTAAATAAAATTGTTGAGTTCAAGAAAATCAAACATTTCCAAAGATTGCTCTTCACTTTCTATCCTTCTCATAATTTCCCTGCTCTTTGACTGTGAAAGGATATTTAAACTTCCTTCCCAGAGTATTTTCCTATCAATAATTGCAAGTTTTCGATGATGGTTTCCGATGCAAAGAAGTACTTGGACTCCTATTCGCTCAAAAGCCGATATCATTTGTTCCGACTGAAATTTCATATTTTCTTCGTGTTCTTTGGGATCCCTTGTCATAATGTAGATCTTTACTCCTTTTTCCAGCAGTTTGTTGAATAAGGGAATTAAGGGTTTTGTCCTTTCGGTTGTGATAAACGGGCTCTCTATAATCACTTCTTCCCTGCAGTTCTCAAGGTCACGTATAAAAGCCTGGTAGAATGTCTTTTCATCATATAAAGTTGAGGAAAAAGGCCTATTCATGGCTATTTCCTCCTTTTTTATGGTATACTAAGCCAAGCGAGAGCAGTATATAATACGCACGGATTAAGGACTGGAACAGGGTGTTCCACCTGAGTCCGTCTAGGCTCACCATGGTGGATGTAGCTCAGCAGCAGAGCGCCTGGTTGTGGTCCAGGAGGTGGCGGGGGCGGCACCCGTCTTCCACCCACTATTTTTCGTAAAACCTGCGGCCTGCAAGTTTTTTGGGAAGAAAAGGAAGAGGCTTTTTGGGTCCCACGTATTTTTCACTCCACCTATAATCCTTAGCGTATCCTAATTCCTTCATCAGCTTTGTAGGAGCATTTCGCAAATGTAGGGGAACTGGTTCGTTGGGAAATTCATACACCGCTTCCTTTGCTTTTCCTAAGGCATTTGGAACCGCCCGTGATTTTGGCGCTTGCGATAAGTAAATGACAACGTACGCAAGTATAAGTTGGGCTTCCGGCATGCCAACTTTATGGACGGCCTCAAACGCCTCGTCCGCCTGAATTAGCGCTCCCCGATCAGCCATGCCAATATCTTCGGCGGCAAAAATTATCATTCTTCTTGCAATAAATTTAGGGTCTTCGCCATTTTCAAGCATCCTGGCCATGTAATACAAAGCGGCGTCGGTGTCACTGCCCCGCATCGACTTGATAAACGCGGAAATGATGTTATAATGCTCTTCCGCCTTTTTATCGTAAAGCCCCGCCGATTTGGTCTGAAAAACGTCGCGAACAATTTTCTCGTTAATCTCATTTTGTTTATATGATGTAACAGCAATTTCCAGAGCATTAAGCATGATCCTGGCGTCACCTCCGGAAAGGCGCATCAGTAACTCTTTCGCATCTTTGCCGATTTTCTTTTTATATTTGCCCAAACCCTTAACCTTATCTTTTAAAGCACGGTTTAGTATCGCTTCCAATTCCTGGGGCTCTAGACTTTTTAACACCAACACTTTCGAACGTGATAAAAGCGCCGAAATCACCTCGAACGAGGGATTTTCGGTAGTTGCGCCGATAAGATTTAAGGTTCCGTCTTCAACGTAGGGAAGAAGTGCGTCCTGTTGCGCTTTGTTCCAGCGGTGGATCTCGTCGAGAAACAATATTGTTTTTACTCCAAAGCGTAAGTTTTCCTTGGCTTTATTGATTATTTTATTCAGGTCCGATTTCCCCGCCTCGACCGCAGACATGGCATGAAAGTCGGCGTTGATTTCGTTGGCGATAATGTAAGCAAGAGTAGTTTTTCCGCTTCCCGGGGGACCCCAGAAGATCAAGGAGAATGAAGCACCGGATTTGATGATCCTTTTGACCAGACCGTTATCCGCAGTGAGATGCTTCTGTCCGACAAACTCGTTAAAATTTACGGGACGAAGATTATATGCCAAGTTCATAACAGTAATGTTTTCATCCTAGTTTTATCTAAAATATTCTTTTACTCCATCGTTGTATTTAAAAGTTGTTACGACCAAACGGTATGGGATATTACGCGGAATATCGGTTTCCTTTCCAACGTGTACGTGTTCAACAATAAATTTATGCATAAATAGCCAGAGAGGCATCGCAAAATCGGATAAGCTGTCGCCGAAAGTCACAAAATTATTCGTGCTTATCCCACATTTTTTCAGCCATTCAAGCGCTCTTTGCACGCCCAGGTCCTTGCCGGCGTCTACATGTTCTATATCAGTTGCAATAGTGGTAGGTGTAATTTTAAAGAATTTATCCAGTTTTTCGTTTGTAAGGATTTGTTCAAGATCAGAGATCAGATATTTTTGTGCGATATTAAAAATCCTAATGAATTCTTCGTTTGGTATGTCCGGCAAATTAGGGTTCATTTCGGCTGTGATCATTGTAAGCTTGGTCTCGTCAAAAAACATGGTAGAGCTGTATTTTTTAACGATTAATTCTTTAACTCTTTTTTTTAGTTTTTCAGGAATTAAAAAAGATTTTTCTTTTTGAATGCTTATGGTTAAATTATCATCAATTGATTCAATCGAAGCGGTTCCCTTTTCGCATATGCACAACAAATTATCCAATGCGGTTTCGGATGCGAATTTAGAAAGTATTTTATCAACCACCCAGGGTATCGACCTTCCCGTATTTAATATTACCGGATTACCGTTTGAAAGAAGATTCTCTATTTTATTAATTAATTCCAAATCCACTTTTTTGGCATAGGGTACCGTTAATACTCCTTCGACGTCGAAAATATAAGTTGTTTCCACGAGCTTTTGCTTTGTGTTTTTATGCGGCGTCTTGTTCATGATTGGATTTTACCATTATTTGATATAATTTTCTAAAATGATAAAATTTATCGGTTTTGACAAGGACGGAACGTTATTGGATACTACTGCGGTGTATATCAAGGCCTGGGGGGAAATTTTCCATAGGGATTACGGAATAGACGAAGAGGAGGCCTCAGATTACCTTAAACAGACTTTGGGTCGGCAAACAGCAGATCAGGTGGAAGAATTATTATTAAGCCACGGCACCATTCTTCCAAAAAAGGAGGTTTTCGACCAAGCAATGAAGATAGTGTCGGAGATGGGTAAAATCAGGGTCAAGGCCTTTCCCGACGTGCCGCCCGCATTGGAGGAGCTTAAGTCGAAAGGCTATCTTATTTTTGTGTCGTCTGCGTTTGAAGAAAATGCCGTAAAAAATAACCTTGAAACGGCGGGGATTATAAGGTATATCGATTTAATATTGGGAGAACGCCAGGGACAGCCGGATTTCAGGAAAGGCATTTCACATTTTAAAAAAGCCGCCGAATTTTTTAAAATCACGTTTGAAAACTTTAAATTATCCACGGTGTTTGTGGGTGATACGCAAACAGACATCCGAATATCAAACGAGACCGATATAACCTGCATCGGGAGGATCGGTACGTATTCAAAGGAAGAACTTTTAAACTGCGGTGCGTCCTATGCGGTCGAGGATTTTTCCGGACTAAGCCAACTTATTTCGGAAATTTAATTCTGTAATCTTTGTTGCCTGACCCTATCCAATTTGGTAAGTAACTTTTTCCTTAAGCGCAAATTCAGTGGCGTAATTTCAAGAAATTCGTCATCGTCCAAAAAATCGATACATTCTTCAAGACTCATCACCGTTGGCGGAGTAAGCGCGCCCAAATGAACATCCGCGGTAGAAGCACGCATGTTGGTTTGCTTTTTTTCTTTGGTGACGTTAATTTCGATATCTTCCTGTTTGGAATTTTCACCGATTATCATTCCTTCATATACTTTGGTTCCCGGTTCGATAAAGGTGATTCCTCTTTGCTGTGCGTTGTTTAGGCCATATTTTAAAGAGGAACCCGACTCGGAGGCGATCAACACCCCGTTTCTTAGTTTGGAAATCGGAGGCGTTAGCGGTTCGTAGTCAAAAAATTCAATGTTAATGACGGCCGTGCCCTTGGTTTTAGTAAGCAATTCGTTTCTAATTCCGAACAAATTTTTGGACGGGATTTTGTATACCAGCCTGGTACTTCCGTTTCCTTCCGAATGCATATCTATCATTATGCCTTTTCGTTTGCCCATTTCGGAAGTTATAACGCCCAAAAATTCATCGGGAATATCTATCATAGCTGTTTCAACAGGTTCCAATGTAACTCCGTTTTCGATTTTCGTGATCACTTGGGGTTTTTCTACCTGAAATTCGTACCCTTCTCTTCTTAAGGTTTCAAGAAGGATCGATAAATGCAGCTCTCCCCTGCCGGAAACTATCATTCTTTCACCCAGTTTTTCGTATTTTAAACTGATATTGGTCTCCAGTTCCTTGTGCAGCCTTTCTTCGATTTGCCTGGCATTGGTAAATTTCCCTTCCCTGCCGGCAAACGGTGATGAGTTTGCGGAAATGGCTATTTTTATCGTCGGATCTTCCAAAATAATCCGAGGCAAACTTTCCGGACTCGCGGGGTCGGTAATAGTATCTCCTATCGCTACCTGCGGAAATCCGGTGATGTCTACGATATCGCCTTCATAAGCTTCATCGACATCTATTTTTTTTAATCCGTGACTTACCCTGATGGATTCGGCTTTTCCCGGTATTTTTTCGCCTTTTGCATTAATATCTATCAGGGCATCCCCTTTCCTTAGAACTCCTCTTTTAATTTTTCCTATCGCATGTTTTCCTTTATGAGTGTCGAAATCAAGGCTAGAAACCAGAATTTGAAAAGTACCCTTCTCCGTTTCTGGCGCAGGAATAAAGGAAATAATCTCATCCAAAATAGATTCAAGATTTTTTGAGTTTTTAACCTCTTCCAAAATCTTTGAAGCCTTGCCTTCTCTTCCGATCGAATAAAATGTCGGAAAATCGAGTTGTTCGGATTCGGTTGCAAGTTCCAGAAAAAGGTCATGGGTTTTTTCTACAGTTTTTTTTATATCGGCAAGCTGTTTATCTATCTTGTTAATTATTACAATTATTTTAAGACCCAGTTCCAGAGCTTTTTTAAGAACGAATTTCGTCTGAGGCATTGGACCCTCTTGGGCATCGATGATCAAAAGCGCGCCGTCCGCCATATTAAGGGTACGCTCCACTTCTCCCGAAAAGTCCGCGTGACCGGGTGTATCAATTATGTTTATTTTATAGCCTTTATAGTAGATAGCCGTATTTTTGGCCAGGATGGTTATGCCACGTTCTCTCTCCAGAGGATTTGAGTCCAGGATGGTGGTTTGTTGCATTTGCGCCTCATTGTCCCTGAAGGTATGCGACTGTTTAAGCATGAAATCGACCAGCGTGGTCTTTCCGTGATCGACATGGGCTATAACGGCAACGTTTCTTATTTTATCGGAAGTAAACTTATCCATAATAAAACAGCCTCCCAGCTGCATTTTCATTATATCATAGATTAATTTGCGGATTAATGATATACTACGCGATTACTTTAAAAATATAATGAGACAAATAAAAAAATCAAATAAAAAGACGCGGAAAGCGGGCCGTACGCAGGATAACTTACGCATAAATTACCGTCTTTTGAATACCGCTCTTGTAGTATTGATTTTAATTTTGACAATTTCGTATTCCGTTTTTTTTGGAGACGGTAATCACTTGCCGGCGCGATCGGCGCCTAAAGCTTTTTCGCAATTTCCCCTAGGCTATCATGTTTCGTTAAGAGCCGAAGCGGCCACCAAAAGTGCTTCGACCCTTCCCAAAAACAATGAAACCGCTACCCAATCACCTACTTTGCCACCGGAAAACACCGAAACTTTCGTTCCCGACGATTATTGTTTGAGAGTCCCGGTTTTGATGTACCATCATATACAACCCGAAGCTACGGCTAAGGCTTTGGGGCAAATTTCTTTGAGCGTTGATAACGGTGTTTTTGCGCAACAAATGGCATACCTTGCGCAAAACGGATATAACACGATTTGGGCTTCGGATCTTATAAACGCATTGAGGACACACACACCTTTACCTCCCAAGACCGTGGTGATCACGATGGACGACGGATATAAAGACAACTATACTTATGCGTTACCCATCCTCGAACAATACCATCTTAAAGCAAATTTAATGCTTGCATCGGGTCTTGTACAAAGCAATCCCGATATGTTGGCATGGAACGATATTTCTGCCATGAAAAGCAGCGGCGTATTTTATTTTACCAATCATACGTGGTCGCATTGGCCGATATCCAAAGGCCCGCAAAGCAAGATCGATTTCGAAATAGATACCGCTCAAACGGAAATTCAACAGCACACGGGGCAAACAGTAAACGTTTTTACTTATCCGTATGGAGCATTTAATAACAACGCCATAAGCACTTTAATTTCTAAAGGTTATATCGGGTCCTTTTCTACCATCCCCGGGCATTACCAGTGCGACAGTTTTATCATGTCTTTGCACAGGACCCGCATCGGAAATGCCCCGCTTTCGGATTACGGAATATAAATTGATATAAATTTGACATAGGATTTCCCTTACTTTAAAGTTAAATTATGAGGAAATTCATTACTCCGGTTAAATTCCTTATCCTTGTTCTGGTTTTGATCGGATTTAACTTATTGGCGCTTGATCTAAAGATATTGGGCGCCAATAAACCCACAGGTCAATCAAATCCTCAAGCGGTTGCTGATCCGAACGTATGTCCAAACTGCGAAGAAAGACTAAATGATCTGGAAGCCAAATTCAACCAGTTCGCTAAGACTCAAAATATTTCCCCTACCCCGTCTCCCACGCCCTTACCGCTTAATTATTATTCGCTGCAAACTACACCGGCGCCTAAGCCTTCGGAATATTACATCCCGTTCGGTTCCGGATCGGGAAATTACACCGATTGGACCGATGTCCCGGGGTTACAGGCGTACATCGATAACACCGCTTACGGGAAGATCAAATCGGTTGTTTTTGAAGCTTCTTTGCATATTCCGACCGGAAATGAGATCGCCAGCGTCAGGCTGGTAAACGATACGGACGGCAGGGTCATAGCTAACTCCGAGCTTGATTTTAACGGCAACACCGATTCTGTTTTTCTGTCCTCGCAACCACTAAACCTGGATTACGGACAAAAATTATATAAGGTGCAAATGAAAACCCAGCTTGCCTATCCTGCGGTATTGGACCAGTCGAGGATCCATATCATCAGTTTTTAAAGCCTAGGGTCTGTGCTTTGACTTGGCGTCTCTGAACTGTTCACGCCTGCGCCACTCTTTGGCGGAAAGCCTGAAAGTATAGTTTGGACCCATATCTTCCCCCGTAAAACTTATCGGGCCGTGAAAATCCCCGGTGATGGATGAAAATCCTTTTGGACCTATGCTTTCAACGCTTAGTTTTCTGACCCTTCCGATTTCCTGGTTCGGACATCGATTGCGGTTTGCCTCCAAAGACAGAACCGATATTTTGTGCCTGATCTGGACTTTGGTAAGTTCTCCGCTTTCGTCAACTATTTGTTGTGCCCTTGATTCCAGAAAACATTTTACCTCGCAGTTTCGGCAGCGCTCGAACACATTATTCATGAATGCGCATTATATCAAACAATCAACACTTTTAAAAATGATTCAGACGGAAAATTTATCCCCTTCGGAGAAGCTCCTGGGTTTTATCTCTGAGGCTACCGGTTCGGGTTATTTCCTCCAATGGCCTTTTACCTTCCCTGACTTCGTCAACCAGCTTGATCAAATCACCGCTTTTGTAGGTAGTTTGTGATCCCTGAACGAACGATACTCTTTTTATCGCTTCCTTAAGCTGATCGAAATCATTGACATCATCAATGCCCGGAATAGGGTTTGTTCTGATAAATTCACTACGGCTTAAGTCTTTATATTCGCTTCGTCTTTGTCCCACCGGAAGTGCGCTTTGTCTTTGTTCCACAGGAAGTTCGTGGATAACCCTTATTTTTCCGCTAAGCGGCAATTCTCCTGCCAAATTCCAGCCCAGTTGAACTTCGCCGGAATCTCTTTCCACCCTGACGTGAGTACCGCTTGGAGGCAATTTAAAATCGGGAATATTCGGTTCCAAAAATTGTTCCGGAGTTCCTGGTTCTGCCATATATCTAAAAGATTAGGCTAAATTAACCGAATTGTCAAACCGGCTTAAGGTTGACCCGGATTGTCGTATTTTGTTCTCTTGTTTTTCGTATTATTTTCTAATATATTGGTGGTATATGTCCTTAGACTCTGCTCAGGATCATAGACTGCTTAAATCTTCATTTGGAATTTATTCAATCATTAAAAGAGTTTTAGGAACGTATCTTTATTGGTTATTAGCATAGTTTATGACCAAAACAATTTTACATATCGATTTTGATTCATATTTCGCTTCCTGCGAACAACAGTTTGACCCCAAGCTTCGCGGAAAGCCGATCGGCGTAACCGCGCAAAACGGCCGGACGGCGATCATTGCCGCAAGCAGAGAAGCCAAGAAAATGGGCGTTAAATCCCCCAGCCGCACTTTCGATGCGTTAAGAATTATTCCCAATATGATTTTCGTCCCGGCACACTTTGAAAGATATTGGGAAATAACCCAAAAGTTTTTGGACATTTGTAAAGATTTTTCCCCATACGTTGAATTGTTCTCGCTGGATGAGGTGTTCATGGATATTGCCGCGACGGAAATTTTATTCGGCGGTAAATACCGGCTGATTGATAAAATTCGCCGGCGCATCGCAGATGAGATCGGCGAATATATCACCGTGTCGGTCGGAATCTCACATAACAAGCTGTTGGCAAAACTGGCTTCCGGCATCAATAAACCGAACGGAACGCTTGAGATAACTTCGCAAAACATCTGGGAGATTTATAAACAAGTTCAACTAACAGATTTTTGCGGTATCGGCAGACGAATAGAACAACGATTAAATAGAATGGGGATCAATACCCCGCTTCAGCTCCATAATGCACCGCTTGCGGTTTTGGTTAACGAGTTTAAGGATATTGAAGGGCATTTTCTATATCGGCTCGGGCAAGGACAAGACGAATCCGAGGTTATTCCGTATTATTTCCCCTCGGAAACAAAATCCGTCGGCAGAAGTTATTGTTTACCGGAGAATACTTATGATCAACGCTTAATCAGGCAAAACATTCTTGAACTTTGCGAAGAGATATCTATAAAACTTCGGAAGCTTAATAAAAAAGGCAGAACGGTTCATCTCTATCTGGGCGGAGAAATATCCCAACACGGCAGAAAAACAATCGGTGAATACATAGACGGCGGAACCCAAATCTTTAAGCTCTGCCAAACTCTGCTGGATGAGTGGAAATGGAACCGGATGGTCAGACAAATTGCGGTTTCCGTCGGAAATCTTAGGGACGACCAAAGCCTTACTCTTTCCTTGTTCGATCAAGACAATAAAAAAGAGGCGATCAATAAAACCGTCGATAAGATCAACGAAAAATTCGGAGATCATACGGTTAGAAACGGATTTTTGTTGTACGGACCGAACCTAAAGACGGTTCCTAACGGTTTTATGGCAGACAGGGTTGAGAGGCGAAAATTGTCCGAAATTAAGTTTTAAACTTCGCAAACGGCATTTGCTTCCCGGAATATCTTTTGTTTAAAATCTGTGTCCATAGGTAAGATGTCAAGACCGTTAGGGTTTTTACAGATGTCCCTGACCAATACGATATGGTTTTCGAGCAAGGTTTGGAGTTGTGCCGAAGATACGGATGTAAGAATAGTCAAAGGGTACAACTTGTATTTTTCTACCAGATCCCTTAAGCTGCCGTTTTCGGGAAAGCTCCAGCTGACGACTCCCATTCCCGCGCATAAAGCGTAAGCCAGTGCATCGGAAGTTATCTTGGTGTTGGTGTAAAGATAAGCTTTACTGAAGTTGTGTTTTTCTTTTAGGTCGTCAAACCTTGCCTTTGTGTAGAGTGAAACATGCACGTCGGTTCTAAGACCCGGGTCGTTATGAAATTTGGCTTCAACCATCAATTTTTCTTTCTCTTTTTCAGCAACCACGTCTATCTCATGGCTGACGCACCTTCCTTCAAGAACCGACCTTACCACGGTAGTAAAGCCTTCTGCTTTTAAAATGTCCGAGACATAATCTTCGAACGGGTAACCGGTAGGACCCATACTCATGATCGCTTTTTTCAGACTGTATTTGGCTTTTACGGGACTTGCTTCCCTGTTTAAAAAGTCGATGATGTTTTTGTAGATTTCGGACGTAGGTATGTTATCGTAAAGCGACGCTTTGACATACTCCAAAGCTTTATCCTGCAGATTTTGGGGGATACCCGCGCGTTTTATGGACGCGACTATCTTATCTTCGCTGAAAGGCTCTGTTATTCCTGTGGCCTTTGTCACATTCGTCATATTTTAATCGTATGGTTTTTAATTATTTTTGTAAAGAACGGAAAAATGTAATATCCGCAGATACCGCTTCGGACCAATGAAGCAAAAGGTTATGGTTGTCGTCCGGGTAAAGTATAAGGTCGGATTTTTTTTGTAAACTCTTCATATCGTTATTTATTTCGACCGACCAGGTATACGGCACGGTTGTATCTCCTGTTCCTTGCTGGAACAATACAGGTATGCTAATAAATTTCAAATAATTTAAAGGCGACACCGACTGCCAAAGATCCGGGTTTGATTCGGGCGTTCCCATGATCTTAAAAGTTTCGATATAGGGTGAAACCCCTTCCTCAAGATAAGGAAGGTGAGATTTGGCGAACCACTGTACCGGATCGGTAACGGGTGCCCAAAATACCGCGCCGCTGACTTTGGGGAATAATTTGGGTTTGGCGTTAATCACTTCCAGCGCCGTGAGTGTGACTTCTCCGCCCATCGAGTGACTCCAGAAAAAGATCTGATTTGTGTCGGCCTCTTTGATGTTAGAAACGGATGCCAAAAGGTTTAATACGTCTATCGGGTAAGCAAATCTCATTAAAGCGGTATCCGCAATTTCCGAATTCCCGTTTCCGCGGTAATCCGGTTTTATCACCAAAAATCCCCGGTTGGCAAAATAAGTTGATTCCGCCGAGTATGAATCTACGGTATTGTATGTTTTAGGGTCGATATAGCCGTGGTCCAAGAGTAGAACGGGAAACCCTTTTTGGGGGACAGTGCCTTTTGGAATGTTCATCAGCGCATACTCCTTTAAGCCGTCGGAGGTATATGAAATGATAAAACTATTAAAATTTCCGTTTGTCGCGACTTGCTTTACGATCGAGATATCGCTTTTTTCGTATTCTCTGTCCATTAAGGCGGTTATCGAATACGGGAATAAAACCACCTGGCCTTTTTTAGGTTTGGGTTTTGAATATAGGCTCTTTTTTTCAAAGACTATGAACGAATCGTATTTATAGACCTGGATGTAATTCTTATCGTTTTCCATTTCCTTGACCATTGATGCTTCGGTCGAGGCCGGTACCGCGTTATACCCGTGGTCCAGAAGGAAAAGGATGACGTCCGCTTTGGCCACGCCGTTTGGGATGGTATAAATATTTCTTCTTCTGGAAAGATGAGATCCCAAATTATTGGTGGCGGCGATGCTGTAACGAATAGGAATGGCGTTTAAAAAATTCTGTATCCTGTCGCTTTCGACCAGTTGGTTTGCAAACATGTCTATGCTGGGGCTTAAAGTTCCGGGCATCGGACCGACAAAGTATTGAGTAGCGAGTGTTGTCAGAACTAAATAGACGGTCAACATTCCGTAAGTGATTAACGGAATTCTTTTAACAAGCAGTTTGGCTCCGAATATGGACGAAATAAAAATAAAAGGGGTGATCGTTGAAGAATACTGGTAATATATTTCGTGCAGCTGGGGATTGCTGCTTAAGCAGTTAATAAAAATATCAGGAACGGCAAAAATCAGGCCCGGAATGAACAACAGAGTAGTAAACCCTAAAGGCGCAAGCATTTCCAGGTAATAGACAAGATTACCGTGTCTTAGAAACACGCCGATCGTTTTAAGAGGGTTTAAAAATACGTTTAGGACCACCGACGATGTTGTATTGCCGAAATCCGAAAAATATGCAAGAGCAAAATGGTTTCCGCCGCGCACCATGGGAATTATTTTCCAGATCAGTTCGTAGAATGTAAAACTTCCGATAAGAAATATAAAAATTCCGAACAACGATTCTTTATTTATTTTACGGGTTTGTACATAGCTTCTTAAGAAAATGACAGCGCCAAAGATGGCAATGATGGACCATACTTGCTCTTTGGTAATTCCGGCCAGAAGCGCAAAAAGCAAAAAATATAAATATTTCCTTTTGTAGAAGTAATAAAAAGTAGCCAGTAAAAAGGTGGTAGCCAGTGTCACTCCGTGAAAGTCATATAATAAATTGTACTGGACAGCGGGATAAAGCAAAAAACTTATCGATATACCCAGCGAGAATAACTTTTCCTTGGAAATTTCCTGTGCTATCAAATACAGATAAAGCGCGCCGAAACACATTACAACCACCTGTAAAAGTATCAACATTTTAGGATTCGACCAGAGGAGATATAAGGGTGAAATCAACACCAGAATGAAATCGGCATGGTAGGCAAGCCTTGAAACCATGTCCGTACCGTTTGGATCGGTGGTCTGAAAGATCCTTCCGTGGATGGTGTTCCATACGGTCTGATCCATGTTACCAAGATCGAACCTGCCGGTATAAAAATTATCATATCGCAAAAAGCCGGCTAAGCTAAAATAAGCAAAAAACAATAGCACGAAGATAAACAAGGTAAACCCGAATTTATGATTTGAAATAAAAATTTCGGCCGGTGTAAGAAAACGGTTTTTGATCTTAACCCAGAGTATGGTTAAAAGCAGAAAAATCACCTCAGAAATGATAAAAATAATTCTGGTAAAAATGGATACAAGTCCGGCGGACGAGGTTGTTAAAAACGATGAAAGACCCAAGGTCATCACGCCTTCCCTTACGCCCAGACCCATCGGAGTGATCAGCGTCAAGTATCCTACCAATAATGAAAATACGAATAAACCGGTCAGAACGTTAAGTTTTGCCAGGTTTAGATTGAACAGCGAAACGGCGGAAAAATAGGTAGCCAGTCCGAACATAGCGAAAGTAAGGGTCGATAACAAATAAAGTTTCAGGTTATTTAGGACGTTTTCTCCGGGAAGGACCAATGACCGGATATGGATGAAAATGCCGGATTTGGGAAAAAAATGTTCTAGTTTTCCCGAAAAGGCATAGACAAAAACAAAGACTATCGTTGCAACGATCAGTAAACCGGTAAGAAAAGGATTTTTAATTAGCGATGCGATATAAAATAGCGATATCGTAAGACAGCCCAGGACTATCAGATACATCTCGTTGATTATCGACCCAAGAACTTCTTTGTTGGTAAGATTTTTATCGGTAAAAAGGACAGATCTTGACAAAAATGACCAGATGTTTCCGGGCGTATATCTTTTTATTTCCGAAATTTCCCAAAAATAAACTGTCATTTTAAAGGGTAATTTATTCCCCTTTTCTTTAATTATTTCGTTCCAAAGCAGAGCGCGAAGAAAAAAATAAATAAAAAAAGTTAACAGAGACATTGACAATAGCTCCAAATTGACTGAACCGATCGATGCAAGTGATGCCTTATTCGAATAAACAATGCTACCGATATAAATCAAGGAGATAATGGAAACAGGCCAACCGATGAGATATTTTAAAAAATTATATATTTTTTTTCTAAAATCTTTGTTCAAAATAGAAAACAATCTATTCATATCTTAATGCGTCGATGGGGCTTAATTTGGAAGCTCTCACAGCCGGAGCCATGCCAAAAACAATCCCGACTGCTACCGAAAAACAAAACGCTAAAAGCACGGACCATAATGTTACGCTTGAAACGAGGATCATCGCAATAATGACCGATGCCAACATGCCAAGGATAATACCGACAATTCCGCCGGTTAAAGACAGCATGACCGCTTCGAGTAAAAATTGTTTTAAGATATCGCTTCGTTTGGCACCCAAGGCTTTTCTAAGTCCTATTTCTTTTGTTCTTTCGGTTACCGACACGAGCATAATATTAGCCACCCCTATGCCTCCGACCAGAAGCGATATCGCGGCAATCCCTCCCAGGGCAAGCGAGAGCATGTTAGTGATTTTGGAGACGGTATCTAAAAGAGTTTCACCCGTCTGGATGCTAAATTCGTCCTGAGTAAGATCTTTCGACAGTACCGTGTTAATTTGTTTTTTTACAAAGGGTAAAAGTTCCCGTGAATTGGCGTCCACTACTATTTCCGTTAACCTGTCGACACCAAATTGCGCATGTACCGCTTCCAATGGAATGTACACAACATTATCATGGTCAACTCCCAACGATACACCGCTTTTTTCGGCAACCCCGACTATAGTATATTTTTCGTTACCTACAAATACCTTTTGTCCAATCGGATTTTGATTCTTAAAATATTTTGTGTATATGGTGTAACCGATCACCGCTACTTTTATACCGGATTGTTCCTGACCCTGAGTAAAGAAGTTTCCCATTACCGTCTTTCCATAGGTTACCGCTTTCGGATACAAGTAGGTGGTACCTATTGCATAGACGTTTTTGTCTTCAATATTTTTATATTTTACGCTGGTTAAAACTTCCGCAAGTGGCGCAACCTGTGCGGTTGAGACAAGCCTGTTGGCTAAATTTCTGGCGAGTGGTATTGTTAGTTTATTTTGCGTTCCCGGTCCAAATGCCGTAAACAAAGAATTGCCCGGTATGACATCGATGATGTTCGGTCCTAAGGACGAGATCTCGTTGGTGATATAAGCCTGTAGCCCGGACCCTATCGAAACAAGTACGATAATGGCAAACACACCGATGGTGATACCGAGCGTAGTTAAGAAACTGCGGAGTTTATTGGCAAAAATGGCTTTGGTTGATAAAAGAAATAGTTCCTTAATATTCATTTATGTAATTATGGCATTATTTTCTTTATGGACAAGCTTGCCGTCTTCGAGCTGAATCAATTTTTTTGCCTGCATAGCAATATCGTGCTCATGGGTAATCAAGATCACTGTTTTCCCCTCTTTATTTAACTGTTTTAAGATCTTCATCACGTCATCTCCCGATTTGGTATCCAAATTGCCGGTAGGTTCGTCGGCAAGTATCAGTTCGGGATCGTTCATCAATGCCCTAGCTATTGCCACTCTTTGTTGCTGGCCACCGGACATCTGGTTTGGTTTTTTTTCGGAGTGTTCCGTTAGACCCAGGGTTGATAATAGCTGATTAGCTTTTTCCGTACGTTGTTTTGTGTCCACCTCGGCGTAAATTGCGGGCAATATTACATTCTCAAGAGCCGATAATTTTGGCAACAAATTAAACTGCTGAAAAACAAAACCTATCTCCCTGTTACGCTGGTAGGCTTGTTCATCTTCTTTAAGCTTAGACACGTCGGTGCCGTTTAGAATATATTTTCCGGTAGTCGGTGTATCTAAAAGTCCGACTATATGCATCAACGTTGATTTTCCGCTACCAGATCGACCGGTGATACCTAAGAACTCTCCTTTTTTTACCACCAAATCGATATCTCTTAAAACCAAAGTTTCAAGGTCTCCTGTTCCATATGCTTTGCTGATGTTGGACATCCTGATAATTTCGTCTGATTTTTTCATGCAGAATATACTATTGTTTTCTGATATCTTGTTGAGGAACCGAACTCGGATCAACCGCAACGACTTCCCCATCCGAAAGGCCGGAAATAACTTGTTCCATTATATCGCTTTGTACACCCAGATTAACTTTTGTTTTCACGAAATAACCTTTAGGTTTTTGCACAAAAACGGTATTGTCATCCATTACGCTGGAAAGCGGGATAGTTAAAACATTCTTTTTGACCTCGGTAATTATATCGGCGTTGCCGCTCATCCCTACCCTATAGCTGTCGTTATACGGAAGGTCGGTCTTTACGGTAAACGCGGTTCCGCCGGAAGAGGTCTGGTGGCTGACAAAATCAATACTTTTAACCTTTAATCTTAAAGTGGTATTGGGGAATGCGTCCAGAGCGACATTGACATCCTGACCGACCTTGACGTTGCCGATATCCGATTCGTCGACATCCATACTGAAATTTAAGGAGTTCGGGTCGGTAACGGTAAAGGTCGTTAAGGGGGTAATATTCACGCCGGCAGTGACCGCGTCCGTCCTGGTCACGATTCCGCTTATGGGAGTGGTGAGTACGGATAATTGATTGGCCAGATCCTGTAACTGCACAGATATGACCGCCTTGTTCAGATCATATTGGTTATTCATCAAAACGTCATGCATTGATTGGTTTAATGCGGTATCCGGAGTCCGGTTTTGATTGGCCTGGTTGGTTTCGTCAAAAGAAATCCTTTGCTCGTCATAATTGATCAAAGCCTGTTGCAAATTCTTTTCGGCGGTACGCTGATCCAGGGTAGCTATAGTTTGATACGCGTTAACGCTATCGCCCTTTTTGACGCCAAGGTATGCCAGGGTACCGGCAATTTGAAAGGTCAGGTCAACCTGCTTGTCAGCGGCGATGGAGCCGGTGACGGAAACCGTCCTTACAACGTCCCCCCGAGTGACTTTTACGATTTGAACTTGTCCCGAAGATTTTGGATAGATTATCAAAGCGATAACGATAAAAATAATTAAGAGTATCAGTGAAATTTTTTTATGGCTTAAAATCAATTTTTTTAGACCTGACAATGTATTTTTTAATTTGTCCACATCATTATAATACACAATTAATTTAGGTTTGCAAATAGCAAGGACAAGGCTTTTTACGTTAAGTAATGTTGTGTACCGAGATTCAAAAAATTATAAAGGTTATAGAGTCAAACTTTTACATATTTACCGGTTAATTAAAATATACAAGCAGGTTATACAAAGTTTTAAGATCGTATGATGTCCTAGGCGCATGCAATCTTTCGCCCCGGAATTTATTCAGAAGTTGCTCAATAGAACTACTATGGAACAATATGCTTTAAAAACGGTAATTTTTGAAAAAGATAGATTATAAAAAAGCATGGAATTAAAAACACTAAAGCCAGAACGGGGCCGGTAAAAACGGGATCCAAATGTTTGAGAAACCCGAAATAAACTATTATATACGGCTTGGTGATCCTCATAAACAGATAATGAATAATATAAATTCCTAAACTTGTTTTGCTCAGCAATACTATAAATTTTTTATATATATCCGGTATGTTTCTATCGTATGCTGAAAATACTTCTTTTATAAAAAGAAATATTCCACTTGAGGTTATAACAATACCCGGGTCAAAATAACTTATTCCTTCGATTTTGCCAAGGTATTGAGGTAGTATAAAAGCTTCGAGAACAGAACAAAATATACCGAATAACAGCAGAAATAAAGTAATAATAAGCCCGTGCTTTGGAAGCCTAACCTTCGAAAGTGCAAAACCTAAAATAAAATAGCCCGTAAATTGTAAGACACGACCTGCAATGCCACTTAGATATACCGGGAAGGTAGAATTCTGATGTATTGCGGGCATGATACATACGGCGATAAACCAGATGAGCGCGATATAAAAAATATCTTTATTTTTTGAATTCTGAATGAAAATTTTTAATGGCGGAGTTAGAAGATATATACCAAAAATCATTGGCAGAAACCAAAGCTCGTTGAACAAAGTTTTTTCAAAAAGATTCATAAGCGAAGAAATCGAAAAGCCATTAAAATCATAATGATCAACGAAAATATGCCAAATCATAAAAATAAAGGTCCAAAATATCCAAGGGATCAATACCTTGTTAGCTCTTTTTTTAAAAAAAACAGAATAAGACTCTTTCTTATTTAACAATAATACTCCGCTTATCATTACAAATAGCGGTACGGACGAAGCTATTATGGAACCGAAAGCAAAAGTGGTCGCGTTTGGCAATACGATCTCGTTATGAATTATCAATACGAAATATATAGAAATCGCCCTTATAAAATCCAGCCATAAAACTCTTTTATTTGGACCAGGCATGACAGTATGATTCTAACAAAAAGCTTACATGGAGTAAACAAAATCTTAAATGAAACGGAGAATAACTTCGGTGAGCCGCCGGCGAATCGAACGCCGAACCGTCTCCTTAAGAGGGAGATGCTCTGCCAATTGAGCTAGCGGC
>DAHWUP010000008.1 GCA_027334565.1 Candidatus Levyibacteriota bacterium | reverse complement strand
TAAACTGCCCGCCAGACACTGTCCCTCTGCCGAATTTTTTTGCGGCTAAAGGTAATGATTGCTTATTCCAAAGAGAGGTATTTCACTGTGCCAAAGCTCCCTCCTATTCTAAACAATTAAACTAAACTTTCAAATGCCAAGCTACAGTAAAGCTCCCGGGGTCTTTTTGTCCATGTACAATTAGGCCGCGTCTTCACAGCCATCTCAATTTCGCCGAGTAGACGTTCAAGACAGTTATTCACTCGTTCTGCCTTTCGTGCGGGTCGGAACTCGCCCGACAAGGAACTTCGCTTATTGTGTTATTCCTAGACTTTTAAGTCTAGACTCTCTATATCGCTATAGAGTTCGGACTATATCTTCCCTGTTATAACCAGGGTTCTGCGTTTAGTCTCTGAGGCTCCTCCCAAAAATAAAGTTGCCTGCTGATTTACTCCACCGAGCAGATTCTTACTTTTAAAAAGTACTGTCGGATACAGAGTGTTTCCAGCATATAGCAGAATTTCTAAAACACGTTCTTCTAAGGCAACGAAGTTGTTACCATAGAACAGTTCACATTGTTAAATTAACGATTGATTACGTTTCTCATAATCGCTTATGAGGTCGGACTATATTATCGCCATTTGTAAATGGGTTTAGCGTATAGTCTCTGAGGATTTCTTGATTGGAAAAATATCTTTAATCCCATATTTTCTTTTTCTACCCTTTCCTTTATTCAATTTTTCTCTTAAAAGCAAAATTTTTTCTAACCCTCTATTATTTTTATGCTCTTCCCTTGCAACAAGGTTTGAGATTTTATAAAAAATTTTAAAGTTTTCAATTTTACTTTCTGACAGTAAAGGATATTTATTAAAATAAGGTATTACTTTAAGAGTTAAATCTTGTGAATTTGTGACATCAAAGGAATGTAATCCATCTTTTCTTGTTTTAATAATTCCACATCCTAGTTCTCTTTTTAATATTAAGAGGACCGCTGGATCCTTTTGTGAGACATTAAAACTTAAAACAACTTGCCATTTTACTTTATAATCGCTTTTTTTTCGAAGCGAAACATTAAAACTTCCTTCTCCTTCTACAAATCCGGCAAGAAAATAACCTAGGTTTTCCCGTTCAAGATCTTTCCTGCTGATTGTCTGCTCTGAGCGTATTTTCACTATAATATAAATGTATCATAGTAACGTCAGATACTTCAACCGTCTGCTTTATGCAGTTTCGGTACAGATTTTCCAGCATATAGCTAAATTTTATAACTACAATTTCTTATAGTTACTGCTGCCGTTTACTGGAGCTTATATCACAAGCTCAATCCTTACGGACTTTCACCCACGATATTTGACTTGCCAGCACTGGGCAGGCGTCAGCCCCTATACTTTGCCTTTCGGCTTTGCAGGGACCTGTGTTTTAGATAAACAGTCGGTAAATAGACTTTTGCTGAGGCCCTGATACTACTCAGGGCAAGGCATCTCCCAAAGGTTACGCCTAGCTTTTTTGCCGAGTTCCTTGAACATCTTTCTCTCGATCGCCTTAGTCTTCTCGACCAATCCACCTGTGTCGGTTTACGGTACGGAAAAATATGAATTTGTCCCTCGATTGCTCTTTGGGACTCAATGAAAATTTTCTCGGAAACTGAAAGCTACTAAATCCCCTTATTGATTGCTCTTACGGGTTTCCCACAGCTTGATTAAACACAGTAACGGATTTTCCAATTACTACTATCTTACTGCTTAGACTCTGCATGCAAAGCTTAGTTCTTCCACTTTCGTCAATCCCTTGAACGGTTCATATTCTGTAGTCGAATTTCAACGACTTACCCATCAGGCTACACCCCTTTAACAAGGCACACCCTTAGGACCGACTAACCCTCCGCTGAATTACATTGCGGAGGAAACCTTGGATTTTCGGCGTTTAGGATTCTCACCTAAATTTCGCTACTCATACCGGCATTCTCACTTCTATCCGCTCCACCACACCTTACGATGCCGCTTCACCGCAAATAGAACGCTCCCCTACCACATCTCGCCTTACGGCGGAGTCTCCAACTTCGGCAAATGGCTTGATCCTCGATTAATTTTTCGCGCCAGATATCGTCCTCCAGTGAGCTGTTACGCTTTCTTTAAAAGGTGGCTGCTTCTAAGCCAACTTCCTGGTTGTCTGTGAAATCTGACTTCGTTCAAAACTTAGCCATTATTTAGAGGCCTTAGATAGGAATCTGGGTTGTTTCCCTCTCGACTCATCAGCTTAGCCCGACAAGTCTGACTGGCTATATAAGTGCATCTGCATTCGGAGTTTGATAAAAGCTAATGGCTTGCGCCACTAGACTTCATTCAGTGCTCTACCTCAGTACACAATGAATAGCCGCTATACCAAAATATATTTCGGGGAGAACCAGCTATCTCTGGGTTCGTTTGGCATATTGCCCCTAACCTCAGGTCATCTCAAGTAATTGCTGCTACTACGAGTTCGGGCCTCTTGCAGGCTTTCGCCCACATTCACCCTGCCCAAGGTTAGCTCACCCAGTTTCGGGTCTTATAACTGCAACTAATCGCCCGGTTAGGGCATGCTTTCACTTTGCCTTCATAAACTAAATTTATTTAGGCTAAACGCTGCAATTAAAAACTCACCGGTTCATTCTTCAATAGGCACGACATCATCCCGAAAGGGCCTTGCGGCCCCGAAGGACTCTGTCTGCTTGTCAGCCAACAATTTCAGATCTATTTCATTCCCCTCCCGGGGTGCTTTTCACCTTTCCCTCGCGGTACTAGTTCACTATCGGTAGACTTTGATATTTAGTCTTGGAACGTGGCCGCCCCAGCTTCCCACAGGGTTTCACCGTACCCCATGGTACTTAGGAACAGACTATCGGTGTTTTCTCTTTCGCGTACGGGTCTTTCACCCTCTGTGGAGGATCATTCCGGATCCTTCCGCTAGAAAAAACAACATCGAATATCGTCTGCCCTGCAACCCCCCGATTAAATCGGGGTTTAGACTGTTCCGCTTTCGCTCGCCGCTACTGACGGAATCTTTAATAATTTCTTTTCCTGGCGTTACTAAGATGTTTCAGTTCACGCCGTACCCGGCCAAACGCTATTATCCCGAATTGCTTCGGGATTATTCCTGCTTGGTCGACCCTTACGGGCCGGGTTGCCCCATTCGGAAACCGCCGGATCAAAGGTTTATGGCACCTCCCCGACGAGTATCGCCGCCGTATGCGTCCTTCCTCGGTCAAAGCCTCCTAGGCATCCATTATTGGCATTATGAGTAGATTTTTAACCTCAACTTTCGTTGAGGACAAAAAGACTTATTCCCGTCAAATTCTTCTCAAGAACGAGCAGAACTTAACGGGTCTTCTCTTCACTTTTCAAAGAGCCATCTCTTATTATCTTGCGGGTAGCGGCCACGTCGGTGTGGCAAACGCTACGCGCAAGATAACGAGCTGCTTCAATCAGCAAGCACCGGGCTTGCTAAAGTGTGGACCGGAAGAGATTCGAACTCTCGACCTCAGCTATGCAAAAGCTGCGCTCTACCAGCTAAGCTACCGGCCCGAAAATCCTCTGATCCAATCAATTTAAAGAACTTATGAAAGCGACTTGCAATGAGCTTGTCGAAGCGGAATTTAGTTATGAGGCCACAAAAAGCGCTTATGCCGTATTCAAAGCTATTTTTGTTGTAAGTATCATAAAAAAATTCCTCCCGGACTTGCCCGGGATTCATTCACATAAAGCATGATACCATAGCCTCGATTGAGTGTCAAGCATCGGTGTTACCTGTGCGTAGTTCTGACATGAGGCCGAAGAGCAAAAGATGTGAATAGACCAACTTGGTCTTTACGGGGCGGTTTGTTTTACAAGCCTAATGTGATGTCTGATGCTTCTTGGGGGTTTTTCGATTGAAAAGCCAAAACCGCAAATGCCCTACCCTGTTGTCCAATCCCGTATCCCCGTTTGGCTCCGCTTCCAAGCTCCCTCATGTCCTCCAGGGTCCGGCAGCCATATCTTCGGTAAGCTACCCTTGCTAATCTCCTAAGCTGAACATATTCCTGGTGTGAAATGGATTCCATAAATTCCTGCCACCCGGCCGGGGGATCCTGAAATATTCTTCCCTCCCGAGCGGCAACTACTCCGATACCTGCGTCCCAAGGCGCAAATAGCGATGCCAGTTCATATTCCCTGGAAAGAAAACCCGTCAGGATATTTACTCTTTTGGCAAAATCTTCCGACAAAACGATCTTTGGTGTTTTTACAAGTTCCCTACGTGCAGCAAAAACAGCACCGGGATTATAAGCTTCTGTCATGGAGCTGGAATATAACACAAACAAATCGATAAATCAAACCGGTAAGACTTTTCACCGACTTGGTTTTTTGCGGAATTAATTTTCTCTTTCAACGACAATCGAACACTCGGAGACCAGCGCGGCTATCGCGCCGACTGCCGCCAAAACCGGAGCGATCAACACTCCCACCACTCCGAAAGTCAGGGGAAATTCGACCAGAACCTTGCCATTTTTATCTTTGATGATTATCCGCCTGATATTTCCTTCATGGACCAATTCTTTGACTTTCTTCAGAAGATCCTCCCCTCTTACCTCAAACGTTTCTGTAGTATTGTTCTTTGCCATAGTTTACAAATTATACCACGATAAAATAAGTCACCATTTACCGAATTCATTATCTACCGTAAATAGTATAAAGTCTATTACTATTGTTGCTTTATAAAAATTGAAGTTTAAGTCTATTTGACGTACCTACCTAACCACAAGTAAACCCAATAAATGATATATACTCCGATGAACATGTCGAAGAAACCGTAGACCAAACCTACTAGGCTTCCCACCATCGTGAGACTATAACCAGGATAAATACTTATCCAGATTTTGAGAAAGTCGGTACCATAACCCGTATAAAGGTTTAATAAAGTGGTGAGAAAAATCGTCGCTCCCCAGATGATCCCGCCGGTCAATGCGGCTTGCAATAGCTTTGATTTCATGCTCCACCTCCTTTCCTTTATTTAAAAATTCCTGCTAACTTAAAAGCGGTGTAAGAAAGACAGATCAGTATGACGAAGGCAACCAAACTCAACCAGGTGGGAATGTCGTAGGGTCCGATTATAAGACCCCATCCAAGCAAAACTCTTAAAAGGTGCCCAAGTCCTACTATCCCAAAAAGCGTCCCGGCTACTTTGTAGAATACTTTCGAAGACAAACAAAAACCCCCTCTTAATTAGCTTGGCACTGTTTTAGGGATTTGTCAAACCGCGGATAGGCAGCGAATCAAAATTATTTTCTACTTTTGGGCCAGGTCCTCATGACCTGTCGCACGATTGCGAATTCACCGACGTGATAAGCCGTATGGTCAGAAACGAGTAAAATTTCGCGAAGTATCGTTTGACCGTCTCCCCACTTTATCTTGGCATATAAATCGGTTTTGGGGTCCTCGACAAGTTTTTCAAAAGCCCTAAGTTCATTCTGGAAATTGAAGATCGTTTCGTCCCAGTCCTTTTTCGTTGCCTTTTCGTTTCGGTCCGGCCAGTAATCTTTTGGCCACTCAAGGTATCGATAGTCGGGGTTTAGGCAAAAATCCAAAATATCGTGCTGGGTACGCCTGATATGCTCCAAAAGGTGCCAAGAGGTATAAATGCCGTTTGGAAAATAATCGTTAATTTTATCCGTCGGAAAAGCCTCAACGGCATCCATAAACGTCATGTGGGCATTCCCGCCTTTAAGCAAGGCCAGCAGATGCTTTCGTATTATCGTGTCGTTTTTCATTTATTCGCCTTCTTCATCCAGTCGTGGGCGTATATTTCCGATTGGCCGGTTTCGATCGCTTCCAATACTTTTTCGGCGATAAGTTCCGGATGGTCTGCCTTAATCTCCCAATCTCCTTCATCTTCGATCTGGGTTTTTGCTCTTTCGGTTTTAATAGTATTTTGCTCAAAATTGGTAGCCGTAATGTAAGGGTAAATCACACTGACGCTAATGTTATACCCCTTAAATTCTTCGTTGGCGGTTAAAGAAAGTCCCGCCAAGGCGCGCTTGATAGAAGAATAACCTCCCATTCCCGGAAGAGCCATCAGGGCTGTTCCTGAGGAAACGTTGACTATCGCACCTTGGCCTTGTTTTCGCATAAACGGCAACACTTGTTGGATGGCGATCAAAGGTCCCACCAAATCGAGATTCAAGATTTCCTCGAATTTTGTCAAATCTATTTCCTCGATGAATGCGTCATACCCCCGACCGGCGTTATTTACCAATATGTCGATTCTGCCAAACTTTTTAACGGTCTGCTGAATCAAATTTTCCACTTGTTTTTTATCCAGCATGTCGGTTCGAACGGCCAGCGAGTTTGGAAGCTCCTTGGAAAGTCTCTCAAGTTTATCAAGCGAACGTGCAGCCAGTACCACCTTCGCACCGTTTTTGGACAACAGCTTAGCCGTTGCCAGACCGATACCCGACGATGCACCGGTGACAACCGCGACTCTATCTTTAACATTCATGAGAAAGATTATAGCACTAAAACGGTAGTTTAAACTTCTTTGGGAGGAGCTACGCGGGTGATTAGTTGGACCTTGGTTACCAATCCCGCTCTTAATTCAAGGTCCCGAAGTCTTAAGTAATTTTTTCTTTTATCCATAAACCTTCTGGCCAAAGTCTTTTCTTCCTCCAAAGCTTCTCTTCCCTGGCCACTCTGGTAAAGCTCGCGTCTTCCTTGTGAATCGAGGGTGAAAACCGCTGCCGCACCTTCCTCCGAAGGAAGATGCACCGGACTTCTGTCGAGTGCGACCTCCGTATCATCCTCAAGCTTCACTTCCCCCAAATCAAAATAACTTGGGCTTCTGGCCACTGAAGTGCTATAACCGATTCTGAGTATTGCCCTTGTTCCCGAGGGCAAGCTGAAATGCTTATTTTGGCCGAATATTTCCTCTACTTCCTGTAGACTAACGGCTGAAACATCGGCTCTCTCCCAAAGCAATCTTCTTTCCCTGTCGGACTGGGAAAGGCTAATAATCGAGTCTAAACCGGGCTCGTGGTGCTCTCTTGTCATAACTTTGGAATTATAACACAAAATCCCCGGCATGAGGTTGAAAATCGGCAGTCCATGACGAACGTAATGGCCCCGAATAAAATTGATCCTCGTGTAAGCTATTTTTATTTAAAACGATACACGGATTATTTCTTTTCCTGAAAGGTCGAAAAATCCCAGAGCGCTCCGCCGACAAGACATATTAGTCCCATTACCAAAAGATACGGCATCAGTGTGGGCAGCAAGTATAGAACTAAAAGTGCGATACCCGCACCCTCGAGCATATGAGCCAGAGAATGGGGCCTGGTGCACTCTTTCACCATTTTATTCATTTAATCACCTCCTGTAATTAGTTTTCCAAATGATGATGAAAATGTCAATTATAAAAGTTCCCTTCATAAATTCCTGATGTTATAATTGCGATAAGATTTTAAATGACAACAAACATTAAATCCGAAAGGATGATCTGGGCGGACGTGGTAAGGGCTCTGGCGATTTACCTGGTGGTTTTGGTCCATTCCCTGGACGCGGCGCCGTTTGACCAGACCTTTTTCTCGACTGCGGTATCCGCAACCTGTGTCCCGCTTTTCGTGATATTGTCGGGAGCACTGCTTCTTCAAAAAAAAGAAAGTTATAGGCAGTTTTACCAAAAAAGGTTCGTAAGGCTTGTTTTGCCCTGGCTCACCTGGACCTTGGTTTACATGATTGTCGAACTTTGGCAGCACCCCGTCTTCGGGTTTGTCCAACTATTTAAGCTTTTCAGCGCCACCCTTACTTCTTTTTGGTTTTTGCCGATGATTGTCGGGCTTTACCTCATCACGCCGGCGTTAAGAATTCTCGTGGCAAACGCTAAACCTAAGGATATCCTGTTTCTTTGTCTGCTATGGTTTCTCAGTATCGGTATCCTCCCCTACTATAGAAATACCATGGCTTTTCCATTTTTTGTGGACGACGGGATCGTACGGCAAGTATTTACTTACCTTGGGTATTATCTGTTGGGTGCGTGGATGATGGAAATCAAACTCCCTTCCACTCGGACGCTGTTCCTGGGTTTTTTTCTTGGAATCGGCTTAAGCATTGCCAATTTCATTCTTGCAACAGCCAACCACTGGCTTGATCCGCATTTTTCCTTTAACTATATCTTTCCGGGCACCATAATCGCATCCGCTTCGCTATTTGCAATTATCAAAACTTCTTTTAAGTTCAATGAATTAAAGCCTGCATTTGTTTCTTTGATCACTTCATTGAGCATGGCTGCTTTGGGAATTTACTTTATCCACGGATTGCTGGAAGAATGGTTCTTACACGTCTTGGGCCGCCCTTATTTATTTAAAATGGTCATTTTCGGAGAATGGATAAATTCGCTCACGCTTTACCTCATTTCGTTTCTAATAATCCTTGCTTTAACCCGGGTTCCGTTTTTAAAACGATTTGTCACTTAAACACCCTCCCTCTTTCCGGTAATTCCGATTACAGACTCCCTAAACCTTAACCTTCCATAATGATTATAATTAGGAATTTATTCTCATGAGTGTAAACGAATCATTGAACAGAACCGTAAACTTGGTTTCGACCGCCGTGGTTGGTATTGCAGGCATTGCTTTTTTACCCGAAGCATTCTCCGAAACCGAACCGTTGTTCAAAATCGATGATATATTGCTGGCCGTATTGGGTATCGGGGCAATAATTTGGTATTCTGCCGGGAAAAACAGCAGTAACCGTTCTATTGCGCCCGTGTTATTCGTTGTTACGGGGGTAGCGATAAAAATACTTGGAATATTTCTGGAATTCAGCGATAAAACCGATGTCGGTGACGATTTCGGAGGCGTCTTGCTGTTCGTCTTGGCATCAGCTCTTGTTTACTGGCTTTACAAAAAGGTCCCCGAGCTTGCCGGGAAAAAATCCCTTTTGCCTTCGAGCAACGCTTTTAAAATAAAAACGGCCGCCGGGGAAAATTAAACATAATTAAAACCTCATCCCATTTAGATTAACTACCCATCATAATCAAGAACCGAGATGTTTTTCAAATAATATGTATGGTACCGCAAACATTTAAAGAATTTCCGGACCATATCAAATGAGGTTAAATAGTTGGAAGTTTAGCCCGCTTTGTCGGACAGCCATTTTTGTAGCTCTAAGGCGGCCGCACAACCGTAACCGGCGGCGGTTATCGCCTGCTTATAACTTGCGTCATGTACATCTCCTGCCACAAAGACACCTTCTTTATTGGTTAGGAAATGGTCGTGCACTTTTATAAAACCTTTTTCGTCCAGCTCAATGTCTTTGAACCTGGAAACGTTAGGCGTATGTCCGATGGCCACGAATACCCCGTCTATGGGCATTTGGCTAACTTGTCCTGTCTTGTTATCCTTGATTTTTACTCCCGTTACTACCTTATCGCCCAACACTTCGACCACTTCGCTGTTAAACATTATCTTTATTTTTGGATTCTCTTTGACCCTGTTTTGCATGATCTCCGAAGCCCTGAAGGCTTCATTTCGATGGACAACTGTAACCGAAGTAGCAAACTTGGTCAAAACCAATGCTTCTTCCATGGCGCTATCTCCTCCGCCGACCACAATCACTTTTTTATCACGGAAGAATGCGGCATCGCAGGGGGCACAACTTGAGACCCCTCGGCCGATCTTTTCCTTTTCACCCAAAACGCCCAGCCATTTGGTATCCGCTCCGGTAGCAATGATTACGGATTTAGCTTCGTAAGTTTTATCACCGGCCTTGATTTTGAACGGATTTTTGGAAAAATCGCCTTCCGTAAAATCTTCGTCCACAAATTCGGAACCGAATTTTTCCGCCTGCTTTCGCATATTCTGCATCAGATCCGGCCCCTGGATGCCTTCGGGAAAACCGGGAAAGTTCTCGACAAGAGTCGTTAACATTAACTGCCCACCCCACCTTCCGCCGGCAACCACTAAGGTTTTAAAATCTGCCCTGGTGGTGTAAATCGCGGCGGTAAGACCTGCGGGACCTGAACCAATAATGATAACGTCGTACATAATGATGGATTTGGTTTAAACGACTTAAGAATGTCTCAAGAACCAAGCACCGAATCTATCTCCCTTTTGAAGCTGTCTTTGCTTTGAGCACCGATCATGGTCTTTACCACTTGTCCGTTCTTAAAAATAAGAAGGCTTGGTATGCTCATTATTCCGAAGTTTTGCGCCGTTTGACCGTTTTCATCGACATTTAACTTACCTACCTTTAACTTACCGGCGTATTCATTGGACAATTCTTCTACAATCGGCCCGACAATCCTGCAGGGGCTGCACCACTCTGCCCAGAAATCCACCAATACCGGGACGGAAGCATCAAGTACTTCCTCCTTGAAATTTTTATCTGTTACCACTACGTTTACCATATTTTTGATATTTAACTAATTTATCTCTCCATCTAAGATACAAAAATCCGTAACTTTAGTCAACACTTAATTTATATTTTCCGTCCTTATAAAGCTTAAAGCTGTACTTAAAATCACTTACCGGGGTTATTATTTTTAAATCCGTTAGTTATAGCGTTCGGATAAAACCGGATTAAATTCGGGCCTGACGGAATTGTCAATATCCGCGTCTTAAAAATCTATCCCCGTGGCTTTGGCAAATTTTGCCAAATTCTTTATCAGAACATGACCCTGTCTGTAACGGATCAATCCTTCTTTTTCAAGCTTTTTCATTTCGATGCTGACCGTTTCACGCGATAAGCCGGACATTGAGGCGATATCCTGGTGCCTTAATTTAAGCTGGATAGCCGTGAACTGCCCGAAAGTTTCTCCAAATTGCTCCGCCGAATTTTTCAGAATATAACAAACAATCCGATATGCGTTTCCGTACGTAAGCAGCTCTAATTTTTCCAATACTTCCTCAAGCCTTTGCACCATTTCCCGTATAATAAAGGTGTTGATAATAATATTATTCCTGATGACTTCTTCGAAATCTTCTCTGGTTGCGCGTCTTAATGTTAGTGGGGTCATAGCCTCAAAATAATATCGGGTTTCCTTACCCAAGAACCCGTAGACAACCGGAAAGATATACCCCGGTTTATAAATTAGAAAAGTGAACTCCTTTCCATCATCCGTAAGATGATAAAAGCGGACAAAACCCTTTTCAATGAAATAGATATGATCCAGCTTATCTTCGGGTTCAATGATTATTTGACCTTTTTTAACATAGAGAGGATTGTATTTTCGGAAAAACGGAACCAGTGATTTAAGTAAGCCTGTGTCCATTACTTATCGCATACGGCATTTACGCTTGTCAGGGTCATTTTCACGTTTGTGACATATATTACGTATTTACAGTGAGCTTTGTTACAGACTTAACCTTTGATAAAGTATATGATTCCTTTCGCCAAAATACAAGGTGCTTATTTTGGTTAAGGAAGGGAGGTGAAACATGAAAACCATACAAACCCGAAGAGACAGACTTACCAATCTTAGGTCTGAGCGCATATTAAAAACAGATAAATTGCTGAGTCTATTCAAGGGAATAAGGAATGGACTCAGAAACGAGCAAAAACTGCTCATATTAGGCAGGAAAACCAGGCAGGAAACGGAAAACTATTTTAACTTCATGAAATTCCTATTCGGATCTCCTGACCGGGTAACTTAAGGTAACCTAATATGATTTTAATGCTTGACAACTCTTTTTTAAAAAATATACAATTCCTGTATGCCAAAAAGGGGTACAACCGCGGAGCATATCGAGGAAAAAGTGTTTAGTTCGAAAAAAATTAATAAATCGTTAAAAACTATATATAAATTCTTTTCGAAAGCTCCATCCAACCAACTTTTGGTATTCCTGTTATTAATCGCCTCATTCTTAATCGGTGTGTTGGTTACAAAAGTCTACGATCTTCAAAATGCGCAGTCTGCAAATCAAGCAAATGCTCAGGCCGCTGTACAGCCGGCTGCACAAGCAGGGAATGCCGTTGCACAAAAGGTAAATGTCAGCGGCGGTAATTATCCCCCGCTTGGAAATGCCAAGGCCAAAGTTTCCATAGTAGAATTTGCGGATTTCCGCTGCCCGTATTGCGAAGAATTCTTTACACAAACTTTAAACCAGCTCAAGAATGATTATGTAGATACAGGTAAGGTTAAATTTTACTTTAGGAATTATGCCTTCTTGGGTGACGCCTCGGTCGTAGCGGCCAATGCTGCCGAGTGCGCGAACGACCAGGGAAAATTCTGGGACTACCATAATTACCTTTACAAGAATCAACCGCCTGAAACTGACACTTCAATGTACAACACCGACACCTTAACCCAGGCAGCCATATCTATGGGAATGAACGGCGATACTTTCCGAAACTGCCTTACCAATAAGACCGACGCCGCCAAAGTAAGCAAAGACCTGACCGAAGGACAGGCGGCAGGCGTAAACGGTACTCCTACCTTTTTTGTCAACGGCACACAGTTGGTAGGAGCCCAATCCTACACCACTTTCAAAACTCTTATTGATCAAGAACTGGCACAAGCCAAATAAAATGTCCACCCTCAGTTCTCTATCCGCTACTTTTAAAAAGGAATTTTTGAATCCGTTGGAACTTATCGTAATTGCGGTTATTTCATGCATTTACTTTTCCGTTACCGTCCTTCTTTTGAACCCGGCTCTAAGCACTTCGACCATATTCGGAAGTTTTCCTTTAAGTTACAAAATAAACCTTTTATCCGGATTGATTCTGGGTGCGTCCTCGGCCTTAGGCGTCCTGGATGTTTGTATGTTAACCCTAACGTCAGTATTAGTAGGAACAAATATGGTGGTCGTTTTTAAAAACTTGAAGAAACTTAAGCAAACCGAAGGAAAACTGGTAGTTTCGGCGGGCGGCGGAGCCGTCATCGGTATCTTTGTGGCCGGCTGCACTTCCTGCGGATTCTCGGTCTTTGCTTTATTGGGATTGACCGGTGCGGTTACCCTATTCCCCTACGAAGGGACTGTCATCGGGCTCTTGATAATCTTACTGTTGGTGTTATCCTTGATTTATTCCTTAAAAACCCTGCAACGCGAGATTTACTGCAAAATTTAGGCAACCCTGGTTACCAGAAAAATGAATAACACTCCTATAATCGTTAAGAAAATCATTTTGTACGAGCTGTGTCCTATGTGCGCCTCCGGTAAAAGGTCCGATGCGCCGATGTATAAAAGGAATCCGGCAAAAAAACCAAGATAGAGCATCAGACTGCTATCGGGAATCGTGAAAAACAAAGTTGACAAAGTTCCTAAAATCGGGGTCGTTGCGTCAACCAACAAGAGTACTGCTGATTTTTTGATACTGTTTTTGTGCCTTAGCATCAAAGTCACCGTGTTTAGCCCATCCGAAAAATCATGTGCGATTACTGCAAATGCCACTATTAAACCTACATGGACACTAACTTGAAATCCCAAGCCGATTCCAACTCCGTCCAGAAAACTGTGAAAAGAAAGTCCCGAGGCATCGATCAAACCGATGGTTGGATGATGATGCGGAGCATACTCATCTTCGTGTCGCCTGCTATGTATCAAGGCCAACTTTTCAAGGATATGAATGAACAAGAATCCGATTACGATAAAAGACAAAGAAGGTGTAATATCAAATCCCTTATTTTTTGCAAGGGAGAAGATCTCCGGCATCAAGTCGAAAAATACAACCCCTAACAAAACTCCAGCAGTTAAGCTCATTATTAAATGCAATTTGTCCCTATTTTTTAACGCGAAAAGTCCGCCAAATGAGGTCGAAATGAATGTTAGGAAAGATAAAATTAACGCTTCCATATTTTAACTCCTGCAGTTTCGGCAAAGTCCGTAGAACTCAAGGACATGGCTTTTGATTAAAAACCCGTTCTCGCTTTTGATTTTCCTTTCAATTTCGGAAAGATATTCACCCGAAACGTCTTCGATCTTACCGCAATTCGTACAAATTAAATGATGGTGATGATTTTTTTTGAATTCGTACCTGAACTTCCCTTCCCCGAATTCGAGTTTTTCCAAAAGACCATTTTTACACAGAGTATCAAGGTTTCTGTAAATCGTAACTTTGTTCGTGTTTAATTTTTTCGACCTTAAGAATCCAATGATTTGATTAACGTCAACCGGAGATGAGGATCTGATTAAAAAATCGTAGATCGCAGACCTGGCCTGCGTATTTTTTAGGTTCATAAATAATGATTTTATGCAACTAAGTTGCATTTGTCAATAGGGATTTTGCGCACGCTCCCTGCTATAATAGATAAATTATGCTTAAAACATTGGCTCTTGTTTTTTCGTTCTTTGTTTTTTTTACCGGCTCCGCTCTCGCCCAAACACAAACCCCGCAAAAACAAGAGTTTTTTAAAGCCCGGGTCATTGCAGTAGTCGGTCAAGGCACAAAAATTCAGGAAGGCAATAAAATCTACTATCAGAAACTTAAGGTTAAAATTGAGCAGGGTCCCAAGCAAGGAAAAGAAATTATAATTGATAATGAAAGCCAAAGTATGCTCTCTCAAAGTATTCATCTTTCTAAAGGGTCGGAAATTATTGTTTCCCAAAATTTTAATCAAAGCGGCAAAATTACCTATGCGTTCTATGATTTCTATCGGATTAACTTTCTTATCATTTTTCTTGCTCTGTTTTTTATTTTAATCGTTCTTGTCGGTGGATTTAAGGGGCTGGGCTCGATTTCGGGCATGATCATAAGCCTGGCGATCATTTTAATCTATATTGTACCCTCGGTCTTGAAAGGGGCGGCCCCTCTTACGACGGCCATCATTGGCTCGACCTTGATCATCATCGTAACGACCTTTCTGGCGCACGGGTTTCATAAAAGAAGTGTCATAGCGCTTGTTTCAACGCTTATCTCGATAGTTTTGGCCGGATTTTTTGCTACGCTGGCTATTCATTTCGGAAGCATAACCGGCTTGGGAAACGAAGACTTTGCCAACCTTCAGATAGGCCCGACCAGCAACATTAATATCCAGGGGCTTTTCTTGGGAGCCCTGATCATCGGCACTTTGGGCGCCTTAAACGACATCACTACTACTCAGGCCGCAACGATTGAAGAATTCGCTAAAATGAACCCGAAAGTCAAGGCTGAAGAACTTTTCGACAAAGGCTTAAAAGTGGGACGTGAACACATTGCTTCGTTGATAAATACGCTGGTTCTTGCCTATGCCGGTTCTGCTTTTGCGATATTTATTTTCTTTGTTTTAAACCCGCTTAAGGTGCCCTATTGGGTAATCTTGAATAACGAGATAATTTCCGACGAGGTTGTAAGAATCATTGCCGGATCAATCGGTCTTTTGCTCTCGGTTCCGATTGTAACTTTTCTGGCCAGTCTTTTTTACGGAAAGGTGGAAGCCTAACGAGTGATCTCGAAATCATCAAAACGAGTTACGCCTTTTTCCCATTCGACCTGAACGGACTTTACTTCGGAGAAAAACGAACCTTTTTCAATTGTTCTAATTAATTGTTCGATTATTTGTCTATCGCCCATTACCACGACCTCCACTCTTCCGTCTGAAAGGTTCTTTACCCAACCGCCTAGTCCTAATTTTTTGGCATTTGATTTTACGAACTGTCTAAATCCGACGCCCTGGACAAAACCCAGTACTAAAATGTGTGCCTGCATACCTTACTTTCCTTTTTGGTTTGAAGTTGAAATAGTCTTTAATTGCTTAAGCTTCCATAAAAACAGTCCGATCTTATTGTCGGCTGAGGAATCTTTTGTAAAAGACAATGCTGCTTCCAAAAGCGAACGGTGGTTGGTTTTGGCGAGTTTTATCCACATCGCTCTATGTTTATAGTCATTCATTTCTTCCGCCAAATAAATTCCGAAGGCCTGAAAATCCCTAGAAATATACTTGTCTTTGGTCGGGTCAAAATTTTTGAGAATCTGTCTTACCGATTGCATAAAACTTATTTTGTATTAAACCTGTTCATGGCTTTCTCCAAGCCTTGATCAAGTGCATCCTCCAATGATTTTGTGGCACGTTTGATAATTTCCCTTGCCTTGCCCTTTTCTCCTTCGGAAAATTCACCCAAAACATATTCATCGATCGCCTTAATTTTCTTACCTTTGACTTTTTCCCGCTGAGTTCCGATTCCGATTCTAAAACGCCAAAATTTATCCGTTCCAAGATGCTCGATAATAGATTCTACGCCTTTGTGGCCCGCCGAAGCTCCGCCCAAGCGGATTTTCATTGCGCCCAATGGCAGATCGATTTCATCATGGATTATCCAAGTTTCAGAAGGTACTATTTTATAAAATTTAGCTATGGAAGAAACCGCCAACCCCGAACCGTTCATATAGGTCAATGGTTTTGCCAGAATTACTTTTTCCTCGTCCCCCTTTTTAGGCTGCCAGTTAATTTCGGCTATCTGGCTTTGAAATTTCTTTTCTTCCCTCCAAGTGCTTTGCTTGATCGGATAAAAATCCTTTAGTAGTGAATCCACGATCATAAAACCGAGGTTATGTCGGGTTTTTTCGTGTTTTAATCCGGGATTGCCCAAACCGACGATTAATTTCATATTTTCTTAGTTAATATAATATAACCGTACGTTAATTACCAGTAGCGTTTTAGCAATTTTACCGCTTCCTCATTCGTGACTTGGGAAAAATTACGATAGAACTGCCCGACGGCATAAAAATTTTCTTCCTTAAGAAGAAAAATTATCCTGTCAAAATATTTTTTAACCACTTTATAGGTATCGGTGGAAATCACCGGCGTGATGAGTATTATGTGCGCAGCTTTTCTTTTTTTAAAAAAATCGGCGGCCGCGATTGCGCTTGCGCCCGTTGCCACCCCGTCATCAACCACCAGTATCGTTTTATCCCTGTAATGATAGTTATATTTTATATTTAACGTTTTTAAGGCGAGTTGTATCTCCTCCCATTTCTTAAGAATCAGCTGATTGACTTTGATATCCGGAACTTTTAACTCTTGGATCAATGACTCATTCAGGTAAATATCTTTAAGAGAAATCATCGCGCCGATGGCCAATTCCGGGTTTTGAGGGTCGGGGATTTTTTTCACGATTAAAGCCGTTAGTTTCAGTTTAAGGACCTTGGCCAGTACGCTAGCGGTCACTATCCCGCCACGCATTAGACCGACAACAATTACGTCATTCCGACCGGACAATTGTCTTAATTTCGGACAGAGTTTGAATGCAGCGTCAGCCCTATCCTCAAACATGACCACATTATATAACCTTACGTAAATTCCGAAGGTTAAACAATATATCAGCTATAATAAGATTTAACCTGATACAGGAAATAATAACCGATCAAAAATCCGATTATCGAAAAAACAACGCTGATTATACTTAAGGTTACCACGGCGTTCAGTACATTCAAGAGCATGCCATATAATATCAAATACCATCCTTTAGTTTTTTTGGCTCTAAGCGGTGAGAAAGCTAAAAAGTAAAATACCGCCCAGATCAAAAGGACGACAATCGATAAGATTAACCAAAGCGAAAAACCACCGCTTCCTGGAGCATAAGCCTGAAAATAAGGATTATTGACAACTGCATTCGTCCAAGTCATCAATTGATAGACACCGTAGGCAGCGAATAAAGCAAAAAGGGCTCCCAAAAGTGCCAGCCAAGGAGCTGCCGCCACCAGAAAGTCTTTTCCGCCTTTTGGCAAAGCCGGGGATTTAGCGTAGTAACCGTCCAAGAATTTAAGTAAGGGTGCCAATTGCGAGTCCAAAGCCTTCATTCAATTCACCTCCCTTCCGAAAAAATCCATTACTTAAAATAGACTTAACATTAATGTATCTTTTGGCAGGTTAAAAATCAAGACCCAGTTGGTTAATGTTCTCTTCGTGTCCGGTTGTGATTTTCTTATCGTCCCAGATCTTTACTACTCCGTACTGACCGTCGAAACCGGGCAAAATCACGATATTGCCGGTTCTGACCTTTTCTACACCTTCGGCGATCACCTGCCCGACTTCATTACCGATGTCGGAAATCGAAGTCTTCAGTAACACCTGAAATTCCGAACCGAATTTTTGACAAAGCTTGTTATATAGCGCGACCACTTTTTGGCTTGAAACGGTTGAGTGAAGACTTTCGGCAATAATTTCGTTCAACGGTACCAGCTTGACAAAAGGCGGATGTTTCTTGGCAGGATCAATGATCCACTTGACTCCGTTTGAGTTTATTTTTGAGACTTCTTCGGGGAAGGGAGAATTTTTTGTAAGTTCCTCAACGCGGTGCATTACGCCCACGGTCAACGGCCGGTGGCATACGGGGCAAATATTTCCGTTTTCCCTGGTGGTCTTGGGATCCTGGACAAAATTGCAGTTTCTATGACCCGTATAATGATATTTCCCCTCCTCCGGATAGAACTCGATGGTATACTCTATTTTTAATTTCCCTTTAGGATTTTGTTTAATTGCGTCAATGATATCTTGGTAAGTAATTTTATAATTTTTGGCAGAAGCGTCTTTAGTAACGAACACCGTAGCTTCCCTGCCCATCTTGGGCAGACTATGTGCGTCGGAGGTTGAAATAAGTGATCGATTCTCCAGCTCTTTTATCTGCCAGTTCATATATGGATCGCTCGAAAGACCGGTTTCGACTCCATAAATTCTGTTTGCGTATTCGCCGAAACAGTCATCGATGGAATCGAAGCCGGAGTTTGAACCGTACAGCGCAAACCAGGGCGTCCAGGCATGACAGGGTACCAGCAAAACGTTGCTGTCGACAGAATAAATCAATTCCATGAGCTGAATCGAAGATAATCCGATAATCGGTCTTCCGTCGGCGGACAGATTACAACCGCGTTTAGTAAGAGCAGCGGAGATTTTTTCGCTAACCTCCATGCTCGGGGAAAAAACCAGATTATGGATGCGCCTGACCTTACCACCCTGCGAATAAATGCTTGAGATTTCAATGCTTAGTATAAAACGCGTTTTGAAATCTTTATTGTTTTTAAATATATATAAACCTTGGGTGTCCTCGACCAGTTCCTGTTTTATTTCCCTAAACCATAAAGGATGGGTCCAATCCCCGGTGGATAGTACGTCCAAACCCTTTTTGCCGCCCCACAAAGCCATATTGTAAAGGTTCATCTCCCTGGAAACAGCGCGGCTGTATTTGGAGTGCAAATGCAGATCGGTCACGAATTCCATATCCACATTTTATCACACCGGTAAACTGCCGCTTGACTTGTTAAGCTTATAGTGGAAAACTAGTATTAGGATAATAGAAATGACTATCTCAAGAGAAATCGCCCTTCCCGGCATTGGAATTCCAACCAATGAAAAGGTTAAAGACACGCAAAAACCTCAAAAAGTAAGGTTGACTCACGAACAAATTGGTAAATTTATGACCACCACGCCACCCGAGTTATCGCCCGGACACCCGGTGAACACCCCAATCGGTAACTGGAGCATGGAAGGGAACGTTCCGGTTCTAGACCTGGTATCAAGTGAAACCCTCGAACGAATAACCATTCCCGACCTTAACGACAGAAGACGAAAGCTGCGAGACAAAATAAAAACCGCGGTAAAGGTAATAGGTTTGATCGATTAGTTACCTTCCCTGCTGTCTATACATCTCGATTAATTCCTCAACCGTTGTTGCGTCTTCGGCCTTTTTATCCAGACCGCGGAATGAAACAAGACGTGGAAATCTTAACGCATACCCTGTCCCGGTTTCGGTTCTACCCGCAGTATGCACAGGCGAACGGGTGATTTCGTCAGCCAGGATTTCGATTACTATTTCTGGTTTAATCCAAACCGAAGGAACAATGTTTGAATTCACCCTTGCGGGCTTATGATCCAAACTTATCTTATCGGCTCTTTTATGAATTTCCCGCCATTCTTCATCGGTCAAACCGGTACCGATCTTGGAAACTGTGACGAATTCATCGCTTTTTTTATCGTAAACGCCAACCAAAAGCGCTCCTGCACCGAAAGCCGTCCTTTTCCCCTTGCCGGTGATATAGCCTAAAATTACGCAGTCAAGGGTATCGTTAAGTTCTCCTGCCGAATGCCGTTTCAGTTTTACCCAGTTAAAATTCCGCGCTCCCGCCTCGTACGGACTTTCCAGCTTTTTAACTACCAGACCCTCCAGACCTTTGGAAATCGCGTCCTCAAGTAAGGTAGCCAAAATTTTCGGGTCTTTGATGGTCTGGTTTTTGGTTCTGATCAAAACGTCGTCTTCCGGAAGAACCCGTTTTAAAGTTTCCATTCTTTCGCGCAAAGGATTATTGATCAAAGACTTTCCGTCCAAATATAAAATGTCGAAAACGAATGCTTTAAGCGGTAACTTTTCCGCCATTTCCTCGATGCCGTGCTTTCTCCGACGTTTGGTCGTTTCCTGAAACGGCAAAAATTCATCCGACTCTGGATTATATGCTAGCGCCTCTGAGTCCAAAATGACGGACTTGGCTTTAATTTGCTTTTTGGTCGCTTCGCTAAGTTCGGGGAACATATGCGTCATTTCTTCCAAGTTCCTCGAAAACATCCTGACCTCATCTTGCGTTTTATGGATTTGCACCCTGAAGCCGTCATATTTATATTGCGCGTCTACCTCTCCCATTTTCTCGATGATTTTATCGGGGCTTGGCAAACGTTCGCAAAGCTCGCTTCTGATAGGAGATCCGACCCTAACCTCCAATTTCTCAACTCCCGAAAGTCCTTTTTCCCACAAAGTTTTAGCAATCAGTCCCATGTCCGAAGTCCGGTTGTATGCTTCTTCCAAAGGCTTTCTTTTTGATTTATCACCAAGTTTTGCCAAAGACATCGCGTCCAAAACCGTGGGGTCACCTATTCCAAGCCGGGTATTGCCCAGGGGTATTCTGACCAGGTGTTTGGCCGATAACGGATCCATTCTTTTCAATAGGTTTGACAGAAGATTTTGGCGTTTTTCCACCGTTCCCTCGCCCGAAGTTTTAGCTATCTCCTCTAGGATTATAAACACCTCGTCGACCGTTAAGCTTTCGACTTTGGGTTTTGACTTTTGGGCTTGCTGTTGTGCGGCCAGTCCCATATCCCCGAGTTTATTGAATCCCCCGGTGACTTCTTCTGTACTCACCTGGTAAGCGGAGGCGATTGATTTGGCTACACTTTTTTCCGCCATTCCGATTTCAAGCGGCACAAAAAACGGCGCAAGCCTGCCTTGAATTAAATAAACTATTTTATCGATTTCACCCTCCGGTGTTTTTATGAATAATTCCGACAGGATATCGATCAATGCCAGCCTTGAGGAGGTTGCCTCCATTTCTTCAAAATATTCTGTCAGCTCCGAGAATTTCATAAATCGGTTTCTAAGATGGACATGAATTCCGAAAATCCGTTCTTTTTATAAAAATCTATTGCCCTCTCATTTGCTCTTACGGCAAAAAGTTGCAGCCTGGGAACCTTTCTTTCTTTAAGTTTTTTCTCTATCTCTTTAACGAGCATCGTCCCAACCCCTTTTCCTCTATAATCGTCGGCGATAAAAAGGTTATCCAATACGGCCAATTTGTTTCGTCTCCTAAAAGTCGTCTTTTTAACGCTCGCCGCAGCGTATCCGATCATTTTCCCGCCCTCTTGCGCAATCAGGGCAAAGGCATTTCTGCCTTTCAACAGTTTTTCGAAATATTTTCTGCCCTTTTCGCCATATGCCCAACCCAGATTGAATTCGTTGGTAAACTGTGCTTCAAACAGGGATAATCTCTTATGAAATGCTTGAAGTTCTTTTAAGTCTTTAATTGTCGCTTTTCTGGTTGTTATCATTTTACCTCATTATATACTTTGCACCCTTGGTAACACCGTGTTTTTTAATGATTCTAGCGGCTACCAACCCCTTGATCTCGTTTAGGATCGTGTCTTCGGAAACCTGGGGGAAAAGGGAGTCAAAAGCCTGATTCTGGAGATAACCTACTTTCTGGATATACTCGAGAATTTTTAATTGCCTTGGGGTTAGCATCATCGGTTTTCCCCCGAGCTTTTTCTTGATTTTGGCATCGACCGAAATGCCCTCGACCTTTTGCCTTATTTTGGAAAGTTCTATCGAAAGCCCGGAGGTAAAGTATTCAAGCCATTGGGTCAAATCGCCGTCTTTTTCTGCAACGCTTTGCAACGCTTCGTAATACCCGTAGGCGTTTTTGTCGAAATACTCCTCAAGCGAAAAGAACTTTCGGATGTCATAACCTTCTTTGTACAAGATGAGTGTCGCAAACGCCCGAGCTACCCTGCCGTTTCCGTCCAAAAATGGGTGGATTCTTACCAGTTCGTAATGAATGGCACCGCTTTTTAAAACCGGGTGGATCTCGTCGCTTTGCGCTCGATTGACAAATTCCAAAAGCTCTTTCAACTGGAACGGAATGGCAAGCGCAGAGGGCGGCCGGAAGGAAATTTCTCCGGTTGAAGTATTTTTGACCACAACTTGAGTTTTTCGAAACTCCCCGCACTGCTCAGGCGATAATATCTTCTCAACGGTCAACTTATGCAGTTGTCTAATAATATTTTCGTCCGCTTTAAAATCTTGCAATTGGATCCTGTCGATGTAATCCATGACCTTCCGGTAATTGATGACCTCCTGGATATCCCTATCGCGGGCTGTAATCTGCTGACCCTTCAAAACCTTTTCCGCTTCGGACAGATCCAGTTCGTTGCCTTCGATGTGCGTGCCGTAATGAATGGTCCTTACCATCGCATCCTCCCTGAATTCTTTTTCAAAATACGGAAGAAGAGGCGCGTTGTCGATAATCTCTTTTGACGCTTCGATACTTCCGATGTTCTTGAGGATTATATTGGTGATACTAAACTTTGGTTGATACATGTCCGAAAACAATGAATTGAAAATTGAGAATCGCTATTGTATTATATCAGATATGCCGAGTAATTCCCGAGCGAATCAAGAAAAAAAATTCCATAAAGAACTGGTGAAGCAGATGTTAACTCTTGCAACTTCTGGGTTTGGTTTGGTCGCTGCTTTGGCGTGGAATAGTCTTATTCAGGAGTTTGTTAACTCATATATCAAAACTCTATTACCCGCAGGCAGCGGAATATTATCACTTTTAATTTATGCCTTAATCGTCACGGCACTGGCGGTGCTTGTCACCTACCAGCTTTCAAGACTTTCCGAAAAAATTAATCAATAATTTCATTTAGCGTTCAAAGCTTAAGCTGGGAGATCACCAGACGCTGATCTATCGATACCGTCGTACCCCCAATAGTATGTCGTTCCATCGAATCATCTGCGAGAGGCACTTCCGCATGTAGACCTGAGTCAGCAATTCTTTTGTATCTGGTAAGACCTTCCGCGGCACAATCCAATCTTTTGACTTCGGGTTGAGCATTTGTAGCATGTCTTCTTTCCATTCTGTCGCCTCCTTTCTTTTGTTAAATTAATCTTTTCATTACTTTCGGAATTTCGTTTGCCAAATCGGAACTATTATAATATATCCCTATAGTTTTATAAAGTGAATCGGCCGCGGTCTTATTAATGTAAGAAGCGCAGGCCGCAGAAAGAAAAGCTTCATTTTTGCAGTAAAGCGAAGCCGTAAGTCCTGCCAATACGTCACCCGTTCCGCCTTTGGTCATTCCCTGGTTACCTCCCCTGACGATCAAGGTCCTGTTGTTATCCGCAATAAGATCTTCTTCGCCTTTAAGAAGGACTGTAATATTATATTTTTGCGCCATTTTTTGGACATTGTCAAATGTCGGATCAAGGCCAAAAAGCGTTTCAAACTCTTTTTTATGAGGTGTAATAATTGCGGTTTTGGGTAAAATCTCGGGATTAATGGTTTGCAAACTACCGCCGTCCACTACCCATTTTTTATTTTTAAATCTCGATAAAAGATCATTCGTTAATTGCTTTGTATCGTCATCACCTTCTTCTTCTCCTTGTTTTCGTGGTAAGCCGGGTCCGATTAAAATGCAGTCTGCTTCATTGACGTAATTCTCGATTTTTGTGCGAGGTATGACAATCCCGTTTCTAAAACTTTCTTTATCTTTTTGGATAATTTCGTTATTCATTGAGATAGAGGAGTAATAAACCATATCCACAATACGCGACGCGACCTGTAAGGGCCAAATCGATGCCGCGTGGAATAATACCGATCCGGCGATTATCATCAACTTTCCATTCTCGCCCTTATGTGAATTATGTTTGGGGATAAAGAGTTTTTTCAACTCGCTTCTATCAAACTCGTTCATAATGTTTCAAGGAACCATTTTACCGTAAGTTCGTTAAATTCCTTTCTGGCCTTTGGGTTATCGTGTATCGAATGTCTGGCGTTTTTTTGCACAAAATATTTTTTTGAGGTTACTTTTAGAGCAATGTCATAATATTTTCTTACCGCGTGTTGAGGGATTAGTTCGTCTTTCTCCGATTGAATGACCAACAGGTCGCCTTTGAATTTGGCAATTTTTTTATAAGAGCTTGCATCTACCCAATTGTCCTTATCGCCAAAAAAATCTTTTTCCTCACCGGCAGAGACGGTCGTATCCAGAAATGAATCCGCGTATACCGCCGGCACGCGCAATACCAACGATTTGATAAAGGGATATCTATCAAGCAACATAGCTGCTACGTATCCTCCGAAACTTGATCCCTGAATACCTATTCTTCCAATCTCCACGTTTTGTCCAAGTAAAAAATTAACCGCCGCATCCCCGTCTTCTATTCCCATCAGGTGCGTTTGATCGATAAAATTACCATCGCTTCTCCCGCAACCCCGAAAATCAAATGCAAGGGCAATGATTCCTTTCGCCGCAAGACTTTTTGCCATCAACACGTAGTTCGTCCTGCTACCTCCTCTGCCGTGTAAAAATATCACTCCGGGGAACGGCCCTTTTCCACTTGGAATAAATAACGATCCTCGCAGCATGTCCTTTCCGATACTAAACTTAATGTATTTCGTTGTCACTATTAAAAACTTATTATCTTCATTGATTTTAACATCTTCTTGGGAACGAATTCCTCATGGGTAGTTGTTAGAATCGTCTGCTGCTTATCTATTTGCTCAAGGATCAGGTTAATATGACCTTCGTCGAGTTCGGAAAAAATGTCGTCCATGATAAAAACAGGGGTCTTTGAAAGAATTCCTTCCACAAATTTTATTTGAGCAATTTTTAACTGCAAAATAGCCAATCTCTGTTGTCCCCTAGAGCCGTAAAACTTGACATCGTGCGTATTTGATCTGGAGGAATTGAACATCAAAACCGAAAAATCGTCGCGGTGCGGTCCGACCAGGGTCACACCGGCCATGACCTCTTCTTCCTCGTACTGGATGAGTCTTTCTTTGGAAATAACGCTTTCGTCGTACTTGATCAAACAGTCAAAAATATTTTTTTCCAGATTGTTGAAGTATTCGATAAATTCTGCGCGTTTTTGGGTAATCAACTGTCCGTTTTCGATAACCAGCTTATCCCAATATTCGAAATCCTTATCTCTTTGCGCCAGAGGCTTTCCGAGCCGACGGCCCTCTTCCCTTGTTTTCTCTAGCAGAGCATTTCTTTGCCTTAGTGCTTTTTGGTATGAAATTACGGCAATCCGGTAATCTCTGTCCACCGTTTCCAATACCTCATCCAGAAAATTCCTTCGAAGGGACGGTGACTCGATGATTATCTCCAAGTCCTGAGGCGAAAACAGAACTGCCGGAAAGTTTGACGCAAAATCGACACGACGTCTCGGCACACCATTGACCGTAAATTTTTTGTATTGCGATTTCACACCCATATACTGTCCGTTGGTCAGAATCACTTCAAGCGATAAAGTTTGTCCCGAGCCGGCCGAAAAATCGTCGAATTTCCCGACGACCCTGGCGAAATCATCACCAAAACCAATCATCTGAGGATCCTTGTCCGTCCTGAAACTCTTCCCGGTTGAAAGAAGATTAACAGCTTCGATAAGATTAGTTTTTCCCGAGGTGTTCGGACCGACTATCAGAGTGGTTTTTTCAAAGCTGAATTCCTGCTTTTTATAACTTCTAAAATTCTGTAAACTAATCGATTTTAACATCAATCCTTAAGGTATGGGTTATGGGTGCATTCGCATGCTACCTCAACCGTCGATGGCATTATTCTATCACAGTTTCCGAATAATCATTTTTCCCCGGCCACTTGCAATAAGCTTCGGATATGTTAAAATCACTCCCTATGGGACATAAACAGCAGCGAGGAAGGAACTATAGCTTCAGACAAACCAGGGTTAGATATAGTGATAGGACAGGTCTTTATGATGAGTTCCGCCGCCAAGGTTTGGAAGGCCTTACACTACCGGACACCGGAATTAATGAAATTTCAAACGGAATTAGGCTTCCCTTCGGAAAGAGCAAGGAAAGGGAAATTTAATCACCGTTGGTGATTAGGGCAAAAATATGTTCCTCTTCCGCCAAGCTGGATTTTGTGTACCGTCCCGCCGCAAATTGAGCATTTCTGTTTTTCCCTTCCGTAAGCCAAGAAATGCTGCTGATAGGCTCCGTCCTGGCCTAAAACGTTGACAAAATTTTCATCCGACGAACCTCCGTACTTTAAACCTTTTTCCAAAACCTCCAATATCGACTCGTAAAGCTTTTGAACTTTTTCTTTGGAAAGATTGTCGGCAGGATGCCTTGGATCGATTCCAGCCATAAATAACGCTTCGTTGGCATAAATGTTTCCCACCCCACCGATCCTTTTTTGATCCATTAAAAATACTTTAATTGCAACACTTGAACGTTTGAGCAAGTTTTCAAATAATTGAGGGGTTAAATCTTTAAAAGGCTCCGGCCCCATCTCTTTGAAAAAAGACAGGTTTTTAACCTCCTCTTTTTTGATGACCTTAATGTAGCCGAAGCGACGAAGGTCGTTAAAATATAGCTTGGCACCTTTGTCCAGAGTGAAAATCACATGGGAATATTTTGACGGAAGCGTATTACCCCCTACTTTGGGGGAAAGAGTCAGATTTGCGGTTGAACCGTCACGGTAAACCATTTGTCCGGTCATTTTTAAATGGACTACCAGGTCATAATTGCCGTCAAGTTCGATAATTAAGCCCTTGCCGACCCTCTGGATACCGGTTACCTTTTGGCCGATGACATTTTTGGTATCGCCCTGTAAGATTTTGGCAACGCGTACTTCAATACCTTCGATTTTGTGTCCGACAAGATATTTCTGTAAACCCAGTTTTAGTGTTTCAACTTCCGGAAGTTCAGGCATAAGCCCACAACAAGTATACTATTCTAAAAATTCTTTTCAACACTTAAGTTACGAGTTGTTTTTTTCGTTTAAAGATGTATAAAATAGAAGCATATGCTGCCCATAATTTATTTCCAGGGTTTAATACTCGCTTTCGAACTGATCATCCTCGCTTTCACTTTATATTACTTCCTGGGTCTTCGCAGACGTGAGAAGAAACTTGAACAAACCGAAACCAAGGAAGACACCGGCTACCACCAAATCGTTGACGACGCCCTTACCAAGGAGAGGAAAATCCTGGAAGACGCCACGGCAGAAGCGAACAAAATCGTAACCGGTGCGCAATATGTCCAGCAAACCTCAAAAGAAGAAATAGACCGAGCGCTGTCGGAGCTGGTCAAACAAATCCAGAAAGAATCCGTGGATATGGCAACCAGATTTATGAACGACTATTCCGCTTCGCTTAGACAAATTTCCAACACTTCGCTCGCGGATTTTAAACAAGCCTCGGAAGGACTTAAGGCGGACCTGCAACAACAGATCCAAAGTTTCAGACAAAGTCTTTTACCGGACCTTCAAAAAGAACTTGAGGCATATAAGCAAACACGAATGAAAGAAACCGAAGAGCTGGTAAAAAAAATCGTCGAGAAAGCCTCACAGGACTTGTTCAATAAATCTCTTTCCTTAACCGATCACCAAAAACTCCTGACCGATTCTTTAGAAAAAGCTAAAGCGGAAGGAGTTTTTGATTAAAATGGGGGATGTAGAATTATCCTTTTTTTTCCATACAAAACTTGAAGCAAACGACTTCTCTTTAAGGCTCTCAAACCTTAGCGATGGACTCTACGAAACGGGTTTCAATCTGGAAAAAGCTTTGGTGGACAACCTGGGCATTGATAAGAAAGACAGGTTCATGGTTTTGCTTCGAAACAGCCATGTCAATGTCAATTCCGTCTCTGCGCTGAAGGATTTTTTGGAAAGGCTTCAGGAACAAATCGGCAAACTTCCCGTCCTATCCATTACGCTGGCTTTTGAGCCGAACGAAGAAACGCTAAAGCTCTTGGATGAATGGTTCAGCCTTAACCTTAAGAAACAATTCATCTTCGACATTGAGGTGGCGCCCGATATCATCGGCGGGGCAATGATTAATTTTAACGGTAAGTATTTGGATTGTACACTAAGGGAGAAATTTGCCAAGATTGTTAAAGATGCTTTGGCCACGGAGGCTGCTAGTAAACCCTCACCAGTTGCTAAACGCCAAGTTCCGGCGGCCTAAACTTTAAGGCTTATGGACACGCAACAGTTTAATCAATATTTGCAGAAAACGGGTGAATACGGGATCGTCTACCAGGTCAGCCACCCGATCGTTTTTATCGACGGGCTTCCCAAGGTTAAAACCCATGAGATCATTTTGTTCGAAGGAGGACAAAAAGGCGAGGTCTCAACCATAAACCGCGGAAAGGTTGAAGCAAGGATCTTTTCCAACGAACCGGTCAAAGTAGGCACCCGCGTGACCAGAACCGATAAGATGCTATCCATTCCCGTCGGTAAAGAGCTTTTGGGGCATGCGATAAACCCTTTGGGCGAACCTCTTGATCCAAGCCAAAGTTTCACCTCCCCGACCGAAGTAAGACCGCTTGACGCCAACCCCATAGGTATTTCCGGCAGACAGAAAATCACCAAACAACTCCTTACGGGAATCACCTTCATCGATTTATTGCTTCCTTTGGGTGTAGGACAAAGGGAACTGGTCATCGGCGACCGAAAAACCGGAAAAACGTCGGTATTAATGACAGCTATCAAACGCCAGGCCTATGAGGGCGTAATATGCATTTACGCGGCGATTGCCAAGAAAAAGAGCGACATTAAACGCTTGCAGCAATTTTTCATAGATGAAAAGATCAAAGATAAGGTAATTATTGTAGCCACCAGCTCCTACGACTCTCAGAGTTTAATCTACCAAACCCCCTACACTGCCATGGCTATTGCCGAATATTTCCGTGATCTTGGGATCAATACGCTTTTGATCCTTGACGATTTGTCCACGCACGCAAAATTTTACCGGGAGATTTCGCTCCTTGCACGCAGGTTTCCCGGCCGCGATTCGTATCCGGGCGACATCTTCTACACCCACTCAAGGCTTCTGGAAAGAGCCGGAAACTTTAAGCATCCTACAGCCGGCCAGGTGGCAATCACCTGTCTTCCGGTGGTGGAAATAGTCGAGGGTGACTTCACCGGCTATATTTCGACCAACGTCATGGGAATAACCGACGGACACGTTTATCTCGATAGCAACATTTATTATCAAGGCTTAAGACCGGCAATCAACCTTCCGCTATCGGTCACCAGGGTCGGAAGACAAACGCTTGATCCGCTCTCAAGAGAGCTCAACGAAAGCCTAGTGGCTTTTTTGGCTAATTACGATAAGCTGCAAAATCTTTCCCACTTCGGCCAAGAATTAACCGACGATGTCAAAAGGGACTTAAGATTGGGTGATTTGGTATACAGCTTCCTAAACCAACCCTATCAGCTTATCGTTCCAAAACCGGTCCAGATGATTTTAATCTCAATGATTTTGCAAAATTTAATCTCGAACAAAATCGCACTTACTCAGATTAAAAACGGTCTTATCGCCGCCGCCTACGACAGGGGAAAGCAAAAAATTTTATACGAGATAATCGACGGAGCGAAAGACCTTAAAACGCTCAACGCCAACGTCTTGAACGATAAAGAGCATTTACTGAATCTTGCAAAAGGGACTTGATTTTGACCTATGGCACAAAGAAAGCTGATTGTTGAGGAACTAGAAGCCCTAAATAGTATCAAAGACCTCGCGGAATCATATGAGGAAATTGCGGCTATGGAAATGCAGAGGATTAAAAGCTCCGTACTTAGGACCCGCGGATATCTGGTTGACCTCTCCGACGTATTCGTCGACCTTAAAGCTTCGTATATCCGGGAAGTGGATGATCTTCTGGAAAAACGCAAAAAGGGAGACAAAAGTTTGGCCCCCCTTTTACAAAAAAGGGGTAAAAACCTGATGGTTTACCTATCTTCAAACGGAAAACTGTATGGTCCGGTCACTCAACAAACTTTCAAACTGTTCAGTCACGACTTAAAAAAACACGAAGCGGTCAACGCCGACGTCGCGATTATCGGCAGCGCCGGAAAAGAAATGTACGACGGCGCGCGCCTGACCAAACCGTACGAATACTTTGAAATCCCGGACACCAAGGTGGATATTAGCCACATTAAAAGACTGATGAACAAATTTCTGCAATATGAAAACGTTCACGTCTATTACGGGAAATTCGGAAACGTCGTCAAACAGGCTCCGGCCGAAACCAGCATCACCGGAGAGGACATTTTTGAAACCGAAGGACTTGCACCGGTTGCCAGGGAGGACCGCTTCATCTTCGAACCAACCCTTGAGAAGATCTTCCACTTCTTCGAGACGCAGATTATGACCAATCTGTTCTCCCAGACCCTGCTTGAAAACCAGCTTGCAAGGGACGTTTCGAGGGTCAACGCGATGGAACAGGCACTACTTAACATTGAAGAACAGACAAAGGTCTTAAACAGGTTAAAAATTCGCTTAAGACACGCTCTGATCAACAAGAAACAGCTTGAAACTATCTCGGGAGCGGCACTATGGGAGACATAATATATGTTAACAGGTAAGGTCATCAGTATCAGAGGACAGATAATCGAAGTCGAATTTTTGGAAGACGAACCAAAGATCCACGACGTTTTGGAATACAAAGAGAACCGTTCGGTAAAGATGGAAGTTTATACCTCCGCTTCCCCGACCAGTTTTTTCTGCCTTGCTTTAACCAGTACTTACCAACTTCACCACGGCTCGATAGTCATAGATACCAATCAACCGATCAGGATTCCCGTCGGACCGGAATTGTTGGGACGGGTGGTTGACACTCTCGGATTTCCGCAGGACGGACTTGGAGAACTTAAGACCAAAGAACAAAAGCCGATAATCGACCGCGACTTAAGTTATGCCAACATCAATATTCCTAAAGAATTACTGCAAACCGGAATAAAGGCTATTGACTTTTTTGTGCCGATCGTTAGGGGTGGTAAAGCGGGACTATTCGGAGGCGCCGGTGTCGGGAAAACCGTCATCATCTCGGAAATCATCCATAACCTCGTCATCTTAAATCCCAAACAAAACGTCTCTGTTTTTACCGGCGTCGGCGAACGAACCAGAGAGGGAGAAGAATTGTTCGAGACACTGAAAGAAAGCAAGGTCATGCAGGGTGTCACGCTCATCTACGGCAGTATGGGCGCCAATCCAACTTTAAGATTTAGGACAGCCTTCACCGGCGTCACTTTGGCCGAATATTACCGTGATATTCTGCAAAAAGACGTCTTGTTCTTTATCGATAATGTCTTCCGTTTCGCACAATCAGGCTATGAGCTTTCGACCCTGATGAACAGTATTCCCTCCGAAGGCGGATACCAGGCAACCCTGACCTCGGAAATGGCATCATTCCATGAAAGACTGGTATCTAATCTATCAAACTCTATCACAACCTTCGAAGCGATTTATGTTCCGGCCGATGATTTAACCGATCCGGGAGTACAGGCTGTTTTTCCCTACCTTGATTCCGGCATCATTCTCTCCCGTTCGGTTTACCAGGAAGGTCGCTTTCCCGCTATCGACATCCTTTCTTCAAACTCATCTTCGCTAAACTCTGAAATTGTAGGGGACGAGCACTACCAAACAGCGCTGGACGCACAATCCCTGCTGAAAAAGGCCACTTCGCTGGAAAGAATCGTTTCCTTGATCGGTCAGGCAGAACTTTCCGCAGAAGACCAGATCGTTTTTAAGCGGGCACAAATGTTAAAAAGTTATATGACACAGAACTTTACCGTCGTCGAAAGTCAAACTCAAAGAAAAGGAGTCTATGTTCCTGTCAAAGATACCGTGGCAGACGTCAAAGCCATACTCGACGGTGAAGTTGATAAGCTCCTCCCTGAGGACCTGATGTACATCGGCAACCTAAAAGACGTTGCGGATAAACTGAAACAAAATACTGTAATTAAACCTGATTCTACCCAGATTTCAAACCAACCCCCCTTGTCAAACGCAGGCACAACCCAACCCGTGCCAAAGGTTACCAACGTTATTGATACAATAGGTAACTAAATATGTCAAACCATAAACTAATTAGGGTAATTGTCCGGGACACCGAAAATGTCATTTTCGATGGCGAGGTAGACCGGGTAAGCTCCTTTAACGAAGTCGGCCGTTTTGACGTCTACCCGATGCATGCAAATTTTATTTCGATCATCAACCAAGAAATTTCTTTATACAAAAACGGTCAAAAAATTAAAGAGATAAAAATCGAACAAGCAATTATGAAAGTCAAACAAGACGTAGTTCATGTATTCTTGGGAATTGAATCTCTTTTTGTTGACGAAAGCTCCCCCATAACCCCCGAAGAATAACCCCTTTTTATGTAATTAGTGCCTATTTTTCACGAAAAAAAATACGAATTAGCTTCAAAAATGTACATGCAAATAAAATTAATTAATATTAAAAGTCTAATATCATTTTTAAGAACATTAAATATATGCATATATTAAAGATAATGTTGTTAAATCGGTATTTATCGTAATTCCACCATAAAGCCATTTTGAAGCTAAATGATATGGTCTGACCTATTGACTACTATTATAAAAACAAATAGAGTAAATCTAGGCTAAAAAATTTATAGTTTTCACAAGTGAATTTATTTTAGATTTAAATTTTTTGGCCCATTAAAAAATTCATTTAGGTTAAAATCTAATGGACCAAGCTCGCCCAGCCAATCCAAAATTATTAACGATCCAGCAGGCTGCTGAAAAATTAGCGGTTTCTGTTAATGTCATCCTCGCCTGGAAAAAAAGAGGCATATTATCTCCTTCGATCATTCGAAACGGTAAAAGCTATTATTCCGAGTATCAAATTCAAAAATTCTTAGAGAATAGATCAAATCAGGAGCCGATAGCCTCTGAAGTTAAACTCAATGTCAACGAAGCTAATGAAACCTTAAGTCAGGCTGGGCGAGCCGTGTCTTTTGGTGAGCAGAAACAAGAGGTCGCGCCCTTAATTGATGAGGACGCGACCTCTTCTCCATTAACTCCTGCGCGAACCGAAGAGAAGACTTTTTGGGAAAAGCTCTTTAAGCTCGTCGAAGGTGAAATGTATCGCGACGAGTTTTCGCACAAATACTTCCACCCCGGCCACGACTCTATTTCCAAAACTAAGCACCCGTCCAAACTTAAACGGCTATTCCCGATCGCAACGCTTAGTATCGCCTTAATCGTGCTTGGCATTCTAACACAGCAGAACAGAATTAAGTTTATCTACCAGAAATATCAGGCAGCCAATACGGCCAGGGAGATCGCTCAAGCTACGCAAAGCGGTCCGAGCGTACTGGCGGCCGAAACCAGTAGCTATAAAATCACCGGCAGCATTCTATTCACCTTACCATTGACGGTCAGGGAAGATACAGAGTTGAGTAAAAATTTACTGGTAGGGGGTCAGGGCTTGTTCAAAGGCAACATCACCGCCCCAAATATCATCTATGGGGTCAAGGCAGGAGACCATATCATCATCACCAACACTCAAAGCCAAACGCCGACCATTTCGGCGGATCTCTCGGGGGTTGTTGCCACACTCCAAGGACAAAGCGGAAATATTAATCTGATTGCCGGAAGCGATATCGCGATAAGCGGTCTGACTATCAGTGACACTTCAACTTTGGCTTCGGTCGCTAACCGTGGAGGCTGTGATTCCTGTATTACCGATGCGGACGTCTCTAACACATTAACTATCGACTCAACCGGCAATGTTGCCGGAGAGGCTATAAAAAACGGCGTCATCTCCCCGACCGTAGGAGGAACAGGAATCACCGCATATACCACCGGCGACCTACTTTATGCCTCAGGAACCAATCTATTAAACACTCTACCGGCAAGCCAGGCAGGTCAATTTTTGATTATGGGTATTAGCGGAGTTCCCGAATGGGGCAGCGTCGGCTCATTCGCCGTCGCCACGGTCGAAGAAAACGGCACCCCCATCTCAACAGCCACCAATACGCTAAACTTTACCAACAGTGACTTTAACCTCAACGAAAATCCTGCGGGAACGGTGAACATTCAGCTTGCTTCTGTTTTAAACTCGGTTACCGGTGTAGCCAACAACTTTAACATCGAAGGAACCAGCTTAACTTTCTCGGGTGCCGGCAATATCATAACCTCCGGCAGTAACGATCTGACGCTGGATACAGGCACCACCGGAAACATCAATATCGGTACAAGTAGCGCCTCTAAAACTATCAATATAGGAGGAAGTAATGCAAACAATATCAATATTGGCGCTGGGAACACCTCTGCAGGCACGATTACCATCGGTTCATCCGTTGACACGAATTATCTTTCATCTGGAACCGTACTGATTCCGAACGGAAGACTCGGAATCCAAGCAACTCCTACCGACCTTGATGCCAGCAACAACCCTTTTGCCCTCGAGGTGCACGGCAGTATCGGCCCTGACCAGAATGCCGTTTACGACTTAGGTTCTCCCACCATGCAATACCGCAATTTGTATTTATCAGGCCAGACGACCTCGGGAGGAAACATTACTATCGCCAACTCTGCCCCATCGATTTCTTTTATCAACACCAGCGCAGGACAATACGAATACCAACTCGTGGAGAATAGCACCACATTTTCAATTCTTAACGCCTCTACCAGCGCGGTGGCATTGCTGGTTAACGCTAATGGCAATGTTGACATTGCCGGAGGCTCATCTAATACCGGCTGTACCGTCGTTGATGTGACCGGAGCCCTTGTCTGCTCAGGGGATATCACCACCACCGAAACGACCGGTACGGTTGGCTTTGTCAGTCGGAATAACGCCAGTTCGACAATTTTCCCGACAACCCTCGGTGATAACTTTACCACCTCCGGATCTGGAACCATCACCTCGGCAGGACTACTGACCGGACAAAGCGGGTTGACAGTCACCGGCAATGCGACTATCTCCGGGGACTTGACCCTATCCGGAGTCAATACCGATATCACCACCGGCCCGAATGAAAATTTAACCATTTCCCCTAACGGCACCGGGGAGATAGTACTCAATACGCTGACGCAACTTCCCAATCTTTCGGCTAATATCGGCGGGACCGTGGTCTGCAGAAACTCTAATAATGAGTTTTCGGATTGTTCTTCAAATGCTCTTAACGTCACCTTACAACAGGCTTATCAATCCGGTAACACCATCAATGCCACCGACCAGTATGGTAACATCGCCTTTACTTTGGCATCCGGAAGCTCAAGGGCGTTTACCTTGAACAATGCGGGAACCGCCTCTGCCGCTTTTGTCATCAACGACACCAACCTAAACCAGGTTAATAACGCTCTGGTGGTAGAGAGCAATGGTCTTCCTACGTTTACTCTTGATGAGAACGGCAACATCACTACCTCCGGAAGTTTGACCACCACCGGAACGGGAACA
>DAHWUP010000007.1 GCA_027334565.1 Candidatus Levyibacteriota bacterium | reverse complement strand
GAATGACCGGATTATTATGGAGCGTCCTGTATAAAACAATTTTGCCGTCATGATAATTGTAAATCTCTAAACTGTAGTTTTTTCCTCCGTTTAGTTCTGAAATATGTTTATCAATTTGTTCATTATATATGCCAATGTTCATAAAACATCCGCCTTCACTTTGCAAGTAAACTAAACAAAGATTATCTAGAAAATTATTATGAGAACCAAAATCTGAAAACTTGTATCCACCTGGATATTCGATAGAAAATCCATATTTGTTATTAACATATGTTTTCCAGGTTGAGGATTCGGACGCGGTAAGGGGTTGAAGGGAAATGATGGTTGGCGTAGGCGTTGGAGAGGTTGATTTAATGGTTACGGTTGACGATTTTGGGTGGATGCCGAAAGCCCTAAGCATCAAATACGCACCGAGGGGAAGACTGATTATAACCAGTACCAATATGGCTAGAATTATCAGCCTGAATTTCGGCAACGGTTTTTTGGGTTCGGTTTGAAACTTGGTAGGAATATCATTAGGGATTTGTAAGGGTTCAGGAATAGTATTATTCTCTTTCATAAATTAAGCCTTATAAAGGCCTGTATTATTAAGATAAGTTAATTTGTAAACCGAAACGAATCTAAAAGTGCTTGAGTTTCTGGACTTATACCCGGTTCAAAATATAAATCGTAAATATAGTTATTATGAAGTATTTTTATATCATATGCGCCAAAAGGACCACCAACCGCCCCTTCGGCGGCTTGTCCGCCCGAAATTGTAGTTACCTTAACCGGATTACCCTCTATATCCAGGTTGGCATTTTTTGAGTTTTTACTGGCCAAGGGAGTCGCGATGTCCGCTATCAGGTCATTAATGGTTTCATTATTACTATTTTTGCTTACAGTTAAAGTTAATTGAAAGCCGCCGCCTGCCATGGAGGTACTGTTTGGAGAGCTATTAAAAACGCCATCAACGCCATAATTTCCCCCTTCGGTTACTTTACCGTCAGGCGGATACTTATATGAATATGAGAACTCTTTATTTGCGTATGTTTTCCAGCCGGATACGGTTACGGGAGTAGGGGTCGGAGGGATTATTTCTGACAACTTAAAGGTGGAAAGTATCGTATTAAATACCCGTTGATTTTTTTCAATCCCGTTTGTGATATCTATAGTTTTTATGTTTGTGAGAGCGCCGCTAAAGGTTGCGGGAACCATTGAGTAATCACTGAAAGAATATGAATCGGCAAGGCTAAAAACAAGAACATAGTGTTTTCCAATCATTATTTCTCGATAATTATATACATCAGTGCCTTTTTTATTACGGTAAACGTAAGTAGTATAGCCATTTTGTGTCGTTTTTATTTTTTCTCCCCCCACAAAATAATCACTAAGAAGTTTAGAAATCCACTCATCTTGAGTAACATTGAACGGTTTTTCAAATATTGTCAGCTGAATCGGCGCCGGGTAATATTCATTATAACGCATGAATCTGCTTTGGGGCAGAATATATACGACGGATGATCCTCCCGGATTGGCATCAATACTCCAGTCAGAAGGGTATTTAAATTCAAAGCCAATTTTTTTATCGTCGTATGTTTCCCAGCCGGAGTAATTAAGAAGAGGCGTTGTTGTTTGCGCTTGTTTGGTTTTTGTATTCGTATAGAGCAAATAAAAACTTGCAAATGCCCCTATCGCTACAAGGATTACCAGGATTATGCCCAAGAACAGCAATTTGTTGTTTAAGAATCTTTGCCTTCTGGGTTCGGGAGCCGGTTTGATCTCGGGTTCGGTCGCAAAAGCGTTCGGTGTTTGGGGTGTTGAACTGTCTGTGTTTTCCTGGTTCACAATTTAAGTATCACAGACAGAAAATTGAAAGTCAAACTAAATTACTTTGCCCAGAGCGATGACGGCTAAAACCGCGGCGGCCTGGTTAACCACTCCCCATGGAAGACCAAGGCGCGTGTCAAACATTTTTTGCAGTCGGTAAAACCAGCAGAAGGGAACGATTTTAACATCAAGAAACAAGTACGGCGCGGTCAGCCAATCCGGCAACTGTGCCATGATGATCATAAAGAATGCGTAAGTAAGGTTGGTTGATGGAAAAAATAGGCGTATCGCCATATAAGAAAGTGAAAAACCCAATAAAACATCGAAGACACTTTCAATTAAAAATTTTTCCTTTGATTTTGTTTTACGGTGATAACCGGTATCCCAGTGGGGGACGGCGTCGGCCAAAAAATGCGAAGCAACCGCCACCGGAACCGCGATAACCGGATTGCCGACCTTTGCGGCGATTACGGTTCCGATTATGGCATGTCCTGTAGCAGTCATGGTCTATACTTAGGTTTTAGGCTCTGGTAAATATAATTATACTCTCGTTTTGAGAGATTATGTCAAGTTAAGGTGGTTATTCAAGCTCTTCGCGCTTAATGGCTAAAAATGAGAACCATTGTTCGAAGAATCCGACCAGCCCCTTAAACGGTGCTTCGATGATAAAATCGATGATGATCAAAATGAAATTTATCTGTGCAATTCCTTCGGTAAAGCGGCGGCCGACCCGAATGACCGGAACGAAAAAGAAGTCGACAATGGGACTTAAGAGGTTTTGTTTATAGATAACCGTATAAGAATTTGCGGTTTGAAAAATGCGATAACTTAAGAAAGATACTATCGCTATGAAGAAGAGAAAGATCAGCTGGCTTAAAGGGTTAAAGCTAAGTTTGGTTAAAATCCAGACCAACAGACCGAAAACCAAAACGATACTTAAAAGCCAGAGGATGGAAAAAACCTGATCCCCCAAAGTTCTTACGCTATTCGTTTTTAGAGTTAGGTTAAGCTTGTTGGCGATTTGAGGATCTTCTTCGAAAAGCAACTTGTTGATATCGATAAAGATCTTATGGGAATTCTTGTCTCCCGGAGTTCGAATCAATAATCCCACCAAGATCATCAGAAGCGGCGGAACGGTCGTATTCAAACCGATGGCAAACCATTGGATATGCCCGTAAAGCAGCCGTTCGAAGGTCCCTTCAATAAGAAGCGCGATCACCGCTTTGGTTACCAGGATAAAAACAAAGCTTCGGATGATGGCTGTTGTGACCTTATTACGGATGCCCCGGTATCTTGCCCGGCAGATGTCGTAAACTCTTTTTTGAAACTCTTCTTCGTCTTTTACCAGATGTCGAACTTTTCCCTTCTCCAGCATCAAGAGGTCGTAAAGGATCAAAAATGCCGGAGTATTTTTCTTGATGTGGTTAAAGATACGATCCTTGCGCGGATACAACAGTTGGTATTCTATTTCCTTAAAACCTTTGGGGAAATTTTTCAGAACGTGTTCGAAATTATCTTCAGTAAGTCTTCCGAATATCTGTACAAACAGTTTATACCTCAAAAAGGCGATATCGTCCCTGTCGAAATTCTTGCGGATAGACAAAAAAACCTGGACATCGCGGGTTTGTTTTGAGTCGTCGACTATTTCAACGGAATTCCTTAAAATATGGAACATAAAGTTTGACAGCGACTCCTTTTCGCGGTTGGGAAGAAGGATGGTGTCGATGTCGGTTGAAAGAAGTTGAATAAAATACTCATGCATGTCTGAATTTTGGATCAGCCTATTTTCAATAACCCGATTCCGAAGACTTAGGTATAAATTGATTGAGCGCGCTACCTTGTCGGTGACCGACTCGGGGACCGTAGAATCCTTAAAATATCCTGCCCAGACCAGTTCCCTGACCAGGCTTTTTGCCAATGTCAGGCTGTTGCCCTCCAAAACCAATCTTCGTTTTAAAATCCTTTCGATAGCTCGTCTTAGTATCGTTTCTTCGGTGCCATAGTCCATGGCCGTCCTTATCTTTTCGTAAGTAGCGGCCAGTTTTGATACAAGAATATTGACGCTGATCTTTTTTTCAGCATTTTCGCTTTCGGGACTATCGAAATTATTGATAAGGCTTTGGGCAATTTTTGAAAATGGACGGGAATCGCTTGGCATAAATTCTAAGCTAGCATTATAACAACCAGCACTAAGAAGTCAAATCTAGTATAATTGGCTTTATGCTTAAGCTGGACGCGCAGGAACTAAGAGTCAGTGATCCCTCCAGGGAAGAACGGGACAAAATTAAAAGAAGGGATGTATATTTTGTCTTGGATAATATCCTTGATACATATAATACCGGCGGAATCTTTCGCCTGGCCGACGCTTTGGGAGTCAAAAAAGTTTACCTTTGCGGTGTGACCGAAACCCCGCCCAATACCCGCATCAAAAAGGCATCGATCAACACTACGCAATGGGTAGAATGGGAGTACAAAGATTCGGCCGCCGAAGCGATTTTAACGCTTAAGTCTCAAGTTCCAAGACTTAAAGCCATAGCCGTGGAACAGGATAAAAAAAGTTTGCCCTACACACGGATTGACTACCGGCTTCCTGTTGCTTTTGTGGTAGGAAACGAAACCGAAGGATGCTCAAGGTTAACCTTAAAAGCCTGCGATGCAATTGTCGAGATTCCGATGTGGGGGGTCAACAAATCCTTGAATGTGATTATGTCGCTGGGGATTGTTGCATATTGGGCTGTCGGACAGGTTTAGTTGCATGTTTTAGCTCACTTTTAAAAACCGTGATTTCCTGCCTTATTCTTTTTTTATCCTCGCCTCCGGCTTTTTCCCCATGGGATTTGTGGCCAAAGATAAACACATCTGTGCCTCGTTTTCCGTCATCGGAAACATCGGTTCTTGGCATGGCCAGCCACGAATCCGTATCGGGGCTATCTCCATCGTGTATGCTTAAGATGATCAGTCCGCCACCTGTTATCGGCCGGTAGGCGACAAATCCGTTATCGGACGGAAAAATCTGTATGCCGCTTTCCGTTTGTGTTTGTCCTTGTTCGATAGCTTTTTCGGCTAAACTTAAAAGCTGTTTTTTTTGTCTTGCGCCTAAGTCGGCGGATAACATTCTTCCTGATTTTTCGTGCATTGTGACATTATATAATAAAAAGAAGATTTGTAAAATGACAGACAAAAAGAAAGCGCTTGAGGAAATTGCCGAGGAAATCGAAAATTGCAAAGTTTGTAAAATCGGAACTTCGGGGAAGGCGGTTGCGGGTGAGGGGAGCCCGGATGCCAAAGTAATGTTTGTAGGCGAAGCACCGGGCAAAACGGAAGCTAGGACCGGACGCCCGTTCGTAGGGAGGTCTGGTCAATTGCTTCGTTCCACCTTAAAAATGCTGGGAATAAACGAAAACGAAGTTTTTATCACCAGCCCGGTTAAATATCTTCCCGACAGGAAAACTCCATCGAAATCCCAGATAAAACATGGCAATGAACATCTTCATAAGCAAATTGATGTCATCGGACCAAAGATCATCGTGCTTTTAGGCAATACCGCTTGCACCGCTTTGTTGAATTCAAAAACCCCTATTTTAAAAAATCACGGGAAAGTGACTGTTCAAAACGCACGAAAATATCTGATCACTTTGCATCCATCCGCGGTCCTAAGATTTCCCCATAAATTCAAACACTTATTTATTTCCGATTTAAAGAGACTAAGGGATTGATTTCCCGAACCGGCGAGTTTATAATGCCATTTTTATATGGGTTCCGAACGAAGACTTGCAAACGTTAGGATCGCGCTTGAAAATTACCAGGAACTTTCACAAGATGGTTTTTCTCCGGAGCAAATTATTTCACTCCTGGCGATAGGTGAAAATATCGGCAACGTCTATTTAAGACAACTGCATAATCCCCAAAACCAAGCACAAATCGGCGAAGCGATAGGGGAAATAAAAAGAAAAGACGAAACGCTCTCACGGCCTTCGGTCACACAATATATTGTGCTCCGAACGCTGGTTCCGGGTCTTGAAGCCCAATCTCAACATTATCTTGCTAATGGCAACATGCCGCTTTTTGTACTTTCCTTTGATCAAATGACCGGTGTTAAAAGAGCTATGGAAACTTTGTCCCAGGCGGGGGAGGTATTAACGGGCGGATTGGAGGAACGGTTGGAGCGCGACCTGGCAATTTCGGAAATAATGTTGGTCGACCAGGTATCAAAATTGGATTTACCGATATACGAAACATCCAGGCAACGTTTGCTTACGGAATTGAGACAAGATGCTTTAGAAAACAGCGAGCTTTTAAAAATAGACGAGTCGGGTTTTAGGCTTTTGGATGCGCTTTTATTAAGAGCTCAAAGTCCCGTTTTGGAGCAGGATGGTCATTTTCCGCTAACAACTTTTAATCCGCCGGATTTTGCGATTCAAGGGGCCAGGTTCGGCGTAACCGCATATAAAGAAATTTATCCGTTTACTTTTTAGCCGAACATGGGGGAGGCTATTATGGCACGCAAGGCTATTTCGGTTTTTTCAAGGTCCTCGTTTGTCATATCGGATGCGATCGGAGATTCACCGTTTGCCACCCTTTTTCGCGCTTGTCCCAACCGGTCGAGTTGATAAGTGGTTCTAACAGCGTGAGAGTTTTCACCTTCCGTAGTGTCGAGCGTAAACCTGGATTGAATTCCCAAATCACCTTCCGGAAAAGAAGACATCGATAAATGTATAAGATAACCGTCGGTTCTTAAAAAAAGCATAAACGCGTCTTTTCCGTCAACGGTGAGAGTTTCCAAGTTGCCAATCCTTAAGTCTTTCGGCCACCCTTTAGTAAGTGCCAGTTGTCCGATCGTCTCCTCGATGTCGATTATGTCGTTTATCCTTTTAAATCGTAGATATTGTTCGGTTGCACGCGCTTGTTCGGGCACAGAAGTTACGCCGGCTGTATGCAATGATTCAATGGTCATGAAACAATTATACATAAGCGGTTGAGTTCTTCAATACCATTTTTGTATAATACAAAATGCCCATGGCCACGACTACCGATAACTATAAAAAGCACACTCACAGAAACCCCATCCAAAGACTTTTGTTGTGGAATTTTTTCAGGAATTTGGCCAACTTAATTTCTAAACAGCAGGCCGTAGATTCCATTTTGGACGTCGGCTGCGGGGAAGGGTTTACGCTCAATCGCTTGCGGGAAAAAGGAATCGGAAAAAAACTGGAAGGGGTTGAGTACTCCGAAGCGGCAATTGAGCTTGGTAAAAAAACCTATCCAGAAATTAAAATCAGCCAAGGAAGTATCTATGACCTACCGTACAAAGACAATTCGTTCGATCTGGTTTTATGCACCGAGGTGCTGGAGCATCTGGAAGAGCCGGAAAAAGCCTTAAGGGAACTGGTTAGGGTCTCCAAAAAGTATCTGGCGATTTCGGTGCCCAACGAGCCGTTTTTTATGTTTGCTCAGCTTGTGCGTGGCAAAAACTGGTCCAGACTTGGTAATGATATCGAGCACATCAACCACTGGACGATGTTCGGATTTCCCGAATTTGTCCAAAAAAATGCCGGTACGAACATAAAAATTTTGAGCAAGCGTTTCCCTTTTGCCTGGACGATGCTTTTTTTGGAAAAATAGCCTTTGACCTAAAATCCCCGAATGATATAATTAATTTCTTGAATACACATAAGTTATGAGCGAAAGAATTCCACCGACTGAAAATTTAGCTAATTCCGAATATTTGCTTTCTGAGGTAAAGTCTTTTCAAGCGGGAGTAAGAGACGATGTAAGAACGCAATTGGCACGACAGTCTGCGGAGGAGTTATCCAAAGTGGTGGGTGAAGGCGAAGGGGACGTTTCATATAAAATTGACGCGCATGCCGAAAGTCATATCGACGGTTTTGCCAGAAGCCTTTCGACCTTATCTCCACTTATTATGATCGCGGAGGGTTTTGGCAGAAAAATATATCCTGCTGCGGATAGTGAACCGAAGCTTGAGGTAATCATCGACCCGGTTGACGGAACCAGAGGAATTATGTACGACATGCGAAGTGCCTGGGTAATAACCGGAATCGCCCCTCATAAAGACGGCGGAACAACGCTGGATGACATAGAAATGGCGGTATTGACCGAAATTCCACCGACCAAACAGGACAAAGCAAGTGTGTTATATGCGGTTAAAGGGCAGGGAGCATTTGAAGAACTATGGGATTTGCGGGAAGGAGGCCTGGTAGCTAAAAGAGAACTTAGGACGTCTAAAGCCACCGATCTTAAGCACGGTTTTGCAACCTTTGTCGATTTTTTTCCGGGTTCAAAGCGGGAAATCGCCGACCTTTCCGAAAGGGTATTTGAGGAAGCGGTCGGTCCGGTGGAAGAAGGTAAGGCGTTGGTTTTCGATGACCAATATATCTGTAATGCCGGTCAGGTATATTTACTTACCAAAGGAGTATATCGCTTCGTCGCCGATTTAAGGCCGGAAATGGAAAAAGTGCTCAACAGGCAGGGCAAAAAGCTTGGTATGACCGCTCATCCTTATGATCTGGCAGGGCTGTTGATCGCAAAAGAGGCGGGTGCGATAGTTACCAATGCTTGGGGCCAGCCGGTTGCATACCCTTTGGATACAAGTACCAACTGCAGTTGGATCGGGTATGCAAACGAAGATATCCGAAAACGGGTCGAGCCGGTGTTGTTAAGGGAAATACAAGTTCTCCACAGTAAGCCTATTTCAAATACAGTTGTCCAAGGGTAAAAAAGTCCGGTAATTTGCTGCGCGCGTATTATATGCTTTAAAAATTATAGTAGTTTGTTGTTGACAAGCTTTTTACCTTTTGCTATAAACATGAAGTTGTAAAAATATGGCATCAAGAAATCTATTCGAACAAGGAGAATCGATGGTTTGGCATGTTAACTTTGACGGGATTAAAAAACCATCAGGAGTAACCAGGGCGGAAAGAAGAATGGCACCGGCCGCAGACACCATCACGTTAAGATATACAAGACGCATGGAAGTGAGAGAACACGAAAGAAGAATCGCTCCTCCCGCAGACACTACTTTATAAAGAGATTTGCTTCCCCGGTAATAATTTTTTAAATTGAATTTTCTTAAGGGTCAAATTATATTTGTTTACTTGAGCTTAAAATCTCTTACCATTGACTTTTTTGTGAAATATGCTGTAATTGTTTTATTATAAGATTTTATGGTAGAAACTTTTGAGCCCGGGAAGTCTTTGGAATCCCTTACTCAAGGCAAGCCTTTCCTTGTTCTTGCTCACGCCTACCAGCCCCATCGTGAAGTTTATCTTCCTTCAAGCGGACAAAGACTGGATATAGTTTCCGGAATAAACGAAACAATTTACAACCAGGTTTATAAGCCCGTTTTGGTCGAAGGGGAGTCATTACCCAGGATGGCTTTCTCTCTATACCCGGGGCTTAGGGATTGGTTGAGAAACGCACATCCTAAAGAATATGAAAGGCTGGTTGCCAAAATCAACGCGATTCCCGGGAAAGAATACCATGTCTTGGGCGATCCTTATATTCATATGATCCTGCCGTTACAAACCAGGGCGGACCAGGGAATGATGTTGGGAATCGGAAGGGAAGCATTCAGACGGGATTTGGGTTTCGAACCAAAAGGACTTTGGCTGCCGGAGACGGCGGTATCGTCGACTACTCTGGATGTTGCGAGCGAAAACGGCTATGAATTCGTGGTCCTTAGGGACAGTCAGCTTAAACGCAAAGACACCAACCCGGTCAAAACGGTAACGCCCGGCGGAAGAGGCATGAGCATAGTCCATTTCAATTCTTCGTTAAGCGGATCATTATCATTTGACGACGGAGTGTCTTTGAATGCCGACAGGTTCCTGGACAGGGTTTCGGGCTTTGATTCAAGCACCGTGGTGGTCGGAAGTGACATTGAACTTTACGGTCATCACAAAAAAGACAGAGATAAATTCTTAAACTACCTGGAAAGACCCGGAACTTTGGAAGGACACGGATTCGTACCTTTTGACCTAAGAAAAGCGATGGATCCGGGCGAAACGGATGCGATAGTCACCGAAGTTTGGGATGATTCGAGTTGGAGTTGTGACCATGGACTTGGCCGCTGGACGGGAGAGTGCGGTTGCGACGGTGTATCGGAAAGAGCCGCCGGCGACAAGCGGTATTTATATCAGACCCTGGGTGATTACGGTAGCGAAATCAATATGAGACTTGATGCTGCCGATCCGGCCTGGAGGAAAGAATTTACAGAATTCTTTTTAGGAAACAGGGGTCGGATGTTTAATCCCGGTTCGGATAGCGAACCGATAAGGATTTCCGACAGACTGTTCTGGGCAAAATACTGCGAGTTGGTGGGAAAAACAAGCTGCGGATGGTTCTTTGGCAATGACGGCTCACCTGAGAGGGAGATCCCGAGAGCAATGATCGGTGAAATCGAAAAGTTAGTGCCAAATATCCGCGAGCGCACTGTTTTTAACAGTCAGGCGGCCTGAGCTTCTATAGTCCCATAGTTTGCGTTTTGATTTAAAGTCTGTTAGAATATCACTCCATATGTCAGAATTTCAGCCACGGGTAGAAAGTGAACAAGATAATAGAAGAAATGCCTATGAATCTTTTGTCAGATTAGCGGAAATTTATGGCCATGGTTCTAAGGACGGCGGAGCCACCTTTTATAAATCAATACCAGCCGGTTCTAAAAAGTATGACAAGATTTCGGGTAGATATTTTGGAGTTGACACCCGAAGAGTTGATATGTTCTTTAGGAAAGGGATAGATGCGGGTCAGATAACTCTGGTAAAAGATGAACTCGGAGTCGTTTCCTTGACACAAGTTGCGTTATTCAGGCATGTTGATGCGGGAGAGGGTAAACTACCATCGTTGATACCAAATCCGGATGCAAGCTTTGACGCCTCAGTAGTGAATGGGCTTTTAACAAATGCGGAAAGAATTTGTGTTGCACAAAAACGAAAACGTGACGAAAGGCTTGTAAATGCAAGAATGTATATTGCGTCAAGTATGGAAGCTTTAAGACTTAAGAAGGAAGAAACGGATAAAGCTAGGGAAAGAAGCGAGGAGCATAGGAGACAAGATAGGATTAAAGAGAGAAACAGCCGTAATAAGTAGCAGAATGTAAAAATACATTCTCTTTCTTGACAAAAGCCTCAAATTAGCTATAATGATTAATGCTTATGTAATAGATCTTGCCAAAGACAGGTTTAGAGCCCGCCTCTGGCGGGATTTTTTGTCACTAAGGCAAGCTTACATAATTCGTTCTTTGAAAATTTAACAGCACATTACTAGAGTGAGGATAATTTTTTGATAGAAACTGTTTCGATCGGTCCTTTGGGTAACCATCGGGATTTCCTTCGAAACCGGAGTTTCTCGGTCAAAAAGTGGTAGGAATTTTTTGTCGGATTAATTCCTAAAAGATAAATCCGAACAATTTTTTTTGAGAGTTTGATCCTGGCTCAGGATGAACGCTGGCGGCGTGCCTTAAGCATGCAAGTCGAACGGGGGCAGCAATGCCCCAGTGGCGGACGGGTGAGTAACGCGTAGGAATCTACCCCTGGGTGGACCATAGCTCATCGAAAGATGGGGTAATAGTCCATAATCAATTCATTGTAAAGCATTAACTTTGCGCCAAGGGATGAGCCTGCGTCCTATCAGCTAGTTGGTGAGGTAAAAGCTTACCAAGGCGATGACGGGTAGCTGGACTGAGAGGTCGATCAGCCACAACTGCACTGAGACACGGGCAGTACATCTACGGATGGCAGCAACTGGGAATATTGCGCAATGGACGAAAGTCTGACGCAGCGACGCCGCGTGGAGGAAGAAGGCCTTCGGGTTGTAAACTCCTTTTGATGGTTTCTTCACAAACCATAGAATAAGCACCTACTAACTACGTGCCAGAAGTCTCGGTAATACGTAGGGTGCAAGCGTTATCCGGATTCATTGGGCGTAAAGTGTGCGTAGGCTCATCGAAAAGTCGTATCTTAAAGACCAAGGCTTACCCTTGGGAGTGGATACGATACTTTCGATGTTGAGGATTGTCAGGGGTACCGGAACAGATAATGTAGCAGTGAAATGCGTTGATATTATCTGGAACACCAAAGGCGAAGGCAGGTACCTGGGATTTTCCTGACGCTGAGGCACGAAAGCTGGGGTAGCGAAACAGATTAGATACCTGTGTAGTCCTAGCTGTAAACGATGTCCGCTAGCTTTCACCAGCCTAGCTGGTTGAGGCGTAAGTTAACACGTTAAGCGGACCGCCTGGGGAGTACGGCCGCAAGGCTAAAACTCAAAGGAATTGACGGGGACCCGCACAACCGGTGGAGCGTGTGGTTCAATTCGAGACAAAACGAAGAACCTCACCAGGGTTTGACATGATACCGTACATTCTTTCAGAAATGAGAGGAAATCCGTAAGGATGGTATCACAGGTGCTGCATGGCTGTCGTCAGCTCGTGCCGTGAACAAAAATGTCTCGCGGCCTTTTATGGTAACATAAAAGTGAATAACTGACTCATATCGGTGAAGCTTCGTTTAACGGAGTAATACCGAGGGAAGTCGAAATTTTATGCGAAAATTGGCTGTAACAAATCGCCAGAAAGAAATTTTAATCGGTTCTCTGTTGGGCGATGCTTATATTACAGTAAGAGGACAAATTCAATTCGAGCAGAGCGACCATCAAAAAGAATATCTTTTTTGGAAACATCAAGAGCTAAGTTCAATGTCATATAAAAATATTTCTAAAGCGAAGCGTTTCGATAAGCGTTATCAAAAAGAATATTTTTCTTATAGATTTTGGACAAGACAATACTTTCTCTCTTGGAGAGAAAGATTTTATTTTAAAAATAGAAAGATCGTTCCAAAAGATATTCAGTTAACACCATTATCTTTAGCAATATGGTATATGGATGATGGATGTTTAAGCGATAATAAATGTATTCTCGCAACAGATGGTTTTTCTAAAAAGGAAATTAATTTCCTTCAAATGCTTCTTTTAAAGAAGTATAAAATTAGAAGTTCTGTAAAAAATGAATCAAAAATAATGATTTTGAAAGAAAGTTTAAACAAGTTTTTTTCGATAGTTAGTCCTTATATAATTCAATCTATGCGTCATAAAATTTCTGACCCCGTAACGACTTCTTGAAAAAGAGATGGATTTATTATAAATCCATAACACGTCAGTATCCAGTTTTTGGATAAAGGTATAGTCTAAGTTCGTTTTTATAAAACGATTGGAGGTGTTCCCTTAAGTGGGGAAACGAGCGCAACCCGCGCGAAATGTTGAATATTCATTTCGGACTGTCCCTAATTTTTAGGGAAGGAAGAAGCGGAAGACGTCAAGTCAGCACGGCCCTTATACCCTGGGCTACACACACACTACAATGGCGAAAAACAACGGGCAGCAAGCCGGCAACGGCGAGCAAATCCCTGAAATTTCGCCTCAGTTCAGATTGGGGTCTGCAACCTGACCCCATGAAGTCGGAATCGGTAGTAATCGCGGATCAGCAAGCCGCGGTGAATACGTTCTCGGGTCTTGTACACACTGCCCGTCAAGGCAGTAAAGTCGGTAACTATCGAACATCGTATTTAGCGGTGGAGATAGAGATTGGCGATAAGGCTTAAGTCGTAACAAGGTATCCCTACCCGAAGGTGGGGATGGATCACCTCCTTTCTAAAATTAAATAGAGCGCGTCTTTATTTACAGAGTAGGAAAGAGAGAAGAACGGTAAGTCGGCAAATAGTTCTAAACAACTAAACTACCGGCGAGAAGTTTAACACCAAGCGTAAGTAGCGCTTGTAAATCTCAACTACTTACTTTTCCTACCACTTTTTGGTCGAACGAATCCTCGCTCATCATCCAAAAAACCACCCAGGACGGGTGGTTTTTTGGTGGGAAAACCGATATAATCTAACAATGGAACAAGGACCGGATTTCAAACAGAACGAGGATGACGGGCGAAGGATTTTGGCAGACAACATACTTCGAAAACCTGAAGCATCGATCGGCGAAACGCCAAAAGTACAAAACGGATCTTTTGAACACACCAAAGCCTTGGGGGAAGTATTAAGCTCAAGCCGCGGAAAAGGCGTGCTCGACGGATTTATTGACGGGTTGGAGGATCTTGACACACGAACGACCCCGGACTATCTAAAGCGGTAAGGTTTTTAATTTATCCAACTGTTTTTCGATCATCCTTCTGGTTTTAATTAAGTCGGTTTTTGAGAGTTCTATTCCGAAAAGTTTTTTATGCTTGTTGATCGTTTTTATATAACGGTAAGGATATTCAAAATATGATTCGAAGTTTCTTGCTCTTCGCGGGGAAGTGGATACCACCAATTGTTCATCGTAAAAAACCTTACCGTGCGCCGCCAGATGAATTGCCAAGTCAACGTCCTCATGTACCTCTTTGTCGTTTTGGCAGACTTCGTCTTTCACCAGATTCCATGCTTTTTTCGTTAGGGCAAGGTTAAAACCGAACATCACGTCCTGTTTCATCACCGCAAAATGTAAGGCCTGGTTAAAGCCGGTGCCGGTCCAATTACGGTATTGGATGGACTTCGGTATTCCTTCTACCCTTGCCGAACCGGATAATCCTAACAGGTCGGGGTGATTTTCAAAATCCTGGTGGATTCTTTTGATCCAGTTTCTGCCTACAATCGTATCCGCGTCGGTTCTGGCAATGATGTCGCCTTTTGCGGTGTTAAAACCACGATTCCGTGCGGCAGTAATTCCCGGTTTGTTTTCCTTTACCAGTTTCACCCCGAATTTTTTGGCGACCAGACGGGTCTTATCAGTTGAATTATTGTCGACGACGATTATCTCGTATGGTTTTTCCGATTGATCTGTCAGAGCTTTAAGGCAATTTCCCAAAAACAGCTCTTCGTTAAAAGCGGGAATAATTACGGATATTTTCACGTTTAGTTATTATACAGGAAAAGCTTCAAGTTTTCCTAAAAAAATAAAATCCTGTATAATTGAGCTTAATAATTTATGAAAATCGGAGTTTTTACCGACGGTTATTTGCCCCAGCTTAACGGTGTAGCATTGGCCGTTTATAATTCGGTAAAAGGATTAAGAGAGAGAGGGCATGAGGTATACGTAATTGCCGCAAAATACCCAAATTTCAAAAACGACGAATACGAGATCAGACTCCATTCGGTGCTTTTTATCAAAGACCTCAATCTTCGGGTGGCCACATATCTTCCGCAGAAAGCTTTGCTTAGCTTATTTAAGCTGGATTTTGATATTATACACGGACATTCGGGCGGTCCGATCACTCTTTTGGGTTTTGAAGTAGCGAAGGTCAGACAAATCCCGTACGTTTTTACTTACCATACACTGTTTAACCAGTACACACATTATATTTTGGGTGGAAAATTGATCACGCCGGAAATGGCGGATTGGGGAAGTAGATTATTTTGTAACCGCTTCGATCATATCGTCGCTCCTACCCCCTGGATCAAAAGAGAACTTCTGTCTTTCGGCGTGACCAAGCCGATTACGGTTATTCCAAGCGGTATAGATATTCATAAATTCGACATTAAAGAGAAAGGGTTTTTGCATAAGGAACTCGGACTTTCCGAAGACAAAAAAATACTTTTATTGGTAGGAAGGTACGCCAAGGAGAAGTCGATCGATTTTTTGATCAACGCTTTTAAATTTGTGGCCGAAAAAGACGACTCAAGTGTCCTGGTATTGGTCGGGAACGGTAAAAAGGCGGATAGAGAGGTGTTGGAAAATTTAATCAAGCAGTTGGGGCTTGAAAAACGTGTTTTATTCAGCGGTCCATACACCCAGGAAGAAATAGCCAAGGTTTATGCGGACGGATATCTGTTTGTCTTTGCGTCGGCTTCGGAAACCCAGGGAATGGTAATATTCGAGGCGCTGGCTTCGGGATTGCCGCTCGTGGCGGTTTCGGACCAGGTATTTGAAGGAGTGATTGAAAACGAAGGAAACGGCATCTTAACCGACAGGGATTATAAACAATATGCCGAAAAAATTCTGAAACTGTTAATTGATAAACAACTTAGGGATGAAATGGCCATAAAAGCAAAACAAAGTGCGCAGAAATTTTCGCTGGAACAAAATGCCCTGGAGCTGGAAAAGTTATACCGGAAAGCGATAGCCAAAAAGAAGGCCAAGCGGATGAACGAAATCATAATCAATGGCGAAATAGATTTGCCGGTTGAATACGCCTGGCGGTGTCTGACCGATCTTAAGCTTTACCCAAAATACGTCAAACACGTGTTAAAAGTGCGTGGTCCCAAGGAATTGTCGGTAGGTGATGAATGGCAGGATTTAAGCACGATGCTTTGGTTACCCCTTTTTGCCAAGCACAAAGTAGCGATATTGGATAAACATAAAATGGTAGGCTATGATATTACTTTTTCCTCGTTCGGCGGAGGGGAAATGATCCAACGCGTACACTTAACGAAAAACGGCCAAAAGACCAAATTTAACGCATCGATAAAATTCAGGATAAATAACCGTTTGTTAAATTTTTTGATCTCACCAGTTTTAAAATCACGACTTAAGGACACGATGTTGTATACTATAGATAAGGCGCAAAAAGACAGGGAAAAATTAATGGCCTGATTAAAAATTATGCTAATTTCGGTAGTTATATGTGCTTATAACGAGGAAAAAAGGATAGGCAAAAGCATCGAGGCTATACAGGAGCAGGATTTTCCCAAAGAAGACTTTGAAATCGTGGTGGTCAATAATGCCTCAACGGACCAAACCGCGGAGCTCGCCAAAAGCTACGGTGTGAGAGTAGTTTACGAAAAAGAAAAAGGGATCGCCCACGCCAGGCAAAAGGGATCCGAAGAAGCAAGGGGCGAAATCATTGCTTTTACCGACGCCGATACCCATGTCCCAAACCATTGGCTTAAAACAATTGCGCAGGCATTCCAAAAGGACGAAAAGCTGGTCGGATTCGGAGGGGTATTCAGGATAAATTCCGGAAGTTTTATGTCGCGTTTGGTGATAAATCACGGCGAGTATCCGCTATATCTTCTCGCAAAAATTATCACCGGCAAATGGCTTTTGGTCGGCAATAACATGGCTTACAAAAAGTCGGCGTTTGAAAAAACCGGTGGGTATAACACCAATTTGTCTCAGGGCGAGGATACAGACATTTCCCAAAAACTCAACAAGGTGGGTAAAGTGAAACTAATCAATAACTTTTACGTTTATCAAAGTGGGAGAAGGTTTGAGCAAGGACTAATAAGAGGACTGGCCAGTTACGGGTGGAATTGGCCGCTTAAGGTTTTTTTTAACATTGATACGGCCAAAAGACTTCCCGATTTCCGCTAAATAAAACTTATAGTTTATTTTTACAATATTTGTGTTAAAATACGCCGAAGAACTGAGGAATGCGTGTTTTAATTTGACAGTATCCCACATGGGAACATAAACTATGAATATGCAGGAAGCATTGCCTGGTAAAGAAAAACCGGAATCCCGGGGTCCCAAACAACGCGCAAAGAAAAAATATTCGTTGACAGACAGGGTTCTTGGTTTGACCAGGCCGACCAATATCCTCGGAACAGAACACCCAAGAGGCCTGGTGGAGCGGTTTGAAAGGGCGAAACTGGCTCAAGAATTCAAAAGTTTAAAAAGAAGAAAGCTTTCAAAGATACCTCAAAGAGAAACGGATGAAAATCCGGCTGCCGCCGGCAAACGAAGAGTAGAAGCTTTGCTTAACGATCCTAAGTTCGGCACTTTTAGGGAGCAAACGGATGTAATCAGAAAAAATTTTGACGCATTAAATGCGCAGTTTTTTGATAACATCGAGAGGGTTCATATCGAAGACGAGAAATTAGGGATTCATGATATTCCGGTAGTAACTTTGGATCTTAATCCTCCGAAAGAAGGAACTATGGACGAACGTATTCCTTACTTTATTGTGCCAACTTATATTGCCAACCCGGATCAGGTGGCTTTTTTTGCCGAAAGTCTGGCTCTGGAAGGACAAAAAGTATATGTAATGACCTATCCCGAAAAATACAAAATATCCGGCAGCGGACAGGAATGGCTTCAGCGTGTCAAAGAAGACGGGACATTGGGGATTTATGTAAATCTGGTCGAAAAAATCGTACAGGGTCTGAATTTGGAGAACTTTAACCTGGTCGGACTTTCGATGGGAGCGCCGGTTGTAATGGAAATGGCGAGCGATCCGGAATTTGGAAAGAAAATAAATGATCTGATTGCTGTCGATCCGCCGTCAATAAGAGACAGATCGGGAATAAAATTATTGCTTGATTTTGGCATTGATACGGCCCTATCCGCCACCAACAGGGAATTAATGGTAAAAGCCGCCCTAGCAAGCAACAGACCGGAGATGACGGTAAGTATGGGTGGCTTAACAGATGCTCCGAAGATAATCGCTCCGATTTTGGGAAGGGCAGAGATCACTGCCGATATGATAAGTAAAATAAATCCAAAAGGAAAGTTTGAGGTTTGGACAAGCGGCGACAGTTCTATTACCGGAAGAGAAACACAAAATATACTGCTTGAAGCAGAAAAACAGAGAAGACAGGTAAATCCCGGCAGTTCTCCCTTAAGGTTGATTAATGCCGAAGGGTATAGGCACCAACATATGTTTTCGACTCTTGGCATGGCAGATGTAATCGTTAACGATAGAGACACTTCGGAAACGGTAATTACAATCGGAAAAGACGGTCTTGCAACCAATGCCGCACAAGCAATGTCAAGAGGAATAAGGTTTGCCCCTAAAGCTTAGGTTTTGTGTCGACAAGCCCCCCGGATTTTGTTATACTTTAGCAGGATTTGGCGCGGTGGTGAAGCGGCTAACACGGCTGTTTGCAGAACAGATATTCAGGGGTTCGAGTCCCCTTCGCGCCTCAAATTTGGCCCCATATGCAGAAAGGATTACCATACTATGGTGGAAAGAGAATCCCCGCCACAACCGGATAAAAATGAAAAATTGAAAAAGGCGATAAAATACGGTATTTACATCGCCGCCGCGCTTTGGTTGATCGGAGTTTTGGCGTCTTAATCTTTAAAATCGCGATGTTCTTTGCTAAAATAACAACGTATTCTAAAAAATTTAAGGGCATTTAGTTCAGCGGTAGAACGCTTCTCTGATAAAGAAGAGGTCGATGGTCCGACTCCATCAGTGCCCACCACCGCCTTTGTTTTACAAACAATCATTTATGCCAACGATTGAAAAAGAGGGCAACCGTTTGGAAGCAAGAAAAACGTCCAGAGAGGATTTGATAAGAAGCAACAATTACCGCTTGATCAGGCGTATCCGTTATCTTTTTAAAGATAACCCCGAAGTTCAAGATTTACTTAATAACGAAGAGAATTATTCGGTGACTGTTTCTACTTTTGATTCTTTGGAAAACGGCGCGGCGGATAAGACAGTTATGTGGATAAACACTATCTCTCGTTTTTCGGATGAAATCTCACTTAAAGTTCAGGTTCCGGGCGAACCGATTATTCAAGAGGCTATCCACATCTATCAGGGCGAGCGCCCGTCGCTTGAGGTGAGTATTTCGGAAATCGGCAAACCGCAGGTAAGATATTTTTGGAGAACGGGTGCGATAAGGGAGTCGAAAAGGATTTTGGACAGACTTAAAAAGCAGCTTGACTTTAATAAATAATAAAAAATTTTAATTTTATTCTTCGGTCAACTCTTCAAACTTTCCAAATTTAATGTTATAATTTATTTTCGTGACAAAACTTGGTAAAGGAGATTATAATAGGTGACGGAGGTTCCTATGAATCCCGATGTTATTGAATTACAGGAGCGAGCCAAACATTTTGCACTAAACCATAGGGTTGAGGCAAATAACTCGGGCTCGGTTTGTGGCGACGGTAGGTTTACCCATCAACAGAGCATGGGTTTTCTGCGGGCTTTTGGAGGCGATGAAGGTTTTGAGGCGGCGATCCTCGGAGCGCAAAACAGAGCTATTAACGAAGGAAAAGTGATCAAAAAATTCACCCCGGAAGAACTGGACAAGATTTACGCCGAAAAAATAAAAGTAATGAGGGGTGAGGAAAGCGAAACTTCGGTCCATACGGACGAGCATAATCAGATCGGCTGCGGATTCATGCGACTGGCGATGGAAGGGATACATAATCATCTTACGGCAGATGATGCTTCAAGACTCCATCAAGCGGCGCTAGCAAGACTTAACGGCAAACAAACGGTATTAAACGGCGAACATGAGGAATTGGCGGTGCTGTATGTTCAAAGCGACAAGTATTCTGTCGATTCCCGCGACGAATCAACCGGCGAAATGTTTTTTGTGGTCGATTTACAAAGGAGCAAGCAGCTTATCGAACAGATAGTGCCTTTGATCGGCATTGAAGGTTTAACCGCCGATGACGTATGGCGGGAGTTCGTGTCGCAGATGCAAAAAACCGCACAACAGCTGGCCGGCGGAAAGGAGATCTTCGAACTAAATTACAACGATAATAGCCAGGCAGAAGAAAATTTTAATATTAAGCTGCTCGGACAGGTTCCGATGCCGGCGGTGTAATTTGTTCCAACTGTCCGTATATACCCCTCATTTTTTCCGGGAGCCGACCCGCAATTCTTCTTGCAATGACCGTATTGAAATCATCCCAGTCCTGGGGAGTCATTCTTTTATGTCTTTTTCTGATTTCGCCTAGCTCTCCTTCATCTACATCCATCGGGTTCAGGATAAAAACGCTGGCAAGACCGGTGTCGCTTAAACCGAGTCCTACTCTTAATGCACTTCTGGTGACGCCGCCGGTACTGGGATCATGGATGTTATAGGTTCTTGAGACGGCAACCGGAACAACCGCCATTTCTATTCCAAGACCATCGGCGATATCGATGATGCTTCTTAAGGCGTTTCTTTCGAAACGCTGCATGCCGTTCCTTTCAATCGAGAGCCTGTCGCTTTCCGAGCGGAAAATGGTTGTAAGCCCATCCAGTCCCGATCTTGTCGGCGGCTCCGTAACGCCCTTGGGTCTTGACGCGTTCAGGTTTCCTTCGGCGTGGATGATCCCTCCCAAACCTTCTTTAAGGTGCGACTTAATTTCTCCATACACCTCTTTTAAATTGGCTTTGGTGTGGAATCTTTCCCGGTCCGAATCTCTTGCCAAAAATACCCTGGTTATTTCATGTTTTGGAAGTTCGGAAGCAAAGACGTCCTGTAGTCCTTTTTGGTCGGCGCCCTTATCGCCGGTTGCCAAGGTCTTTGTGTAAATGAGGAAATAACCGGGAAAGTTCGCAGTCTTTCGAATTCTGTCTGCCGCATTGAAATAGGTTACAGTATCCGCAAGCGACTGATGATTCGGGACCAAAAGGAATCGTTTTCCCTTGGCTGTCATTTCTTCGATACGTTCGTCAAATCCCTCTTCATACTCTGTCGGAATATGTCGGACTATGTTTTCAGCGCTCATCGTTATTGCGGGCGCTGCAAGTTTTATCCCTGCTACTACCAACTGACCTCTGATGTCATCCTTGAATCTTTTGGAAATTCCGACCTTTTGTCTTTCGGGCGTCATACAATAAGGTGATATTTTAGCACAAATGCCAGCCTGGGCTCAAATATCCGTTCCATATCAGTACCATGCACTCAAATTGCGTCTTGCAACTGACTCGATTGCTTTTTATAATGTCCTAAGTTTATGGCAGGGGCGGATAAAGGAAAATTCATTGTAATTGACGGCAGCGACGGTTCGGGAAAAACCACCCAGTTAAATCTTCTCAAAAATTATCTGGATAAAAAAAATATTCCGGTCGCGGTCTTCGACTTTCCCCAGTATAAGACCTTTCATGGAGAAACGGTCGGCAGATTCCTGGCAGGCGAATTCGGACCTTTGGATAGTGTCAGCCCTTATCTTTTGGCTTACCCTTATGCGCTCGACAGGCTAGGAGCGTCACCGCATATCAAAGCGGCACTTGCCGAAGGCAAAGTCGTCTTGGCAAACAGATATGTTGCTTCAAATTTGGCGCATCAATCGGGAAGGCTTCCCAAAAAAGACAGGAGGAGTTTCGTGGACTGGGACATCGAATTCGAATATTATTTAAACGGTTTGCCAAGAGAAGATCTGTTGATTTATTTGTATGTTCCAAGCGTACTCGCCCGCAAGCTAATGAAAAATAAGGACAGAGGGAAAAGGGAATATTTAAGCGGTAAAGCCAAAGATATGGTAGAGGACAACAAGAAGTATCTGTCTGATTCGGAAGAAGCATATCTGGATCTTTTGGAGCGTTTTGACCACTGGATCAAAATCGATTGCACAAATTCAAAGGGACAGCTGTTGTCCAAAGAGGAAATCCATGAAAACATCAAGATGGAGCTTGTAAGCCGTAATATTCTATGAACGTAAAAATAAAAAGAATCGATAACAGTTTGCCGCTTCCCGAATATAAAACCAAAGGTTCGGTCGGATTCGACCTGTATTCAAGGATAGATATTACGCTTAGTCCGTTTGAAGCGACCCAGATCCCCTTAAATTTGGTAGTAAAAATTCCCAAAGGTTATGGTTTGTTTTTGTTTTCACGAAGCTCCACGCCGGCCAGAAAAGGTTTAATGGTTGCAAACGGGGTAGGGGTTATCGACCAGGATTATAACGGCGAGGAGGATGAACTAAGGCTCGCAGCTTTAAATTTCAGCAAAAAGAAGGTAGTTGTAGAAAGAGGAGAGCGGATCTGCCAGGGAATATTCCTAAAATTGGCAGTGCCGAAATTTACGGAAACCAAAACAATGTCGGCTAAATCCCGCGGGGGCTTTGGCTCGACAGGACACAGGTAGAACAATTTTATTGATTGATTCGTTGTCTCACTAAAGGTTAAAAAATTATGAAAGCTTTGGGCGCGGAAGAACAATATCTTAATCTTTTACGGGATATCCTAAAAAACGGTAAGTACAAAAATGACCGTACAAAAACAGGCACGAAATCTTTATTTGGAAGACAGTTAAGATATGATCTGTCCAAAGGATTCCCGCTTTTGACTACCAAAAAAATGTTTTTGAAAGGAATAATTTATGAACTGCTGTGGTTTTTGCGGGGAGAATCAAACATTAAATATCTGGTTGATAACGGCGTACATATCTGGGATGAGTGGCCTTATAAATATTATAAATTGCATAATAAAAGTAAAAAAAGACTTACCCAGGATGAGTTTGTGCAAAAAATAAAGGACGACACGGATTTTGCCGGTAAATGGGGAGATTTGGGACCGGTTTACGGCGTGCAATGGAGGCATTGGAAAAAGTTAATAAAGGGAGAGGTGGACCAGATCAAACAAGTCATTGAAGATATCAAAAAGACGCCTTATTCGAGAAGACTGATCGTTACAGCCTGGAATCCCGGAGAACTAAACGAAATTGTGCAAAGAGAAGGATTGCCTCCGTGCCACACGTTGTTCCAGTTCTACGTGAACAACGGCAAACTGTCGTTGCAGCTTTACCAGCGAAGCGCCGATTCGTTCCTGGGTGTTCCCTTTAATATCGCATCCTATGCACTGTTATTAATGATGGTTGCACAAGTCACGGGATTAAGACCCGGAGAATTCGTCCATACTTTCGGAGATGTACATATTTACAAAAACCATCTGCGCCAGGTAAGGGAACAGCTTAAGAGAAAGCCCCGAAGGCTGCCTAAAATGACCATCAACCCCAAGATTAAGGATATCAATAAATTCAAGTTTGAAGACTTTACGCTTGAAAACTATAACCCTTACCCGGCTATTAAAGCGCCGGTTGCAGTATAATGATTTTATGATCAGCCTGATTGCCGCAATTGACGATAAACACGGGATCGGAAAGAAAAACAAGTTACCATGGCATATTTCGGAGGACCTTAAGCGGTTCAAAAAACTTACCAGCGGTCATACGGTGATTATGGGTAGAAACACTTTTGAAGGCATTAAAAAACCCTTGCCAAACAGAAAAAACATCGTAATAACCGGCGATACGGATTTTAGGCAGGAAGGCATAATAATAGTTAATTCTATCGAGGAGGCGTTTGGCAAAGCAGGCGGCGGGGAAGTTTTCGTGATCGGGGGGGCGCAAATTTTTAATCTGGCCATAGGTTTGGCGGATAAATTATATTTAACCCAAGTGGAAGGGGATTTCGACTGCGATACCTTTTTCCCGGATTATACGCAATTTAAAAACGAAAAATTCATCGGGGCAGGTGAGGAAAACGGGATAAGATACAAGTTCGTAGAGCTGACAACCTAACTCTTGTCAATTACCGTTTGCCAAGGTAGAATAGGAAAAATGCTTAAAACAAAAGACCCCACGGTTTATAAATTGATAAAAGAGGAAGAAAAACGACAGCGGGAAGTATTGGAAATGATCCCCTCGGAAAACTACGCATCAAAAGAAATCCTGGAAGCTTTAGGTACGGTCTTGAATAACAAATATTCGGAAGGGTATCCTAAAAAACGTTATTATCAGGGAAACAAGGTAGTGGATGAAATCGAGATATTAGCTGAAGAAAGGGCAAAAAAATTGTTCAAAGTTCCTTACGTCAATGTTCAGGCTTTATCGGGATCTGTGATGAACTTGGCTGTTTATACGGCACTGTTGGAGCCGTTGAAAGGGAAAATAATGGGTTTGTCGTTGGCATTCGGTGGCCATTTGACGCACGGCCAACCGCAGTCGGCGACGGGCAAGTTTTTCAAATCCTGTCTTTATGCTTTAGGTAAGGACGGAAAATTTGATTTTGATGAGATTGAACAGCTGGCATTAAAGGAAAAACCCGATATCATCGTTTGCGGATTTACCGCATATCCCGGCATCATCGATTTTAAAAGATTTGCCGACATCGCAGAAAAGACCGGAGCATATCTTTTGGCAGACGTTTCGCACATCGCCGGGCTTATCGTTGCCGGCGTGCATCCGTCGCCTGTTCCTTACGCCGATATAGTTACAACGACCACGCATAAGACCCTACGCGGCCCCAGGGGGGCTTTGATAATGGTCACCGATAAGGGTTTACGGAAAGATCCGGAGCTTCCCAAAAAGATCGACAGCGCGATTATTCCCGGTCTTCAGGGTGGTCCGCACGATAATCAGACCGCCGCAATCGCCGTTTGCCTTAAAGAAGCTTCGACACCGGGTTTTAAAAGATATGGTGTACAAATTGTCAAAAATTCGAAAGAACTGGCCGGTGAGCTCACCAAATACGGTTTTAAACTGATTGGCGGAGGTTCGGATAACCATTTGATTCTGATAGACTTAACCAATAAAAGGGTCAACGGGGCAGTAGCGGCTTTCGCTTTGGAAGTGGCCGGAATCGTGGTCAACAAGAATGCGGTTCCCTATGATAAAATGCCTCCGTTTTACCCTTCGGGGATACGCTTGGGAACACCGGCGATCACTACGCGCGGCATGAAAGAAGAAGAGATGGTCAAAATAGCCGGATGGATAAACGACGTAATAAGCGAAGCAAGCAGTTATCGTCTTCCCGAAGATAAAGTGGGACGAAAGGAGATGTTCAAGGGAATTAAGTCAAGTCTTCAAAAAAATAAAAAGCTCCTGGCTATCGCGAAAGAAATAAAGATTTTTACCGCCAGGTATCCCGTTCCCTAACTTAAAGTGAAAACAATAGTCTATCCCAGAGGAAAAGAACGTCAAATGGAAGTCCAGGAATTGAATGGCTTAAGGGGTACGGTTGATGACTACACGCGAAGTTATATTGTTCCCGATTCTTTTTCGAGAAGACATTTGATAGCTGCCGGACGAACGAAGGTAAGCGAATCGCTGAGAAGATTAAATAGAATGGTTACCAGAATGGTGGATCAAAACGGAGTGGATTTGAATGCTTTGGCCAATGATCAGATGCATGATCAAGGTGTTTTCGTTTGTGAGGACGGTAGTTGGTTAAAAGCTTATATAGCCAGCCATCCTTTTCAAGAAGTGCTGGCCGAGGTAATGGCGGGTGATGGTACGGATAAAAAAGATTGGGATGTAAAACTGGCAGGAAGAATGTTTGAGGATATAGCCTATGCCTGGTTGGCGCAAACTACTGATCAGGCCGTGCTGCTTTCTCCTTCGGGAACCGCCGGATTGATGCAAGCGCTATATCCTAAAGGCAGAAGAATAGACAACGGTTTTGGGCTTAACGGTATCAAGACCAGAAGAGGCGGTATCTCTATACCCGATGGTGTGCTGATAACAAATGATGAAGCTAATGCACCCGGTATAATTGCCGAGGTGGAATACAGGATGACGCCTACGCCTGACAAGATTCAAAAAAAATATGACAGCTTTCTTCTAAGAAAAGCCCAGTTGCCGCATGTTTATAGTCCCTCGGCCAGTTATATGATGGTTGTTCCCTCGGATAGTGAGGGTCAGGCGACAGATCTTGGGAAAAGCATTGGCAGAAATGGCTTATCAACACTTGCTGTTCCCTTATCAAAAGCAGAAATCGGATATTTGGTTAACCGAGTGCTGTCGCTTACTTCGAGCATCTGAGTAAAATTAGGTCCGATTACCTGCCCCCGAATCTTCGTTGTCTTGAGGAATACTCTTTAAGTGCCGTCAGAACATCTTTGTCGGTTAAGTCGGGCAGGTTCTTTTTGACGGATACAAATTCTGCCAAAGATGCCAGTGGTCCGAACCCCGATAACCTTTGTTCGCCGCTGGTTCGTAAGATCATATCAAATAACGGCAAGCCTTCATTTATTTCGGACAGGACCGTATATGTGTCTGAAATCCCGTCGGCCATTCGTCGCTTGGCGAATTTTTCCAGTTGAAACCTTTCTCCATAATCTAAAAAGAGCGCAAGTATTTTACCGTTGTTTTGGGCGGTTTTTTGTTCCGCATCTTCGATAGTGTTAAGGACAGAAGGGTATTCCGTTTTGATTCTTTCGCGTTTTCCCAAGACCATGAATTTTACATTATTGGCCATTAATTTATTCAGATTATCCTTGATTGTGGTTTCAATGACGTCCATGATCTCGACAATTTCAGCCTGTGGCCTTCTCCAATTATCTTCGGAAAATCCCCAAATTCCCAATACCTTGATATCAACCTTCATGAAATCGTCCAATACTTTTGACATTGTTTTTCCTCCCCGATGATGTCCGTCGGAGATGGTAAGACCGAGGCTTTTTGCCCATCTGCCGTTACCGTCAGGAATAATGAGTAGGCTTTTAGGTAGATTAAGGCCTGAGGATTTTAGTGCTAATGTCTTTGCCAGATCCAGTTTCCGTTGAAATGCCATGATGTGTATTATATCAATTTTATAACATAAATTTCCAGCCGATAATAATATTTTATGCTTAAGATTTGCTTAGGGGAAGTCTTTAAGGTGTTACTTCCTGCCAGATCCTGCTTTGAGTTTTGAAGAAGTCGGGAGAATTTAGGATAAAGTCGGGTCTTTCCGTGATCGAGAATACCGGATAATTGGCGTCATTGGCGCACAAATCGCGGTTGAAATTAAATCCTCCGGTAGTATCTTTGGCGTTGGAAACCACCGAACCCCCCAGATTGAATCTTAGATCGGAACCGACGGAACAATTATTTGTACCGTTAAGATTGAAGTTTTGGTCGCTTGAATAATAACCTTCCAAATCGCAACCGGTCGAGAAAGTGTTGGTTACCTGTGGGGCGGTGCAATAGGTGCTCGGAGAGGCTTCGCCGACCGTCGGGTCGATGTTAATATTTCCCGCGACCGTGATCAGCAGGGTTGAACCGTCCGCCACCAAGACCTTTCCGTCGACGGTTAAATCTTCGGGCGTTACGGTCGTATTAGGGTCTGTAGGCGTGTTTATACCCAGCGGACTGCCGTTTTCCATTCTTTCACCGACCAAAATGATCAGGTTGGTGCCGTTTTGTATCTGGGATGTGCCGGTCAGGGTCAGGGGGTTGTAGGCATAATAGATGCCGCTTGGGACGCTCGAGAGGTTACAGACTATCGGGTTGGTGTTGGTGCACCCTGGGGCTAAGGCAAGATTCATAACGGCCGTGGTATCGCTTCTTTTGCCGTATTGATCGACCAAGGCGTCGATCCTTGCATAAGAAGTGCTTAAGGGTACTCCATTGGTCTGGTAAATCTCCGGATACAAAGCTCCTCCCGCAACCCAGTTTGGTTGAGAAGCAGTGCCGCCGGAGGTTCCGAAATTGGGGTCCACATTGCCGGAGTAGATGATTCCTGGGGTCTGTCCTGTTCCGTAAACCGAAGCAAAAGGGCCGCCTCCGCTATAAGGCACCGTAGTCGTTGCAGTTGAAGGGATTTGGTCGGTGAACCCGTTTTGGTAGAAATCTCCGCCAACCGACTGTATCCAGGGTTTGACGTTTGGAGCTATATTAAAGTTTAGATTAGAGATGCTGCCGCTTGAGCAGGTGGCTGATGCGTATCCGTTGGTGTTGCAGCTTGGGCCTACGGTCACCTGGAAAGACGGAGGTGAACCGGTTGGGTAGGTTAAGGCGTATCCCGATGGGAGACTGGTGTAATTGACGATGTATGTGTTTGGAGGTAGGTTTGAAACGGTATATGCTCCTGCCGTAGGACTGTCATTTTGTACAGTGTAGGGATTACCGCTTCCGTCAACGGCCGTGACGGTGATACCGCCCGTATAATTTAGTCCTGTGGACGTATCTATGACATTACCGGAAATTGAATAGGCTGAGCAGCTCGGGTTCCCGCAGGCATAATCGGTATAAGGTGTTTGTGTGCAATAGGCGCCGGTATAGTAATATCCCTGTGTCCCAATGCACGTTGGAGCAGGACATCCGGGAGACGACGTTTGGCAGCCCGACGTACAACTTGGGTCACAAAACGCAGTTGCCGTACAGTATGCTCCGGAATATGTAAAGGCTTCATGGCAGATGCCGCTGCACTGATTGGCCGGGCAGGTCTGTGCCTGTGTAATTCGTGGTAAAGATAAAATGGATACTAAGCCTATTAGCAAAAAGAAGGATAAAGATAATAATTTTATTTTTAAACCCATCAGTTTAAGTATTACACTTACTCTTAAAAAATGTCAATAAATTCCCTCTATGGAGAGGGTAAATAGTTCAACGAATAAACGTCTACCTCGGAGTTGGGGGCTACAACTGCGGAGGTTGAAATTGTTCCGTCTTTGCTGTACAACGAGCCTTGTGATGTAAATGTTTGTAACAGGCCGTTAGGCGATATCAGGCTAATTTGTTTTCCATCGGGTGATATAAGTAGCGAGAAGAAAGCCCTTTGTGTTGTACCGGCGGTGACTGTATAAATAGGTTGAAACTGGGTGAGTTTTTCTCCGTAAATAAAAAATACACCCCAGGTCTGGGTAGCATAATTATACAAAATGAATATCCGGTTTTCCGCCTGATCTCCTCCGAGAATAATCCCGTCGTTGCCGCTTTTATAATTATAATCGTTCCCAAAGACCAGTTTTACCGCAAAGTTAATCTGTAACGGTTTATTTTGGTCCGGAGCTATTGGAGTTGAAACTCCATTGTAGGTGACTTTAAAGCCTGTATTTTTATAGACTACCGGGGACGTGCAGGAAACAAGGGAATTAATAATGATGTTATCTTCCACCAGCGGATTACAGGCAGAAAGGTTAGGAAATCCACTATTAAAAAAAGTAGAGTCGTCCGAAGCTGCTCCGGAGATAAATGAATTTGATCGAGATTGAAGTCTCGGAAGCGCATAAAATACGGGGTTTATGTCGGAAAGGGGAATAAGATTAAAATAATTAAAAGCCAGCAGAATGAGTAAACTAAAAAATACGATTAAAAAGGCTTCGAAGATCAGGGTTTTGGCATGTATAAAAAATTTTTGAGGGAACGAAGCATTTGGAAGTTTGTTGGTTTGGGAAACGTTTACAATTACGGAATTTTGTTGTTGATTTTGGTTCTCGGTAGGCAGCGTAGTTCCCATATAAATATGGTAAATTAAGACCTTCATAATGTCAAGCAAATCGGGATTATTGTATACTTAAATTATGAGAAATTATCTCAAATTACTTGTAGGAATATTCCTTTTTTCTGCGTTAATTATCGAAGGGTTGGGAATAGGTAGCGGAAGGACAATCTCTTATTATTTGATTTTGATACTACCGTTTTTTCTCTTTATTTCAAGTATTCTGACAAACACGGGAGCAAGAATCGTATTCCCACAAAAATTTTCCCTGCTTTGGATGATTTTTTTTATCCTATCGGTAGTATCTTCGGTATTTTCGGTTAATCTCCAAAATTCATTTGAGGACATGTTATTTTATCTGGCAACCTTTTTGATATTTATCTTCGTCTATAACAATAAAGAACTTCTTAAAGGTGTAATTCTTAGAATCGTGTTTGGGGTAGCGGTTATTTTTTCACTTCTCTCAATGTTTGCCGGATCAATAGCTCAACGAACAACCCTGCTTTTTATTCCTGTAGATCTTAAAACGAATTTTTTTCAATTTGTGTATACCGCATGGAGCCACAATCATTTGGGAGATTTTTTGCTTTTACCGATTTCGGCATTAATTTATTGGGTTTTTGTTAAAAAATTCAATCCCGCGTATCTTTTTCTTTTAATATTCTTTATTCCATATTTTCTTTTTGCTTATTCACGTTCGGCATATCTGGATTTGATAGTCGCGATTTTGTTCATCCTCTATTATCTTTTGAAAAGAAATTACCGTTTCAAAAAAAACCTCTTGTTGGTTTTGGCATCGGCTTCGATGATAGCGCTATTATCACTTTTTATCTTGGCCGTTCCTTCCGATAATTCCAAACAGGGATTATTAAAGTCGATAAACTATTCGCTTCAGAAAAAATTTGATCTGGGCGAGAAATTTTTATTAGCCAATCGCAACATTTATTTTTCCCAAGGACTGTATTCGATTGCGCAAAACCCATTTTTTGGTATCGGACCGGGTAATTTCATTTACGCATCGGAAAAATACGCCGTAACGCCAACCGAATACAGCATTACTGGTCATAATATTTTTTTTGATGTTTTTGTAGAAAACGGACTATTGGCGGGAATAATGTTTTTAGCGTTATTTTTATTGGTTTTCAATTCATTAAGAACTCAATTATTTGGGAATAACAGAGAAACTTTTGCCAAGGAGAACATGGTTCTTTTGTTATTTTTCTTGGTAATTTTTCTAAATTTTCAAACGGATTTCACTTATCTTATTCACTCTTTCTATTTACTTTTCATTATGCTTTTAGGCTTATTGTACAGGGAAGACACCAATTTTGATTTGAACCTGGCCCCCCCCGTTCTATCGTTATTTCTCTTCTTAACCTTTAACATTTTAGCCTTGAGCAACTTTGCCTTGGCGGCCGGTAACTACGTACTGGCAGTCCAGGTGTATCCGTTCAATAAGAATGCCTATGAATTTTTAATTAACAGTAAGCTAAATACGGATAAAACCGGAGCGTTAAAATATTTGAACCAATATACCAGTTTTTTCAGCGGCGATTCAACGGTGCTTAGTTATGGAGGCGACGTCTTTTATCTAACGGGTGATGATGGAAAAGCCTTACAGTATTATGATAAATCTTTTGCTCAACTGAAATTTCCACCCATCGAATTTGTAAGTAACGTATATCAGTTGACTTTAAATCTAAAAGGGGAAAACAGTGCTAAAAAATTTGCCGATGAATATTTTCAGCGTTTTCCCAAAGTTAATAATACCAACATTGCATATCAGAATGCATACTACCCGTATAGGCTGAGTGTACTTGGTTTTTGCAGGAAAATTTATCATGGTAGTTGTCCTTATGTGTTTTAATTTTAGAATGGGTAATACTATCTTGAAAATTTCATGGGATATTTGAAAAACGGCAGCAGTTACCGGTTTTTAATTAAAGAGGGTCAGTTAAAGACGGGGAGTGCTTTGCCTTGGACAAAACCGGGTATCGTAACCTTTAAGGCCTTCATGATGGTTGGATATTGGTCGATCTGATTAACGGGCTTATTTCCCAAAAAGTTATTCTTTTTGATTCCCGGCCCAGCGATAATAAACGGTGTCCACATGCCCGGGACGTCTTTGGCAAGGATTGCCTGCTTATAACCGGTAATAAGCGGGTCGTCAAAAACTTTTTGATCGGCCGTGACCTGCTCATCCCAGCCGTAACCCGGTGCATTGGCGATGATCAGATCTCCCGCTCTTGAAGGGTCAAGGTCCAGAAAGTTTTTTACGTTTTCCCAGTCTACAACGTCCGATAAGGGTTTTTGTCCGTTTGAATCGGTAAGGTTCTCTAAAGCCTGTTTGACCTCGGCCCTTAATTTTTCGTATGCAGGACCCGAAGCGCGCTCATAATTTCCGGCCAGGCCGTTCGGATTGATGTATACATTATCCATTTTAAGATATATCACCTGCGAGTGCGCCCAGTCGATGTTTGGTTCTCCGGTTTTAGGGTCGATGGTATATTTAAGCCAACCTTTTTGCGCAAAAAAGTTATTCAATCTTACGGTTCTATTCAGCGGCACGGCGCCATGGTCGGAGCTTAAGACGATATATGTATTCGGTCCTGCATTGTCGATCATTTGGCCTACGATAGCATCGAGTTTTTTATACATATCCTGAACCTGGTTCCAAAGTACCTCTCTTTGTGCGGGGGTAACGTCGTTGTAGTGGATGCTGTTTGGGTCTATATAACCCATCCACCAACGGCTCGTAAGCATCTGGTTCGGCGTATAAATGTCGTGAATTATCGCATTCGGGGCGAAATCTTTAACCATTTCACCGACCGCTCCGGTATGCCAGGTAAAGGACATTGCCGCTTCATCCATAAAGGTCTTTTTATCCTCGGGGTAATAAATCAGTTGGGCGGGGTAGTTGTCGGCAAAATCAACCATCGGACCCAAATCCTTTTCCATCATATTGGCAGCATACGAGGGAAATGAGATATATTGGTTAAGATTGTCGTAATCGAGCCTTAGTCTAAAAAATCCGTCATTCCCGAGTTTAATGACATTGATCTTAACATGAGTATCCACTGGTACTTTAATGTTTCCGTTTTGCCAGATAAGCGTAATAGGGTCCCAATTTGTCCATTGTCCCTGTTTGATGTCACCCATCGAATGCTGTTTGTCCAGGGAAAAAAGAACCCTGTCGTAATTTTGTTTGTTATCGTTGGTCGAATCATAAATATACGCATAGACCGTTGTGCCCCAGCCGGTTAAAGGAACCTCTAAGGGTTTTGAATAGCTTTTGGGGGCATCTTTCCAACCGCTCGGCGTTTGACCGTCGACATAAACAGTCAAAGGAGCGCCGAAGTAAAATAAATGTACGGCGGTTCCCTGTATAACTCTTTGAGCAAGATTTCCTTTGGTCTCAAAGTTAATGGCGTTAAAGTCCGCGCCCCAACCGCCCCACCTTCCGCGCATAACCACACCCTTGTTGATTTCCGGAGGCGTTGAACCCGGGACCGAGAGAACATCCACCTTCATGCCGGCGTCTTCCAAAGTCTTCCAGATCGCGGGGATTTTGCGGGCTGTAGATCTGAACCCGCCGATTGCTACGGTGTTTAAGGGTTTTCCGATTACGTGCATCGGGCCATCGTCGACGCCGTTTACCTCAGGGTAAGTGCCGGTTAAAAGTGCGGCGAAATTTACCGGTGTATGTGAGGGATAAACAGGGTAGGAATAGCCGTAAGAACCCATGTCCATGAGCTTTTTAATGTTCGGAAGCTTTCCTTCTTTTGCCCATTCGAAGACATTGAAAAGGGTAGGATCCGCCCTCATCCCGTCGGGTATGAACCAGTCAAGTTTTAATGCCATTTCGTTTGGGGTATAGTTCTTGGCAGGAAAGAAGTATTGATACGCCGCAATGCCTAAGACAACCAATATGACAAGAAATAGAAAAGAGATGTAATAATTTTTATTAGCTCGGAATTTAAATTTCACTAATTAAAATGATAATTTTCTAAACAAAATGATAGTCCTAGTTTTGCTCGTTTGTCAATAACATTTTTGTTAACGCATTAACCATACTTGCATTTGTGGTCGCAATATTATTTTGCTCGCCGGGATCCAAGTTTAGATTATATAATTCTTTATGCCCGTCGGTCGGAAAATAGTAAAGCCGCCAGTTTGCCATCTGTATTGCGTATATAGATTGATAGCCGGGGGTAGTTTCGCTTATTACGAATTTATTGGTTTTGGCACTCTTTTTACCCCCGATCAGGCCGGATAAATCAAGACCTTGAATAGGCGATATTGGCGAAAGGCCGGTTAGGCCTAGGACGGTAGGGTAGATATCAATACCTTGAACCAGATCGGATATTACTTTTGGACCGATTCCCGGAACGCGCATGATTAATGGAACAAGCGTATTTGTTTTATATAAATCGCCCCCATGCGTTATTGTGTCATGTTCCATAAATTCTTCCCCATGGTCGGCTGTAATTATAACAATTGTGTTATTTTTTAGTTTGGGATTACTATTTATAAAGTCAAAAAGACCCTGAAGTTTTTTGTCAAGATTATAGATTTGCTCATCGTATAGTCCGCGTAGATAATCGATTTGTCTTGTGTTTTGTAAATTTACCCAGTGAAAATAATAGTTATTATAAAAGGCCCATTGTACCGCCGAGGGTAGGGTATAAAATAAATTCCTTAGGTCATTGATATTTTTTGTTTGCATAATTTCTTGAATAATCTCGGATCCGTGAGTATCTAAATGCAGATATGCGTTAGAATCTGAGCTTACCGAATCCTTTACGAACTGGAAAAATTTTGAACTTGTGGCTTGAAATTCTTCTTGAGTTAATGCAATATTTGGATCTTCCGGTTGGTTAGTAAATTTGTGCTTGATTTCATGACCCGTCGTATATGGTGAATGAACAAAATAAGTATGGAAAAAAGCAAAAAAAGGTCGTTTTTGTTCGACGCTCTGAATTAACTTAGAGTAAGAATTAGTCCATAAATTATCATCCGGACTTTGAATGATATTGAACCCTCGTCCAATACCTCTATCTAAGGGTAAATTTAATTCGTCGTCGGGAACCATATTCATTATAGTTTGGTAACCATTTTGCCTGAATACCTGTGCGAGAGTGATATATTTCTCATTTAAGGGCGGTCCGAGCGCAGCTGTCATATCATGGACGTGCGGATAAAGTGAAGTAAAAATTGAAAAATGACTTGGGAGTGTCCAATTTGAAGCAGAATAAGAATTTTTAAAAAGAATGTTTCTTTTTGCAAAAGCACAAAGGTTAGGTGCAGTATTTCTGTCATAACCGTAACAGGGAAGATGGAGGGCCGAAAGCGTATCCAAAGAGATGAGTATCACGTTACACCTGTCGCATATCGGTTTTGGTTTATAGGTGAAATATCCTATGACCGAGATGTTTACCAAATTTATCAATACCAACATGCCTAATATAAACACATACAATTTGTTTGATAAAATTTTTTGAAGTAAACGACTTATAATCTTCATCAGACAGAATGAGAGGGATAGTAAAAAGAACTTAACCCTGTTAATATATTATCATATGTTTAAACGTAAAAGAATATACATTCTATTGGGTTTTCTTATTGTCGTTGCTATCTTAAGCGGGGGTTATTTCATATATGCTAATTCTTTTTGCACGCGCATCAAGTGTCTGCAAATCAAAGATAAAAATAATTATTTTGTCAAGGACATATACGAAGACAGCAAATACGCGTTTAGAGGTTTGTACCGAAACGGTGACGTTTTATTAAAAGTGGAGAGTATACCTGATTATTCCGTCTCGGACGCCAAACAAGCGGTTCGGGTGGAATTAGACACTATACAAGGTGCTTTTGCCGATGCGGCGGCGCCTTATCCGGGGGAATTTTCCGACGTCATTACATGCGATCCCAAATACAAACCGGTATATGCGTCAAAAAAACAAAATGGTATCGAATTGTCGTATTTTACCGGTTATGTCAATAACAGATTGGTTTTCGGTTCTTGCGTACAAGATCAGGCTGTCTACCATGATACTCTGGCAATGTTTTATTGCCCAAAACAAAAAACCTTCTATCAACTGGAAATAATCACTCCAAACAAAAATAATACGCTGGGTTTAAATGAAAATTTAAGCATCGTAAATTCTTTAGGATGTAACCCGTGATTGCCAAAAATTTAAGGGGTGTAATAATTCAGCTGATAAAGAGTTACGCTGCTGTTTGGGGCTGTTACTACCGTTGCCGGAATCGTACCGTTGTCAAACACAGAATCTTCTAAATTGAAAATATGGATAATTCCATCTGGTGAAAGAATTGCAATAGTTTTTCCATCTTTGGAAACTCTTATTGAAAAATTCGCCAAGAGCGGGTATGAGGTTGATGGGGAATAGATAGGTATGAAATCCATAACCTTATTTTTATATAGAAATATCACTCCCCATTGTCCGGATAGATCATATGAAATAAAGATCCGATTCTTATCGGGACCGCCACCAAGGATTACTCCGCATCTGTTGCGAGTGGTACCGGCGTTAACGCCAATTGCCAAGTTTATCTGAATACCGTTCGTACCTAAAACTTCTGAGTTTGGAACAGTTGTATACATCACCTTATTCTTGTTGTTTAAGGTTTTTATCGGTTTGTCGCATTCCACCACGTTATTGAGGCTAATATCGTTCGTGATAGGATTGCATGAGGAAAGATTAACTAAGTTATTCTTAAAGAAAGAAATTTCCGAATTCGTTAAACCCGCTTGACCACCTTTTTGAGGGAGGAAAGCTAAAAAGGAAAATGTTTGGGAAAGGGGGATTAGATTGTAGTAATTAAAGGTTGCAAGCATCAGTATTAATAGGAAAAATATCAACGATGCCTCAAACACGCCTGTTCTTAAAAAGTTAAAAATTACAAACTTGGTTTTTTTAAAATCTTCCAAAGGCGGTTTTTCCATAAAAGTTAATATTCTGTCAAGCTCTTTATTTTACCGGGAATAGAGCAGTTAACTAGGGCAGTGACGCGTTGCACATATACATTTATCCTAGTTATTTGTACGCAGAAAGTCAATAAATTATTTGTTTAATTATAACTCACACTCTAAAATCTTTCCTGCACGGTTGGTCATTGTATACAAATTGACTTTTTAATTAATTATGAGATACTTTAAAAAATTCCAAGCTAAAGCATATGCATAAAACGATTAAGATCTATTTAAAAATGGCGGAATTTAATCTTTCCTGCGTAATTTATGAGCACGAAAAAAAGTTTTTTACGGATAAATTCATTAAAATGCTTAAGGACGATTATTCCGGTTTTATATCCCACGATACTGCAAGGCCTGATTTTACGA
>DAHWUP010000006.1 GCA_027334565.1 Candidatus Levyibacteriota bacterium | reverse complement strand
GCCATCTCTCCTATTTTCCCGACAGCCGATCTTCTTGTCGGAGGCAACTCAACTGCATCCGCAGGATTCCACGCTTACGGCAGTATAAATGCCGGTATAAATCCGGCGGCGGCGGTTTCGGCCAACAGCTCTTATGCGGCATTAGCAATCAATAACTCCGGCTCAGGCGCCCTCTTCACCGCCTCCTCATCCGGTGCTCCAAGGTTCACCGTAATAGCGGGCGCAGGCTCAACCACCAGTGTGCTGGGAGCAGCGGATGCAAACGGAGCTTACGGAAGATTAGGGTTCTTAGGTAATACCGCTTATCTGTCGGACAATATGTTCTATAACGGTACCCAGTGGACCGGTGAATATACCGCAGGCTCAGGAGCAACCGTTCTGGCACAAGCAGGGAATGTAGGGATCTTTACCAGACTTGCAGGAGCATCCGCAGGACAGACCCAACAGAACTTTGTCACCTTAAATAGCGGCCTAACCGGTATCGGTGTCGTACCCAACGGATTGACCCCGACATCTGTTCTGACCGTTGCCGGGGGGTATGGGGCAAACAGTCTTTTAACCTTAAATCAACTGAATAACGGAGATTTGATCGCTGCTTCCTACTCTGGAACCACCAAATTCAGAGTCGATAATAGCGGCAATATTTATGCCAACGGCATCCAGAATCCAAACGGTACCCTTCAAATCGGCAATCCCACTTACGGCGCTACCGTCTCAGGAACACTTCATCTTGACACGGTATACGGTGTGGACGGCGCAGGGCTTACGGACTGCACGAATACCAATTATAAACTGGTTTATAACGGCACGACCAAGCGCTTCGAATGCGACGCAAACGCAAGAACAATCAACGCAAGCACCGACCTTGGCAGTGTAACGGCTACATCTACCTTGGGGATAAATTATTGGCAGTGGTTAGGAAGTCAGCCTGCCACGCCTTCCGTAACGCTGGTCAACTCGACAGACTCTGTTTTAATCCAGGGTACCGTATACTTCAGTGTCACCAGCGGTACCAATAAACAGATGTCTTTACAGATCTGGGCCAATACCCAAGGGAATACGCCTACCTGCAATTCGACCACATCCACCAATTACGAGCTGGGTAGCGCCGTAGGCACCGAATCTACTTCGGGGGTCAGTGGTGTGATTTCCTGGTCGTATGTTCATTCGCCGGGAGCAGGAGCCTCTACCGTTAAATATACTACCTGTTCGGATAACGGCTATAGTCTTTCGAACACAACCATTGTCCGCCAGGATATAATCTTACAGGAAGTTACCACTTCGGATATTGCGGAAGTCTACCCGACCAGCCAAACCGGTCTCCAACCGGGAGATTTGCTCACTTCCGACCCATCGCTTACTAACGGAGTGATGAGATCAACCCAGACAAATGACGCTACCTTAATGGGAATCGTCTCTACCAGTCCCAACCAAATCATCGGAGGAGCAGGTATTCCCGCCGGTAGTAACGCCGCATTAGTGGCTCTTACCGGACGCGTACCCGTAAAGGTCACCTCCCTAAACGGTGCAGTCGGACCTGGCGACCCGATCACCTCAAGCATCTTAACCGGTGTCGGCATGAAACAAACACAACCGGGAATGACTGTCGGGAAAGTAATCGAACCCGTCGGAACTTGGGATACCAATAATTGTACGATTGTCCAAAGTCTGGATGATGCTAACAACAGCTGGCCGTATGACAACGGTTCAAATACGTCTAATCCTTGCTTTGCTATCCCGACGCAAAACGTTTCAGGCGTACCTTCAACCTATACGGCTCCGTATGTTTATGTCGGGAAAGTAATGGTTAAGGTCGACGTTACATACAATACTCCCGAAATCCTGACCAACTATGCCGGCCAATTACAGATCTCAAGCGGAAGCAACATCAATCCTTCCGATCCGTCTCTTACCAGCAACTACTATCTGACTGATAATTCCGGTAACGTCTATACCAATACCCAGGCCTTCTCTAGTATATTATCTGCAAATGCTACATTCGGTACAGTAACTAGCAATATGATACAAACGAGTAGTGTTAGTGCTCAACTGGTTTCGCTGGGAAATTATGCGATCGGCACCTCATCCGGCAATTTATACATCACCAACAGCAACCATCAGCAAATTTTCTCGCTCGACCAACTTGGAAACGCCACCATCTCGGGAACGCTCACCACCACTACCGGAAATTACGACTTGGCCGAAGACTATCCGACCAAGGACGCTACCCTTCAGGCCGGCGACGTAGTGGCTGTTGACACCAATAACGACGGGCATATCGTCAAATCAAATGGGCCGTACGATAATTCAATCATCGGCGTTTATTCTAAGAATCCGGGTTTCAGGTTATCGGAGCTTAACGGTCAAATCGGCGGCGATCAGGCGGTACCGGTAGCGCTTACCGGAAGGGTGACGGTCAACGTCTCAAGCGAAAACGGGGTGATCCATAAAGGCGACTTCCTGACTTCGTCATCGGTTCCGGGTGTCGCGATGAAAGCGACCAAACCCGGAGAAGTCATCGGTAAAGCCTTGCAGGATTTCGACCTCGAAGGTTACGGAAAGATCATGGTGTTCGTCAATGTCGGATTTGCCGACCCGACAAACTCGTTATCGGTAACCAATACCGACCTAAACGGAAATGTGATAGCGAACAACGTATCGAGCGACTCGGTAACGCTGCCCCAGGGAATCAACATCAACGGACAGGTTGTCAACGGTACGCTGACCAACGCTTTAACCGCAATCGCCCAAAATCTTACCTCGGTTGATACACAAATCGCCGGCGTTGAACAAAGCGTTTTGGCGTCCAATGCCAAACTCACCAGTCTTGACCTTCGTGTCGGTAATCTTGAACAAACACAGGCTTCCGCGTCGGCGCAAATCGCTTCAACCTCTGCCCAACTGGCTGAAAATGCCGCGTTAACCGGCAGTCTTTCGGCTCAGGTTGCCTCGGAAGAAGCGATCCTCAAAACCTTACAGTCGTTAACAAGTGTAAGCAGTACCTTTACCGCCGCTTCCTCGCAAGAGCTTGGGCTCGACCATATGGATATTAACAGCGCCACAATCTCTTCGACGCTGTTTGTCTTGGGAAGAACAACTCTCGCAGACCTTGGAGTAACCGGAAACATATCCGCCGGCGTATTGACCATTAAGGGACTTAATGACGACGGCACCGCCAGCATCAATACCTTATCCGGCGACCTTAAACTACAAAACGAGGGTTTGGGCGGAATCGATATTCTGGCAGGAAAGGTAGTGGTCGATAAAAACGGCAACGTCAACATCCAAAACAGCTTAACGGCCACGGAAATCAACACCCAAAAACTAAACATCGTCACCAACGCCAACGCCTCATCTTCGGCAACCTTGTCCGCGTCCGCCGGTGTTTCCACTATAAATAAAGGCAGTGACAACGTAATTATCAATACGACTGCGGTTACCGACAAGTCGCTTATCTATGTCACTTTCAACGGCGATTACAGCCCGGCGGTAAGATACTGGACCCAAAATAAACAGGCCGGCAAATCGTTCACGATCAAACTTGACGCGCCGGTAGCAAACAGCGTAAAACTTAACTGGTGGATCGTTAATTAGTCTTGAATATATAAACGGCACCTGTTATGCTTAATACACTGCCCTATGGATAAAAGCAAAAAGTTTATCTTATGGTTTGACGAAATCACCAAAGAGGACGTTCCCCTAGTCGGCGGCAAAAACGCGAACTTGGGAGAAATGTACCAGACCTTGGTCAACGCCAAAAATAAAACCTTCCCCGATGAACAGATCAGAGTTCCCTACGGTTTTGCCGTTACCGCCTATTCCTACCGCTATTTTCTCAAACAAAACGGTTTAGATGACAAAATCGGCGAAGTTTTAAAGGATTTGGATACTTCCAATATCCACGCGCTTGAGAAAGCCGGGGAAAAGGTACGCGACTTAATCATGTCCGCCCAATTCCCGAAGGACATTGAGAAGGCGGTAATCGACGCATATAAAAAACTAGCCGAGAAACTGGACATCGATGTTTCGGAATTGGACGTTGCCGTCAGAAGTTCGGCTACCGCCGAAGATCTTCCCAACGCTTCCTTTGCCGGCCAGCAGGAATCCTATCTAAACGTCCACGGTAACGCAAACGTCTTAAATGCCATCAAACTTGCCTTTGCTTCACTTTTTACCAACCGTGCCATTTCTTATCGCGTCGACGAACATTTCGATCATTTTAAAATCGCACTTTCCTGCGCGGTGCAGAAAATGGTCAGAAGCGATAAGGGTTGCTCGGGGGTGATGTTCACGCTTGATACCGAGTCGGGGTTTAGAAATGTGGTGCTTATCAACGGTTCCTGGGGTTTGGGTGAGTTTATCGTTAAAGGAATCGTCACTCCGGACGAATACATGGTATTTAAGCCGACTTTGGCTCTTGGCAAAAACGCCATTATCAATAAGCGCTTGGGCAGCAAAGAGAAAAAGCTTATCTATTCACACGAAGGCAGTAGGCCGACCAAAGAAGTGATGGTGCATGATGGTGACAGGAAAAAATTCGTACTCAATGACGGACAGATATTGCAGCTTGCCCGTTGGGGAATGATCATCGAAGAACACTATCAAAAACCGATGGATATGGAATGGGCTTTTGACGGTAATGAATTATTCGTTGTCCAGGCAAGGCCGGAGACCGTTCAGGCAAGAAAAGACCTGACGGTTTTGGAGGAATACAAACTGCTGGAAAGCGGCAGGGTGTTAACCCAAGGTGCTTCGGTGGGCGCGAAAATCGGCCAGGGAAAAGCCAGATTCATCAAAGACCCCAACCAACTGGACGAATTTCAACAAGGAGAGATTCTGGTGGCAGAGATTACCGACCCCGACTGGGAACCGATCATGAAAAAAGCTTCGGCGATAGTCACTAATTCCGGCGGCAGGACCTCGCATGCGGCTATCGTTTCCAGGGAACTCGGCATCCCGGCGGTGGTAGGCTGCGGTGACGCGACCAAAGCGGTTGAAACCGGAAAAGAAATCACCGTTTCCTGCGCCGAGGGTGATGCGGGAAAAGTGTACGAAGGAATTCTTAAATTCGAAATCCAAAAGACGGATCTTAAGAACTTTAAGCCGCCGAAGACCAAAATCAAAATGATCGTCGCCGACCCCGATCTGGTTTTTGCTTATTCTTTTATTCCCAACAAGGGTGTTGGTCTGGCGCGCGAAGAATTTATAATCTCAAACTTCATCAAAATTCACCCGAACGCACTGATTCATTTTGACGATCTAAGCGATGAGGCGGTCAAAAAACAAATCAACGAATTGACCGGAGGTTACGAAAATAAGCTAGATTATTATGTACAAAAGCTTGCCTACGGGATCAGCATTATTGCCGCCGCGTTTTACCCGCACGAAGTGATCCTACGTTTTTCGGACTTTAAAACCAACGAATACGCCTCGCTTTTGGGAGGTCAGGATTTTGAACCGAAGGAAGAAAATCCGATGCTTGGCTGGCGCGGCGCAAGCAGATACTACGACCCTAACTTTGAACAGGCATTTGCTTTGGAATGCCGGGCTGTAAAAAAAGTCAGGGAGGAAATGGGGATGCTGAATCTTCAAGTAATGATACCATTCTGCCGGACCGTTGAAGAGGGACAAAAAGTACTCGAGGTAATGGACAGAAACGGACTTCCCCATCAAAAACATGAACATCCAAGACGCGTAGCGGCAAGCGATACGATTGACGAACAATTAAGAGTCTGGGTAATGGCGGAAATTCCGGCCAACATTTTGCTGGTAGAAGAGTTTAGCAAACTCTTCGACGGCTTTTCTATCGGCTCCAACGACTTGACGCAATTAACGCTCGGTCTTGACCGGGATTCAAAACTCGTCGCCCACGTCGGAAACGAAAAGAATGACGCGGTCAAAAAATTGGTAAAATCTCTGATTAGGGAAGCGCATCAACATGATATGCCGGTCGGAATCTGCGGCCAGGCCCCTTCGGATTTTCCCGACTTCGCAGAGTTTTTGGTCAGCGAGGACATAGATTCAATCAGTCTTCAACCGGATAGCGTTTTAAAAACCTCCGTTAAGCTCAAGGAGCTTGAGGCAACCCTTAAGAAATAGCGTATAATAACTTCATGCGTCGGGTTGTCCTTATTATCACCTTCGTTTTCGGTCTGATCGCATTTACTTTAAATCTTCCTCAAGGAAGCGATCACACTCTTTTCAACGGTTATTTTCTTAACGCACTCGGATTTTTGGGCGAGCATTTCTTTCTGTTTCTGGTCGGTTTCGTAATCGTATCTTTTTTTATGCTCCGTTCTCTAAGAATCGAGCGGCTTCAGCCCAAAAAGAATCACCTATTGATTAGCTTAACTCAAAGCCTATTCGTATTTATCACCGGAATTTTTCTTTCTTTCTTGCTGCTTCTACTGCTGGCGTATGCGGAATTAAATACTTTAGCTTATATAATCAACTTAAACCCGGCCCTTTTGGGAATCCAAACCAACATCAATGATATCTCCAATTCTTTAAAGCAGTTCGATTTATCACCGATTGTAACGGCCACGGATAACAACCATTATAGGGAGCTTTTAGCCATCGCCCAAGCCACCACCGGTACCGACAGCTTTTATGGCGAATATATTCTACCGGCCATTCCCTCTTTTACGGTCCTGCCTACCGGAAAAATCGGCTCGACCATTTTAATTGACAGAACTTTGATTATTTCAAGCATCAATAAAGCAGATCTTGAAAAAATCACACCAGTAGTCGCTTACTTATTCGTCAAAAGTTATTTTCCCAATCGACAAATCAAGCACTACCCCAAGGTTTCGATCATGAACGAGGCTGAATATGCCAAATTCAGAACCGAAGATTACGCCAAAAAGTTTAAGGGCTTAAACCAACAGCTTGAGCTAGCGAAAAGTTTAACCGCTTCAACTGCCGCCGCAATCCAGGAAAACCAATTCAACCTTACCGCATCCAAAACCCTGGTGGAATCGGCTTACGCGCAAAGAGACCAGGCCGAGATTCAGTGTATCGCCCAGGGACAATATAACCAGGCGGGGGTTTTTGTGCATACCAATGCCAAGACATACTGCGACACTCAAGCGCAAAAATTCGACCAGGCAATCCAAACGGCAAGCGATAAGGTCGATTTTTATACGCAGGAACTTAACAAAAACGGCAAACTGCTGAAGGTTTACCAGGCATATGTTAATGTACTTAATGACGAAAGCACGCTGAACAATTCACTAAAGGTCGATATTCCTTTGGAGCTTGGCCTTTTCGTACCGGATGATTCAATAAAGATAGTTCTAAACACCGGCAATTTGCATGGCATTGCCGATTATTTCGAAACGGTCACTCATGAATATCTGCATTACGCAAGCAGTGCGCAAAGCGGCAAAACACTTTCAGTTGCCTTGTTCGAAGAGGGCTTAACCGAATATTTTGCCAGAAAAATCATTATGAATAGCTTAAACGTCAACATCGACGGCGGTTATCCGGTGTATGTAAAAATAATCTCACAAATTACGCAAATGATTCCCGAGTCGGAATTGGCAGATTATTACTTCGGAAAAGACGAGCAGGGTCTTGAAAACGCCCTGAACAGGGTTTACGGCCAGAATTTTTATCAGGATAACGTGATACTGTTTGAAACGCTGCAATATGCAACCGACAACAAGCAGCTGTTAAAATATGCCAATATACTAATGTCCAAAATAGGAGGAAAACCCTTAAAAGAAAGCGAACTCATAAGCTCATCCGGGGAGTAACTTTTTATGGCGTAGGGGTCGGGGTCGGACTCAATTGAGGAATGTTAGCGTTAGGATTACTTTTAACCGGGGTCGGCACCGTTACCTTAGGCGCATTTTGCAGGTTGGAAACATTCACCCCCGAAATATTCGAGTTCTGAAGAGGGGCTTTCTGGCTCGACGCTTGTTGTTCTTGTGCCGCTTGATTATTGGATGCTATCTGGTTTTTTATATCGTTATATAATGTTTGTGCTGCTTTAAGATTGGCGCTATTTGGACTGTTTTTCTGCAACAGTATCACGAGTTGGTTGGACACCAAAGCTGCATCCTGAAGGTCATTATTATCCCTGTCTGCTAGAGCCAAATTATAATAGGCGTTGGCGTAATCGGGTTTTAGATTGATCGCGTCGGTAAAGAATCTGGTCGCCAGGTTATAATTTTTGACAGCATAATAGATTCCTCCAACGCTAAGCCTCAGGGCGGGATTGACCGGGTCTCTTTGGATAGCCGCATTGTATGCGTCAAGGGCGAATGCGAGTGCGTTTTGGGCCACTCCGGTGATATTCTGATAAATTGATGCCAGCACTTCCCAGTTCCTTGCCGATCTCGGGCTTAAGACAACGCTTACCCTGCCTTCATTGATAGCCTGTGACAAAAGGGTTTGGATGGTCTGTTTGTCGCTGTTTGTTAAGGTTCCCTGCGGATTGTCTTTGGTCGGTCCTTTTTGCAAGGCCAAAGCGTTTGCCAGAGCAAAGTTCGTCTGCGCCATATCTACCCTGTACAGATCCATTTCCGGGGCGAGTTGTTCTGCTTTTTGCAGGTATTGATAGGTCAAGGTGCCGTTCTTGTTGGCCTGAGATAGGGCCTGTCGATGATAGTAATCCGCCATCGCCACGCTGGCGGTTTTAAATAAAACCGGTACTGCCAGTATTAAGTAGACTATAAAAACAACAATCGGGAATAAATCGAATTGTTTATTCTCCGAGGTCAAAGCTTTTATGCCGATTGAAAATTCCAGCACTTTTTCCCTGACGTGGTCCTGGGACATCATAAATGACGCCAGGACAAACAGCATTATTACAAAGGAAACGAGTGTTGTCGCGTGTACCAATAATAATGCGATCGTCGTCAATCCGCTGATTGCCAATCCGGTAGTTAGAATCCTTGATACGTCCTGCGCCTGGCTTGCGGTATTGGCTGAGAGTAATCTCCAGCCATGCGCGATAACCACCAGTGATAGGACCAACAATCCCATGAATCCGAAGAAACCAAGCGTACCCAAGACCTGCAGGAATTCATTGAATGCGGTATCAAAAGAGAAACTCCATACATTCAGCTGGTTGAACTCGAGCGGCTTATAGGCTGTGAAGTTGAATAGATAGCTTGATGGACCGGTGCCGATGAAGGGTGCGTCCCTAAAGGCGGAGGCGCTGATTTTCCAGGAAACTTCTAAAGGCAATTGTATCTCTTTGGGGAAATTTGCCTCAAGCGATTGCACGACGTTACCGGGGAAAGGCGCGTACGCTAGGATGAACACCAAGGCCGTGGTTGCAACCGGCACCAGGAAGACGCCCAGAGTCTTCTTTACCTGGTGCGGTTTTGCAACGAAAGCGGTCAGTGCATAAACCAGGACCAAGAGCACATCAACCCATAAGGAACTAATTAAGGCAATTACGGCCGAAAAAAGGATGGTCAAAAAAAGTGATACGGGGATCGGTAAATATTTATTTTGTTTTGCCAGCGACAGAAGCGGCAAGGGTAAAAGCATTAGAAGTAACGCGGCGGTCGAAAACGACGATCCCGTGGGAGTGAAATTGACGGCTTGGGCAAAATCAAACGGCAAATATAATTTAAAGAAGGCGGCAAGCGTCACCAAGGCAACGACAACCGCACCCCCCATTAAGGCGTAAAGGAAATTTTTAATTTCCGCTATGCCTTTCAGGTTTGAGGCTGCCACAAAATATAATAGAATATAAGTTACCCATGAAACAGCGGACCCGTGAACCCTGGGCAAACTCCCGTAAATGGCCGGGTAGATGTTGGCACTAAAATAGGTGGATAGCAAAACTACAACCAATAGAACCAACAACGGAATATCCAAAGGCGTTCTATTGATAATAACCTTGCCCTTGACAATCCAGGAAAAAATCCAAAGGCCTACAAGGACAACGGTTGCCACCACCAAGAAAAACATTTTAGGCATTTCGTAAAATTCTGTGGTTTGGTTAAAAAATAGTAATGGGGTGATTACTGCAACCGCAAGGAGTAAATATGTGATAATTTTATCGATATAAAAACTGACAGTGTTTTTCATTAAGTTAAACCCATTAAAACAGAAAGCTATAAAGCCGTCAATAGGCAATTTTAAAAATTATCCCTTGACAACACGTGGATAGCTTCAATATATTAAAATTATGAGTAAAAATTTTACTTTGGCCAGATTCACAAGAACGTTTCCCTCCGAGGAAGCGTGTATGGAGGAAGTTGTCAAAAGAAGATTCCCTTCAGGGATTGTCTGCCAAACCTGTCAAAGGGTCACTAAACATTATAAGTTACATAAAAGGCCTGTTTATGTCTGTAAATTCTGCAGAAATCAAACGTTTCCCTTGGTCGGTACGATTTTTGAAAAATCCACTACGCCGCTTAAGACCTGGTTTTATGCTTTATACCTGATGACCCAAACAAGGGCCGACGTTTCTATAAAAACGCTACAGCAAGAACTGGGAGTCACCTACAAAACCGCTTGGAGAATGCAAAAAAACATTTATAAATTAATGCAGCTTAATAAAGGGAATCTCTTAAATGATACCCAGGTAAGTAAATGGGTTATATTCAATACCATTGAGTTAAAGGTGGTAAGAAAAAGTTAGTCCTTACCTTTCTTCATAAGTCTGCTGAAGCGGACCGACCGTTTTAATAGTTCAGTGAAATCCTCCTGTGCCCCTTTTCTGCCACCGCTTTGCAGTAACTTCTTGAGCTTTTTGTTATTTACTTTAATTTCTTCCATATTAACCGCCTAGTTTGAATTATAATCCATCGCCAAATTCCAGTCCTTTTCAAAGGTCGACGAAAGCAACTTAATCCCTTCCTTACCCGAAAGCATTATTCCAATTTCACGGTTTTGATCCAAACTTTGAGTCGATAGGTTAACTAACCCCACATATACATAATTACCGTCAACCAGTATCAGTCTTGCGTGGACATAGGGTGATTATATGATATTTGTCTTGCGGATTATTTAGCAATCGGTTATGCTTAAATTAGATGAAATTGGTATTGTTAAGAACGGCTTTAGGCCTAATATTATCCGCATTGGGAATTCAGACGATCTATATTTATGTCGAAGGTTTGAACAAAGGAACCAGCATTTTACTGTTATTTTTGGCACTTGCTTTAATCGGTGTTGGGGTGTATTTTTTAACAAAAGCCGGTAAATCCGACGCAACTGTTTTTACTAAACTCAAGAATTTCAGAAATAAGCGGATTGACGAGAACGCTGTCTTCGAACAAGCTTTAGAGAAAAACAACAAACTAACCGAAAAATGGAGCAAGACGGTTGAGAAAAGAGACCGGCTAAAAATGCTTGAGATCTCGACCGCAGCCCAAACGCAAACAAATGATTAATTTCCGTTTGAAAGATACGAACAAAAACTGCCGTTAAACGCAATTAAAACCTGTCTATGAAATTCGGGTTAAGTATTATCTTCGTAATGATATTGCTGGTTTCAGGTCTTTTCCTTTTGTCTTACCACCAACAAAACGGTATCATAGTATCTCCGCTGGCCAAAAAAGGGTTTGCTTTCCCTACTCCTACCCCGCAACCAACATCAACACCCACACCGACTCCTTCTCCGTCAACGACACCCACACCGACTCCCACCCCTTCCCCAATACCACTGAGTTCGGCGGAACTTGACGAATTATTTACCAAATATGCCAATCTCTATAGCGTTGATAGGAATCTGTTGGTAAAAATTGCCGGTTGTGAATCCGGATTCAATCCCAATGCGGTAAATGGAGATTATGTTGGTCTTTTTCAATTCTCAAGCAGCGCCTGGATCAACAGCCGGGCTTTAATGGGCCAGGATACAAGCCTTACCCTTCGCAACGATCCCGAAGAATCGATAAAGACCGCCGCCTTTAAAATCTCAAGGGGAGAACAAAGCGCCTGGCCATACTGTTCAAGATGATAAATTTAAAAGAGCCCAAGTTTATAATCGATACTTAAATTAATGTATGACAATAGCGAAAAACTGGTCTTCCGGAGTAACAAAGCATAGTATCGCTCTTGATCTTGAAGAAGGAGTGTTCACTTGGAATAATCCTAAAAAAATCGCTGAAAGCTTGAAAAATTCGGCTGAACAAAGCACAAGGCGAAAGGCGCCCCCATTTCAATCGGCCATGAGCATGCTGAATTTTTATATCAATCGGGCGGGAAAAAATTTAAGGCCGGAGAAAAAAAGAATTCTCGAACAGGCAAAGGCAGAACTCAGAAAACTTTACCAAAAGTAAACAGTTTAATCATTTAAGGTTACTTTTGAGAACCTGCCGGCTATCCTTGGTCTTAAAGGCGAAATATTTTTCTGGTTTCGCGGGTTCATCATATATTTTACCAAGATTTTATAGGTATCAAGGTCGAAGCGGTATTCCCTATTCAGATCAATATTGCCCTCCTCACCTTTTTTGACGCTTCCTAAATAACACCATTTATCGACTAGGTGTATTTCTTCTTTATTGCCTTTTTCTTTTATCAAAACGGGGCTGTCAAAAATCCAGTGTCTAAGCTTGGTTTTATAAAATGCTTGTTCGAAACGAAGGTTGTATTTTAAGCTAGATTCCTCTTGACAGCAGGCGCCGTTGCATTGCCCCAGATGATAATAAAAACAATGCTTGGTGCTTTTATCAAGGCCCAACAGTTTAGGACAAAGTTTATTTTCCTTGGCGAGATTATATAAGAAATCGTTAAGCTGTCTTTCCGAACGGAACACTCCCAATATGCTCGTTGCTTGCTCTGCCGGGACTTTGTCTAAAATCTTCTTCGAACCCGTGGAATAACCTTTTGCATTTGCACCTTTTAAAAGCACCACTACTTTTTGGGCATCCCTTAACATCCGGTTATATAATGGCCGGTGATTTTTGATTAAGGTTGATTCCAATAAAAGCGCGCTCAATTCCCCTGCTGTTTCGATTGCCTCGACCGACCTTGCCTGCTGGGAAATTTTCATGTCGGTCAAGGAAAGGTGGTCATTGGAAAAATGTGACAGCACCCTCTCCCTAATATTTATGCTCTTGCCGATATAAAGAATGGAACCGTTATCGCCGTAAAAGATGTAAACTCCGGCGGCTTCCGGAAGATTATCAATGTCAGTTGAATTAATACCGATCGGAACGCTTGGGCGCCTTAATACCATCATAACAGCCTTGTTGAATAAATCTTTCTGTATGCCCGCCTTTGATTGCTCGTAAAACTTGTAAATCACTTTTGCATCATCCAAAGCCCGGTGTCTTCTTTTGCATTCGATGTCAAAATTTTCGATGATGCTGTCCAGGTTAAATTTCTTCAGGTTTGGATATAATAACCGGGCGAGTTTGACCGTACAAAGATGCTTAGCTGTGAAATTAACACCAAGTCTGCGGAATTCGTTTCGGACAAAACCGTAGTCGAACCGGACGCTGTGAGCCGCAAAAACTGAATCCTCGAACATTTCCAGAAGTTCGTCTTTGACCTCATAAAAAAATGGTGCTCTCTTAAGATCATCCCTGCTTATACCGGTTAATCCTTCTATGTAAGGATCGACAAACGACCCCGGATTAACAAGACTGCTGAATTCTTTAACCACTTTACCGTTAACGACTTTTATTATCCCGATTTCGATGATCCGGTTAAACCTGGGACTGATACCGGAGGTTTCAACGTCTACAAAACAAATAGACTTTGGGAACATAGGCACAGGATACAATAGCAGACAAGCACTTTTTAATCAAGCCTGCCATTCTTATTTGTTCGGGGTTTGGATATTCAATCCGATAATGCATCGATTAACTGAAAATAATCAGTTTTCCGTTATCAAGCTTATAATCGTTTCGTAAGACTCGTCCGGTAAATCCTCATTAGAAACGTATTCGGGTGGAGAATAGAAATATTTATTCTCATAAAATTTTCCGTAGATTATTAGGTAAGGATGGGTCCTGATTGCTTTAATTAGTAATTCCTTTGGAAATTTACGCTCATCATAACGGCAGAACGCTGCTATTTTCCCTTCGGATAATAATTGGTTTAATTTAATTTCATAATTGAACATTTTTTCTTTAACCAAGGGGTCACCGATTGCCCATGTCATATCACCGCTGCCCCGGACTCCCGTATAGCCTTCAGAAAGACTTTGATTTTCAATTTTTTTTATGATCGATATCATCTTATCCGCCTCGAAATATCCGTCCCTTAGATAAGTCTCGTCTTTTGTAAGGAATACGAGTTGTTTGGAATCGGCATAATCCCTGACCCTTACCCCTCTTGAATCAAATTCGTTAATAACATCGTATGCTGTCTGTGCGCCAAGAATATATAAACATTTTTGTTTGGAAGTTAAACCTTCGTTGAAAAAAGAAATTAATGGCAAAAACTGCTGCTCGTTTGTATTAAATATGGAACAAATATGATGCCCTAATTGAAATTTTTCCGCTTCACCACTTACTGGATTATTCATAAAAACTTTCCGCTCCGGTTTTATTATCTCACTATATTTCAATAATTCAAAGCTGGGGCTAAAAACCTTGTATTTCGTTTTATAGATCCTGCGCAATAAACCGGCTATTCATGAAAAGATCGGTTTTTATAAGATTTTATTTCACTTATATTCACGGCCTAAAACATGGTTATTGTCGCTAAAAAAATGTATACTTATAAAAGATTTTTTATCCTGAGGTTTTATATGAAAAAACTACTACTTTCCACGTTTGTGATAGGCTTGTTTATTGTTAACGGATTATTGAGGCAAGAGTTGGCGAATTCCACCCCCTTAACTATTCCGCCGCCGCAGAACGCAAATAACCAGGTTACTGGCTCTACGCAAAACAGTCTGGGAAATCCGTCTTCACAGTCAACTCCTACAACTACCCAGGCGAGCGGATCAACCACGCCTCCGACTTCGCAGGGTCAATATAAAGACGGTACTTATACCGGGAGCGTTGCGGATGCATTTTACGGAAATGTTCAAATACAGGTGGTTATTGGCGGGGGGAGAATAACGGACGTGGTTTTTTTACAATATCCCAATGACAGAAGCACTTCGATTGCAATAAATACACAGGCAATGCCCTATCTCAAACAAGAAGCAATTCAGGCACAATCTGCCCAAGTGGACATCGTGTCCGGAGCGTCGGATACAAGCCAGGCCTTCCAGGCGTCACTCGCTTCGGCTCTGGCACAAGCGCATTAAAATGACTAAGATTATAGATAATATCCTTGATCGCATCACTATGTACCGGTTGGTACTGTATGGGTTGATCGCGCTGGTGTTAATTGCCATACTGTTCGGATTTTTAAATATCTTGCCTTATTCTCCCGGCTCGATTCTTTTTTCTACCGCTTTCATTCTTTTTTTAGCCATGGTTACCAACGGTATATTTTCAATTGTTTTCAACGCACCGACGAATGTGGAGTCCGCGTATATAACAGCCCTTATCCTGGTCCTTATTGTTCCACCCTTTAGAGGCATTAATGATCTTCTGATCCTTTTCTGGGCTCCCGTTCTTGCGATGTCGTCAAAATATATTTTAGCGATCAATCGCAAGCACATTTTTAATCCCGTAGCTATTGCGGTAGCTTTGACCGCTCTCTGGTTAGGCGATTCCGCAAACTGGTGGTTGGGCACAACGGCTATGACGCCTTTTATCTTGGCTATCGGAATCTTGATAATCAGGAAAATCCGACGCGAAGATATGGCATTATCTTTTTTCCTTGTCGCTTTTGCCACCGAAGCTTTTTTCACCCTGTATTTCGGAGGAAATATGTTAAATACACTTACCACTCTTGTTTTCCATTCATCTATGCTGTTCTTTGCGTTTATCATGTTGACCGAACCGTTCACAACCCCTCCGACAAGAGACCTGCGGTTATTTTACGGTGGTTTGGTCGGGTTTTTATTTTCTCCACACGTCCACCTTGGAACCCTTTATTCAACCCCCGAACTTGCCCTTGTTACGGGCAATATCTTCTCTTATCTCGTAAGCCCGAAGCAAAAACTGTTTTTATATTTAAAAGAAAAAGTACAATATGGCTCTGACGTGGTGGACTTTATCTTCGCTCCGTCATCGGGGAGATTCACCTTCTCGCCCGGACAATATATGGAATGGACCCTACCTCATACCGATCCCGACAGCAGGGGAAATAGACGCTTTTTTACGATAGCCTCTTCACCGACAGAAGATTCGATACATCTGGGTGTAAAATTTAATCCTCAGGGCAGTAGCTTCAAGAAAGCGCTGATAAACCTTGACGGGAACACTCCGATTGTTGCGGGAAACCTCGCGGGCGACTTCACATTACCTAACGATCGGGAAGTTAAACTTGTTTTCTTAGCCGGGGGCATAGGGATAACTCCTTTTAGAAGTATGATTAAATACTGCCTTGATACGCGTCAGAATCGTCCAATCGTCCTGTTCTATGCCAATAAAATCCAATCCGAAATCGCATACCTTGACGTTTTGGAAGAAGCAAAAAAAGTTGGCGTAAAAACCGTCTTAACCCTTACCGATGAAAAAGCGGCTCCCAAGGGATGGACGGGGAAAATTGGCCGGGTCACATCCGAGATGATCAACGAAATTATACCGGACCATAAGAAATGCATCTTCTATCTTTCTGGTCCCCATCCGATGGTAACAGGATATGAAGAACTTCTTTCAAAGATGGGAGTTCCACGAACACAAATAAAAAAAGACTTCTTTCCCGGATATGTCTAATTTTAAGCTATGCTATACTTATATGAATGAATAATAAATTTATTATTGCCCTATTTATCTTTTTGGCTTTGATTGTACTATTGAGCTCCCTTCAGACGATTACGAATTTACAACCTAAGAATAAAATCAATAACAGTGGCGTGAACGCGGCTAACCAGGCAACTAAACAAACATTGCCGACAGGCACACCAACTTTGTTGCCCACCTCAACCCCCGTACCGATTTTACATCCCGGGTACAGAGTCAATGTTGGAGGCGAAGCGGGAGACAACTAGGCAACCTATACTTTTGTTGTTTGAGAATCCGGGCCGACAAATTGGACAAGTTCCGCTCAAAGAGTATCTATGACCCTTTTAGCAAACCTTTTTGCTCTTTCCTTTTCAACACTTCTTCAACCCTGAATCTCACAATTTTTTTAATTAACGATATCGGCAATTCCTCATTCAAGGAAATTTGTATCGTCCCCCTGGATAGCTTGTATCTTGATAGCTGTTCCTTAAATTTGGCAACGCCTGAGCTGGTCGGAAAAAAACTGATATGATCTTTAAACGCCGCAAAATGTACGAGGTTTTGGTTTAAATAAAACGTCGGAATCTGGTAACTTATTTTTTCTATGGCTTGCGGCGGAACCACCTCTTTTATCGCTATTCTGAGTGCCTGTAGTTTCTTTCTGACATCAGGCGGATAACTTCTAATATACTCTTCAACCGAGGAATATTTTTTCATACCAAAATTATATCAAAAGCGTATTTAAAGCTGGCAGGATTTGGAAGATAAACGATGTTACCTGCTATATCTCCTATCCGTGCCAAGATTATTTAGATTCAAAACGAACCGATTCAAGACTTGTGTATCAGAAGGTGCCCAGAGTTCCTGCTCTAGCATTATATGCAATGTCTTTAAATCTACAAATCGTATCTTGGTGATTTCTTCCGGGTTTGGACTAATGGAAACTTTTTTACTGAGAATAACCTTATATACCTGAGTCATCTCTTTCTCCCATGGGGCAACCACCAATATTTTCCCGAGCAACTCAAGCTCGGCAGGCCTAACAATTATTCCCAGTTCCTCTTTTGTTTCTCTAATTGCGCCAAGGAGATAATCTTCGTGGTATCCCACATGACCCGAGGAAGACGCGCACCAACTACCGGGCGCCGTATCTTTTGTTAGGCTCCTCTTTTGGATAAGCAGCCTTCCTTTATTATCAAAAATTAAAACATGGACGGCGCGATGAATAATATTGTGGTTTTGATGTGCCTTTTTTCTGGTTATTTTACCTATGACTTTATCTTTTTCATTAACTATGGGAAAAACTTCATTCTGAGGATCGGTGGTTTTCATATAAGCCTGTCTACATCTCGTGTCGTAATGTGTTTTTTCAAATAATTTCTTGTTGTCTCTCCTGCCGCCTTACATTACCGAAAAATGATCAATGCCAGAAACTCATTCATCGCTTCTTGATTTTAAAGCGTTTATCATTACTGCTTCGTGAATGAGCTCTGTAAGCGCAGCTTCATTTAGCACATTATCTACATAAAAATCGATGGCGCGAACGGTCTTACTGTCTAACCTCGTATTGAAAAGTTTTTTTGGATCTTTCATAAGTGCGCCCTTAGGAAAGGTCAACCTCACGGCGTTTTTAAGTATGTCTGCAACACAGAGTATGCCATTGCTCGACCAAACTGGTACCCCTTCAGGTTTTGACGGTTTTTTCCACTTCACTTCTTCAACTATCCCTTGGTCTGCTTGTTTGATTACAATACGCAGTTGAGCCAATTTTTTGCCTCTCCAATCGTTGGATTTTTTAATTATGGAATCTATTTCTTGACTCGCGTTCATCTGTTTCTTTAGGTTGTCCGTATAAGGTTCATTATAACATTCATCTTGGGGTTATAGACACTGTTTTTCCGCCCGAAGAGATCTAAGCATGGGTTGTTCCGGGAGATGAACTACGTTAATGCCTATTTTTATATCCAACGGCGGACTCGCTTTTTATAATCTAGCCATCCTCTCCCGAAGGTTCGTTCTAGTTGTTTTTCTTCCCTGCTAATCATAACATTTGTTAATACCAATTCAATAAACGTGAATACGATACAGCTCGGAGAACCGACAACAAGAACTGCTCCAAGAAAGATGAATAAATTCCCGCCGAGATAAAGTGGATTTCTGGAATAACGGAAAGGCCCTTCGGTAATAAGGGTATTTTGAGGCGTAAGCTTAATAACTTTCATTTAATTATTATAAAAATAGTATGTTGCCCAAACCCTTACTAAAAACCCAATGACTAAAAGTATTAAGCCTATCAAGGATGTATAAACAAATCTAAAATCGTGGATCTTTAGTAATGTATCTGTCACCAGACCAATATACGCAAAAATAAACCCAACTATCACAACGCCCAGGTTATGCAGAATGCTTTTGAAAAGTTGATTTACAACCTAAAAGAAGTATACGCTTTTGAAGAAAAGCTTGCTCCCCAGTCCTTAGATTATTATAACTGCAAAAGTAATAAATTCACTTCAAAATCTAAGCTATATTGGCGAATTACGAGAAAGGTGGGAAGAGATAAGGAAGTTACAGTTAAATCATGCTCTTATCGCGTGAATTTTAGGGTTGAAAGTAAAGTTTCAAAAATTTGTTGATTTGTTTGAATATCTCCCTCTGAATAAATCTGTTTCCAAGTTGCGCCTGTGCTAGCAGTCCCAATTGGAAATGTTCCGGATAAATCCAAATTTTTAAAAATAAATATGTTTTCATTATCCATAATTATTTCTTCGTAACAAAATACTGGTTCGCAATCTTCCGACTTCTTATTAATATAAGCGGTGTATCCGTTAATTGTGGTTTTTTGTGTTGATTTAGAATTGTAATAATTGTATGGGATTCCCATAAGTTTTGCATTTTCTTCTTGTTGCCACTTATCTAAAGTTAATTTATTGGGATTTTGTTGAAATTCAATTTGTATAGGAGCTGAGACATAGTCTAAATACTGCACTTTATTTAAAGGCACCAAAGTTATTTTACCTTCTGTGTAAGATTTCCAATTTGAAGGATATTTGAATGATAAATTATATTTTGAGCTCGTATAGGTTTTCCAATTTAGGGTTGAGTTTGATGAAATTGTTCCCGAGATAGATGCTATTGGAGTTGGACTTAGTAATATTTTTATATTTTTTTGTGGTAGCGAGACAATTGATGTATTTATTGTGATTCCTTGTTCATATATCATTCCCAAATAAAATCCTACAAATGGAAAAAAAATAAATAAAAACATGGCTAGAAGTTTTGAAAAAGTAGTTACGGTGAATAAATATTTATGAACTGTTGGATATTTTTGCTTAATTTGTTCTTCCACAGTTAAATCATCTCACAATTTGGGAATAAATCAACAAATAGAGATTATATTAAGAATAATTTGCTCCCCGAGCCACATTTCTTCATACCAGTAGATTACGCACCGGCAGTACAACCAATGTTTAATGTTGGATATGTTGGGGAGATGAAACATAGGTGGGAGGAAATTCAAAGGCTACAACGGTCCAAAACGCTAGCAATTTAGGAATTTTTACTATTTACTTGAAGTTTTTCCAGACTGGGCGTATTGCCAAATATAAAATCCCAAACATAATGAAGTTAACCAACAAAACCATTGCCATGCTGATAAGTATTTGGTTTATCTTTAACACTAGGTAAAATTCATTAATAGCTGTTACCAACAGTATGACAATTGCTGAGGATACTAAAAGTGTTACTCCTACCTTTTTCCATCTAAGTAATTGAACTACCGCCCATATTTGTACAAATCCAGCAGCAATTCCCAAAAGACTAATGTAATTTTTCGTAAGACGTATCATAGGAAGATAGGTAAGAGAATCAGCTGTGAGAGCCACAGCAAAGAGAAACAGTAACATAAGCCATATTGTTAGGAAGATTGGTCTTTTCATGTTAATTTTGTTTTTTGCATATTTACCTTCACAGCTTCTTGGATAAGTTTTGTCAATGCAGCTTCATCAATTATTCCATCTTCAAAGAAGTCAATTGCGCGAACACTGCTGCTATCCAGCCGTGTATTGAAAAGCTTCTTTGGATCTTTAACCTTCGCTCCCTTGGGGAATGTCAAACGAACAGCGTTTTTGAGTGCCTCACCTATACAAAGTGTGCCCTCATGTGACCAAACAGGAACTCCTTCGGGTTTGGAAGGTTTTTTCCACTTCACTTCTTCCACCAGCTCTGAATCAGCCTTTGTAATGATAAAGCGAAGCTGTGCCAACTTTTTACCTCGCCAATCAGGTATATTCTTGATTATGTCATCTGTTTCTTCAGATGGAGTTTTCACTTCTTTAATTATAGAAGCTTATTAGATAAATTTGTAGCAAGGTATAATATGATGCTGTCCATCAATCTCTGAGGTTATAAATATAAGTTGCTCCGCCTAATGGACGACGTCAGAACTTATTTCTTTAACTCGCTTCTACTAAAAGCCCCAATACTTCCTAATAAACCGCCAATAATTGTTACTACCGGCAGTACGATAATTGAACCCATCAAAAGTCCGTGATTTATATAATCTCGCATTGAATGAAACTGGTTCTTTGCATTAGTAAAGCCTGCTATTTTATCAGCTTGCTTACTAACAGTACTTAAAAAAACGTTATCCACAAAAGCAAAAGTAAGCATAATCAGTCCAACAACTATAAAGGCAGTAATTGCTCCTCCCACTGCTCCGCTTTTTATTTTATCCTTTGATTGTCGGCTGTTAATGTAACCACCAAGACCGAAAAGAGAAAATAAAACTAAATAAGTGAATCCGACAGCTGTTCCGTTATCGGGTCCGTTATTTGGAAAGACAACGTTAGTTAAAAATATAAAAAAGGAGAAAATAGCACCAATTAAAAAAGCATAAGGGAGAGCCTTCATATGCTTATGATAGCAGACTTTAGTGAAGTGCTCCGCGACTAGGACTCGGACCTAGAACCTTCTCCTTAACAGGGAGCCGCTCTACCATTGAGCTATCGCGGAATACTAAAGATTTTATCATGCCAAAAATCATAATTCCAGCATCACCTTCTTAGTAAAAACGATGATCCAAATACTTGACAAGTAAGAACAGATGGTATCAAAATATATGTATCGATTTTATTTTATGGCGGTTGCTGCTAAAGAACTTATTGGCAATCATTCCGAAACTGCGGATGCTAGAAAAAAGCATTTAAGCGTTGTGTCCGGACACGCTCCAACAGAACAATCATCGACTATTCCGGCCCGACCACTTTATCCCATTGTCGATTTGCTGCATCCGCCTCCGCCTCCGCCCCCTGAACCTGCCCCATTTTCCTTATCTGCAGAGGATTGGGAAAAATATGTTAGAGATAGAGACAAACGCCTAACAGCTATCTTTGAATTTAAAAAGGATAAAGCTCAAGCGGAAGCTGCGGATGCTTACGCCCGAGATAACGACCTACGCGGAGTACCCTTCAATTGACAATATCCTCACAAGTACTACTCATATTAGGGAATAGTAAACACCTCTCCGATTAAAGTTATATCGTGGGTTTTGTATTGCTTTTGTGTTCTTGAATCGTTTTAAGTTTTATCTTCGTGAAATTAATTTTTTGTTTGTATTCTAATAATTTTGTAAAACCGGAGTATGAAATTGACGTCCCAAAACTTAACCCAAATAATCTTTAAGCTTATTGCCCCGAGAAGGATGGCGAAGTTTTCTTAAAGCCTTTGCTTCGATTTGCCTGATGCGCTCCCTGGTGACGGCAAACATTTTCCCAACCTCTTCCAAGGTCTTTGGTCTTCCGTCCTTAAGTCCGAATCGTTCTTCCAAGACCCTTTTTTCCCTATCGGAGAGGGTTGATAAAACTTGATCGATTTGCTCTTTTAAAAGTTCCCTGGACGCTGTATCAAATAAAGTCGGTGCGGAAGTATCGTGGATAAAATCACCCAGACGCGAATCTTCTTCATCCCCTACGGGAGATTCAAGGCTGGCCGGTTCCTGGGAGATCTTAATGATTTCCAAGGCTTTATCCGGCTCAATCCCTAAGGCTTTGGCAACCTCTTCGGGGGTGGGTTCTCTGCCTAATTCCTGCATCAGTTTTCTCGAAGCGCGCAAAAAACGGTTAATGTTCTCGACCATGTGCACCGGGATTCTGATGGTTCTGGCTTGGTCGGCGATGGCACGGGTGATGGACTGCCTGATCCACCATGTGGCATAAGTTGAAAATTTATAGCCCCTTCTCCAGTCATACTTCTCAACCGCCCTGATCAATCCCTGGTTTCCTTCCTGGATCAGGTCTAAAAGCGTTAATCCCCTGCCGACGTATTTTTTGGCAATAGAGACCACCAGTCTTAAATTAGAATTTATAAGTTTTTGCTTTGAGGCCTTATCCCCTTTTTCGACCTTTTTGGCAAGATTTATTTCCTGGTCAAAAGTCAAAAGCGGGATCCTTCCGATTTCTTTCAAATACATCCTCACCGGATCGGAAACCGTCCCTTCGGTTAACACCGTCAGCGCTTCGAGTTCTTTTTCCAAATCCTCAATCGGTTTTTCTTCATCAGACTCCGCCGCTACCGACTCGAACACATCGATTTCCGAACGCATCAACTTGTCATAAAGCTGGTCCAGTTCTTTGATATGTTCCTCGGGATGGGGAAAAATCGAAAGGATTTCCTCTTGGGTGATGTATCCTCTTTTTTTGGCACCGGAAACAATTTCGATTAAAATGTTGGGCTGTTTCACACTACAATTTTAGCAGAATTTACCATCAAATAAAACCTTACGCTCTTGTTTATTGTTTTTTAGCCTGGTCTTTTTGGTGATACTCTGAAAGCCTGGCGATTTTTTTAGTAATTTCCTGGCGATATTTCACTTCGTTTGTCTCGTCCAAACCGTACTTGGATAAAGGATATAGACTGCAAGTGTCAAAGGCAGGCATCAATTCGATTGGCAAGATCTTGGAAAACAACTTGCTGTCAAATTTTGTTTGTGTTTCAATAAATTCGATGAGCATTCTGAATAATTTTCCCAAAGAACCGGTTTCAAAAACATAACTTTTAAAGAAAATTTTGTATCCGTCGATGATCTCCTTGGGATTCTTGCTTTGCAAAATCAACGCCAGAGTAAATTCTTCGATCACTTCCCGTTCACCCCTTTTATTTTTAAGGGGAACCACTATTTTCTCTTCCTGAACTTTATTTTGGTGCTTTTCAAGTTCCTTGGCTAAACTGTCAAAGGTCACGTCCAAAACTTTGCTCAATTGTTTTAAATAATGTTCCTTGATTATTTCGTTTTGGATATTAGCAAATAGCGGTAGCAGATTGTCGGTAATTGCTTTTTTACCCTGTGCGCTGTCAATGTCATTTGAGGAGACGAACCTTTGAATCATAAAATCATATACTCCGTGTTTTTCCTTAACCGATTTTTTAAACTGTTGTGGATTTGCCTTGATTGCCTCATCCGGATCTTTGGCCTCATTTAAAACAATAATGTCCGACGTCAATCCCTTTTTTTCCAAAATCTCGAGACTTCTCCTTGTTGCCTCAAAACCCGCCGTGTCTTGATCCAGGCATAAGGTCACTTTGGAAGTAAACCTCGCTAGAAGTGAAACCTGACTTTCGGTCAGCGCCGTACCCTTGATCGCCACCACGTTTTTGATGTTTTCTTGAAAAAGCGAGATCGCGTCGAATTCTCCTTCAACGATAATCACATCCTGTTTTTGTTTAATCTCGTCTTTGGCACTGTTTAGCCCGAAAAACATACTTCCTTTATGATACACCGGAGTTTCTTTGGTATTGATATATTTTGGTGTGTCATCGTCGGTCAGGCTTCGTCCTGAAAATCCTGTTACGTTCCCACGGTGATCAAAAAGGGGAAACATCAGCCTGTTTTTGAAAAAGTCATATACATGTCCGCCCCTTTCCGTGGCTATACCTGCCAATATAAGATCTTGTTTCGTATAATCTTTTTTTTTAATTAAAAAGTCGGAAAGAGCTGTGCCGGTATTTGGCGAAAAGCCTATCTCAAAAGTATTAATTGAAGCTTTGGTGACCTTTCTTTGCTCGGTCAGATATTTAAGCGCAAATAGGCCGGCTTTATGTTCGGTTAAAAGATAATGAAAAAATTTTAAAGCCAGACTGTTAATCGAATATATCTTTTCTTTTTCCGAATATTGCCCCTGCTTAAAACTCGATTCCCTTAGGGTAACTCCGGCTTTTTTCGCGAGGACCCTTAAGGCCTCGGGGAATTCCATGCTTTCATACTCCATCAAAAACGTGAATATATCTCCGCCTTTCCCGCAACCGAAACAATGCCAAATCTGTCTTTCCGGAGATACAACGAACGACGGTGTGTTTTCGTTATGGAACGGGCAGTTCGACTTAAAATTACGACCCGCCTTTTTAAGCGGAAGATACTCCGAAATAAAATTTACCAGATCCAGTTTTTCCCGTATTTCCTGTGTCTCATCCATAACGAGGGTATTGTATCACTTTTTACAACTTGCTTTTAAACGATTTTTTTGTTTAAATACCGTTGTTTATGGCGGTAACTATTGTAATCGGAGCCCAGTGGGGCGACGAGGGAAAGGGTAAAATTATAGACTGCCTTGCAGATTCTTCCGACCTGATTGTAAGATTCCATGGAGGAAACAACGCCGGTCATACCGTTGTAAATAAATTCGGTAAATTCCCCATGCATCTTATCCCTTCCGGTGTTTTCAACCAAAAGGCAAAAGCGATCATCGGAAATGGCGTTATCCTGGATCTGGAAGTTTTAGAAAACGAGATAAAAATGCTTGAGAAAGCAGGCGTAAAGTTAAACGGAAGATTATATATTTCACCAAGGTGTCATGTGATCATGCCTTACCACAAGCTGTTAGATAGGCTTTACGAGCAAGCAAAGGGAAAAGGAAAAACGGGTACTACCGGCAAAGGCATCGGCCCAACTTACGCCGATAAAGTCAGTTACAATGGGATAAGGCTGGCCGATTTTTTGGACAAGGCAACTTTTAAAAGCAAATTAGCGGGTCAACTGCTGATCAAAAATAAAATTTTGATTGCGCTCGGAGAAAAACCGCTAAAAGCGGAATTGGTCGAAAAAGAATTATATAGGTGCTTTAATAAGATCAGGCCGTTTGTCAAAGAGGTGCTTCCCCTACTTTTGGACGCCTCTTCCAATGGATCAAGAATTTTGGCGGAAGGAGCACATGGAATGTTTTTGGATAACGATTGGGGAACTTATCCCTTTGTGACCGCTTCAAACGTTTTAGCCAGTGCAATAACCGCCGGCTCGGGCATTCCTCCGCAAAAAATCAAAAGGGTTATAGGCATTGCCAAAGCTTATACAACCAGGGTTGGACAAGGACCGTTTCCAACAGAACTTTTTGACAACAACGGTGAAATACTGGTTGAAAAAGGTAACGAATACGGCACTACAACCGGTCGAAGGAGAAGGCCCGGCTGGTTTGACACCGAACTTATACGGTTTACCGCGAAGATAAACGGACTCACCGATATCGCTTTGACAAAACTGGACGTACTGGACGAGTTTAAGGAAATCAAAATCTGTACCGGCTATAAATTGGGGGGACGAAAAGTTCACTACGAAGACGGTGACGTTAATTTCCTGAGCAAGGTCAAACCTGTCTATAAAAGATTAAGCGGTTGGAGAACTTCAACCCGGGGCATAACCCGGCTAAACGATTTGCCGCTTAACGCCAAGAAATATATCTCCGAGATTGAAAAACAGATCGGAGTCAAAATAAGCTTTATTTCAACCGGAGAAGACAGAAAAGAAATCATCAAGGTCTAAAATGAAACACAATATCGGGGAAGAATTAACCTCTATTACCACCATTGACGGAAGGTACAAGCAGAAGGTCCTGGAACTTTCGGAATTCGTCTCGGAATTTGCCTTAATTAAGTTGAGGCTTAAGATCGAAATCAGTTATCTTGCTGCTCTTTCCAAATCTAAGATTACCAGGCCCTTAACGAATGTGGAACAGGGGTATCTGCTCGATCTTGCATCCGATTTTAGCCTTTCCAACGCAATCAAAGTGAAAAAAATCGAAGAAGACATCGTTAACGACGTTAGATCTCTTGAAATTTTTACCAGAAAAAAACTATCAAAAACCTCGCTAAAAGACATTTTAGAATTTTACCATTTCGGTCTTACCTCGGATGACGTTAATAACATCGCTTACAGGTTGATGCTGAAAAAATCTGTTTCTGAAGTTATGGTTCCTATACTTAAAGCTATCATAGATGAACTTGATGAATTCTCTAAAAAACACAAACGGACCGTGATCCTCGGGCGAACTCACGGTCAGCCGGCGGTACCTACAACCTTTGGCAAGGAATTCGCGGTATTTGCGTCAAGGCTGAAGAAAGAGCTTAAAAACTTAACAAAACAAAAATTAACCGGAAAGTTAAACGGTGCGGTGGGTAATTTTAATGCTGTTCATTTCGTTTATCCCGGAGTGGATTGGATAAAGTTTTCAAAAGAATTCGTGTCGTCATTCGGCTTAACTCCTAACCTGATCACCACCCAAATAAATCCGTATGAGGACGTAATTGCTTTGTTTCAAATCTTGCAAAGGATAAACGGGATTTTGTTGGATTTTAACCAAGATGTTTGGAGATATATCAGCGACGGTTGGCTAAAATATAAAGTCTCTGATAAGGAAGTTGGTTCCTCTACAATGCCGCAAAAATTAAATCCGATAGATTTTGAAAATTCCGAAGGAAATTTGTGTATTGCTAACGGATTGACACAGGCGATGATTGACAAACTATATGTCTCGAGACTACAGCGAGACCTTTCAAACAGTACGATTATTAGAAACCTGGGGACGGCTTTGGCATATTGTCTCCTGTCTTATAAAAATGTTTTATCGGGAATAAGAAAAATCGACATAGATACACAAAAAACTGATGAAAAGTTATATGAGAACTGGGCAATCTTATCGGAAGCATTACAAACAATTTTAAGGAGTAAAAATTTTCATAATGCTTATGAAGTTGTCGCTTTAATTTCCAAAGGCCAAAAATTCGATAAGAAAGATTGGAAGGAGCTCGTTAATTCTCTAAAAATACCCGAAACCGACAAACAAAACTTACTTGAACTCTCTCCACAACGGTATGTCGGGATTGCTCCGAAACTAGTTGGCAAAAGCTAAAAATGTAAGGATCACCTGTGGACGATGAGACACTTCTGGTTAGAACCTTCCCAACCATCGTACCAAAACTAACTTTGGACGAAGCCTTCGAAGTAAACAGGATATACAGCATCTCGGGTCTTTTGGATAATAAACCCGTATTTACCAAAAGGTTGTTTAGAAGTCCGCATCATGATGCTTCACATATCGGTCTTATCGGCAAAGGCGCAAACCCTAAGCCCGGAGAGGTCTAATTAGCGCATCGCGGAGTTTTATTTTTGGTTGAATTCCCGGAATTCCCAAGACATGTCCCAGAAGCCTTAAGACAACCGATGAAAGACGGGTTTGTGGTAATTTCCCGTGCCAACGGAAAATTGATTTTTCCCTCAAAATTTATTTTATTTACGGCTCGAAATCCCTGTCCCTGCGGATATCTCGGCGATACGACACACGAATGCCGTTGCAACGCCGCTCAAATTCTTAGATATCAAAAAAGAGTTTCCGGGCCGATGCTTGATAGGATCGATATACATCTTGACGTTACTGCTGTTAAAGTAGAAAAACTTACCGCAGGAGATAACAATCGGAATGAAAGTCTGCAAGTAATTGGAAAAAGAACGGAGCTGGCGCGAAGCATACAAATCAAAAGATATAAGCAATCCGAGATTAAGTCAAATACCGAAATGACCAACAGGGATATTAAAACCTTTTGCCAATTATCAGATGACTGTCTTACTCTTTTAAAATCAGCGGTGTTAAGAATGCGGCTTTCCGCCAGATCTTACTAGAGTTATCAAATTATCCCGAATCATCGCCGACTTGGAAGGGCCGCAAGAAATAAAACCTAATCATATCGCCAAAAGCCTCCAGTATCGTCACGAAACCGATATTACCTATTGACATTTACTATAAAAAATTTTTACACTGTGGTTGAATGTCGGAGAGAGACAGAGAATCGGACGATAGTTTGGATCATCGAGAGAGAATTTTTGGCTGGCAAGTTCCGGGCTCCAAATATGCCCCCAAATCGCATGTTGTTCCGACGCCCCAACCAAATCAATTCGGGGGATATACAAGCGAAGCAGCGCCCGATGAAATCAAACGGATTCTCCACGAAGAAAGACGTCCTTTTCTAAAACCGGGTGTTTATTTGGTAACCGATCATGGTATTTTTCAAATCGATAAAACTCCTGGTTCCTAGAGGTTTTGTTAACCTGATTACAGACCCACTTTACGTTATTGATATAATATGTCTATGGAAAATATTAAGTGGTTTGGTCATGCAAGTTTTTATTTTGTCGATAAAAACGGCAACGGCATATATTTTATCGACCCGTTTCAACTGCGAAACAGGGCTAAGGATAAGGCGGATTTGATTTTTATTACCCATGCGCATCCCGACCATTTTTCTCCCCAAGATATCGAAGAACTAATCAAACAAGATACCATCGTTATAGCCCCACCCGATATCCTGGCTGGTATTGACATTGAAGAAGGAAGGAGGGTAAACGCTGAACCGGATAAAAGTTACGAAGTTAAAGGTTTTAGGTTTTCCACCGTTCCTGCTTACAACAACCGTCCCGAAAGGCTCGCGTTTCATCCCAAAACAAATAATTGGGTCGGGTATATTTTCGACCTGAATGGTAAAACGGTTTATCATGCCGGCGATACGGATTTTATCGATGAGATGAAAAGTCTTAAACGCTTAAACCTGGATATCGCAATGCTTCCTATCGGTGGCCATTACACCATGGACGAGACGGAAGCGGCTCGAGCTGCAAACGAAATATGTGCAAAAATAACTGTACCAATGCACTACAGAAGGAATGTCGGAGATAGGTATCCGGAGGTTGAAGAAAACTTTAAAAAACTCGTTACGAATTCAAAGGTTGTAATTATGGAAGAGCTTAGGTAGTTAATTCTTCTATTGCCATTCTTTTATTAACAATCTGGCCCACTTTATCTTTAAAATATCTACTTCCTGCAAATATAACTCCGGTTGCGGCCAAACCTACCGCTCCGCGGACCAATTTATTTCTGCCTGAACCTTCTACATGTCCCGCGGCAACACCCACTGCCGTCAATAGTAAAGTTGGCACCACTGCATGGTTTAAGGTTAAATGTTTTAAGTCCGCGTCATTTTCTTGAGCCCTTAAAGCCTCCTCTGCTGCAACAGGCCCTGTTTGTAATGCTTCTTCCCTTATAACGCCTTTTTTTACATGCAACAAGGTCACATTTCCGTTTTTTTCCAAATATGCCCAGCTTGACCTATTTAATTTTCTTTCCATAAGCGAAGAGCTTACCATTAAAATTGTTTTGTGTCAAATCTAAATAAGCTTTGTTTGTGAGGAAGATTTTGGGAGTTCTATCCCAAGATGTAGATATGCAAACGTTGTAACCATCCTTCCCCTGGTAGTTTTTTTAATGAAACCTATTTGCATCAAATAAGGCTCGATAACTTCTTCGATTGTACCGATGTCCTCGGCGATGGTCGAAGCGATTGTTTCTATGCCTACCGGTCCTCCGTTATACTTTTCAATAATTGCACGAAGGTATCTTATGTCTGACGAATCAAGCCCTACCTCATCGACCTCAAGCAAATTGAGTGCCTGCTTGGTGACTTCTTTATTTAACTTCCCGTCTGCCTTAACCTGAACAAAATCTCTGGTCCGTTTTAAAAGTTTTAGTGCCACTCTGGGTGTACCCCTGGCTCTTTTGGCTATTTCTATAATTGAAGGTTTATCAACTCCGACTTTTAGTTTAATTGCCGCCTTTTCCAAAATTTCCTCGAGCACTTTCGGTTCGTAGAAAGATAATCTGTGGACAACCCCGAATCTATCCCGAAGCGGCGCAGACAATAATCCGATTCTAGTGGTTGCGCCGATAATCGTAAACGGTGACAGGTCTAATCGAACGGTTCTGGCACTTGGGCCCTTACCGATAACGATATCCAAAGCGAAATCTTCCATAGCAGGATACAAAGTCTCTTCGACGACTTTATTAAGACGGTGGATTTCGTCGATAAACAAAATGTCACCTTTTTCAAGGTTAGTAAGGATTGACGCCAAATCTCCGGCCCTCTCGATTGCCGGCCCGGAGGTTACCCGGATATTAACCCCCATTTCTTTAGCTACAAGATGCGAAAGCGTTGTTTTGCCCAATCCCGGTGGTCCGTAAAGCAGGATATGTTCAATCGGTTCTTTCCTTTTTTTGGCGGCGGCAATTGCAATCCTCAAAGACTCTTTAACATTTTTTTGACCGTAAAATTCATTCCAATCGGTCACTCTAAGTGAGGTGAATAATACTTCCTCTTCGGGGGTTTCTGTTTCTAGCTCCGGATTTTTTGATTTCTTGTTCATTGTTTACCCAGCGACTTTAACGCTAACCGTATTTTTTCTTCCGTTGAAAGATCCTGTTGCTTAATTTCCCTAAGCGCTTTATGCGATTCGCTTGCCGAAAACCCGAAGGCTTTCAAAGCTTCGACCACTTCTTTATTTTGCTCAAAGTCCTTTCCGGAAAGATCCAGGGCAGCCAAGCCTCCCATTTTGTTTTTTAATTCGATAATTATCTTCTGCGCATTTTTCGTCCCAAGGCGCGGGACAGATGTGAAAAACGTAACATCACCTTTGATAATCGCATTTTCAATATCCGCCCTCGTGCCGAATGAGAAAATATTTAGTGCGGTCTTGGGTCCGATGCCAGAAACAAGTAACAAATTCTCAAATAATCTTAAATCCTCAGGTTTAATAAAACCGAAAAGCGAAATTTCATCTTCCCTGACGTAAGTATAGATAAATAATTTCACTTTATCTCCGGGCTTAAAATTGGAATATACATTTTCAGGAACGAGAACCTTATAGCCTATCCCTCCAACGTTAACAATAACATGCGGTCTTAACAAAAGCTCAATCTCGCCATTTAGAAACCCGATCATAAAGTGCTTAGATTATAGCACAAAGCTAGTCAACGATTTTCCTATATTTATTGGAAAAAACATGGGTTAAGGCAATTGCCAAGGCATCTGCGGCATCATCCGGTTTGGGTACCGATTTTAAATTCAATAAAATTCTTACCATCTGACCCACTTGATTTTTTTCCGCCCGACCATAGCCGGTAAGTGCTATTTTTACCTGAAGAGGCGTATAAATAAAAATAGGTAATTTATTTTTCGCAGCCGCCAACAATACTACCCCTCTTGCTTGACCGACCGCAAAAGCTGTTTTGGCATTAGTGTTGAAAAAGAGTTCTTCGATTGCCATACCGTCAGGGGAATAATTTCCAATGATCTTTAATATCTCTTCGTAAACCGTGATTAATCTTTGCGGTATTTCAGACTTGCTGGGCGTTTCGATACAACCGCAATTTATTATCTTTGCCTTACCCTTCTCGCTTTCGACCATTCCCCATCCGCATCTTCCTATTCCCGGATCAATCCCTAAAATTTTCATATCCCAATAATATCACACTTGAGTTTAAAGTCATTTTAGGATAAAATATCATCTTATGAAACACACCAAGCTTTTGGCGGAAAAAAGAAAGGTTTTAGGCAAAAAAGTTAAAAAATTAAGGCGCGAGGGGATTATTCCCGGAAACGTCTATGGGAAAACGATCAAGTCACAATCCGTTCAAACAAAACAGGACGAGTTTTTAAAAGTTTACGCTGAGGTCGGGGAAACCGGACTCGTTGATTTAACAATCGGGGAACAAATCATTCCGGTCCTAATCCAAAACGTAAACAAAAACTTCAGGAATCAAATTCTGCATACGGACTTTTATGCCGTTAATCTTAAAGAAAAAGTTAAAGCGGCTGTTCCCCTGGAAATCGTAGGCGAACCGAAAGCGGTTATAGATAAAGTAGGGCTTTTAATGAACATCTTGTCGGAAATTGAAGTTGAAGCACTTCCCGAGGAATTACCGGAAAAAATAGAAGTAAATGTCGAACGTCTATCCAATATTGACGAACAAATAACTGTCGCCGACCTTAAAGTTCCTGCGGGGGTTGAAGTGTTAACCGATAAAGAGCAAGTGGTCTCAAAAATTGCCGAACTGATAACCAAGGAGGCTCAAGAAGAGGCAGCGGCGGAAAAAGAGGCAGCGGAAGCAGCCAAAGCTGAAGCCGGAGAAGTGGCTGTCGAAGGTGCCGAAGGCGAAACAACCGAAGCGCAAGCTTCTCAGCCAGAAGGTGCAGCAACACAGCCGGAAGCTTCTAAACAACCGGTGGACGCCGCAAAGTCCTAATTGCCATTTAACAAACTCTCCAATTCCTCTGCATTTTTAAAACTCGGGTCAAGCAGCAATGCTTTATTGTTAGCTTGTCTTGCATTTTCAAAGTCCCCAAGCCGATACTCCAGAGCCGCTATTTGAAAATAGGCGTCTTTATACGCCGGGTATTTTTCTACGACCGATTGCCAAAAAGCTATCTTGTCTCTGATTTCCTTTCTTTGATTTGAAGTTTGGATTAGTATACTTACATTTCTGTAGACTACTGTTCCAATGATTATTATCGATAAAGCCAGCAATATACACAAAACCGAGATAAATCCCAGCGACAAATATTTAAACGTTTTGGATTTCAGCGCCTTTTTAAACAATTTGTTTTCGGGAATTGTTCGGAATATCTTCGGGAATTCCTGAATATTAATCTTTGGTTTTTTCATCATAAGGCCATTTACTGACAATAAGGTAATCATCTTTTCCCCATAACCTTTTATAAATTTCTTCTGTGACAAATGGCACAAACGGATGTAACAATTTAAGCAGGACCAAATATAACGATTCAAGTACAATCATCGAAGCAGGGTCAATACTTGCGTTAAATTCTTCGTTTATCCTTTTTTTTACATCTTCAAGGTAAATATCGGCAAATTGGTGCCAGGTAAATTCATATAAATTTTGTGATGCATGATTAAAATCATATTTATCAATAAGCTTCGTTACGTTTTCGGAGAGAGCTTCCACTTTTTCAATCCATTCTTTATCAGATTTATTCAGCTTAAGATTTCTTAAATCGTCGAACCCATAGAAGCTAGCTGAGCTCCATTTGGCTTGGGCCCTTTTCAATTCAATTAGTCTTGCCATGTTCCAGAGTTTGTTGGTAAATTTTCGCATTGCATCAAGCTTTGGGTAAGAAAGCGACTGGTCGTTTCCTAAGGCGGTACCGTAAACAAGCGCAAACCTGACAGCATCCGCTCCATACTGGTCCACCAGATCAATGGGATTAATCACATTACCTTTGGACTTACTCATTTTCTTGCCAAACGGATCATTAACCAAACCGTGTAGAACCACATTCCGAAAAGGAATTTGTTTTTCCTTATTCTCGACGCCAAGTCTCTTTTGAATATAGATACCGAGCATTGTCATCCTTACAACCCAAGCACGCAAAATATCGTAACCGGTCTCCATGACCGAAGTCGGATAAAATTTTAAACTATTTGTCGTTTTTAAAGTCGCATAGGGCCACTGACCTGAAGAAAACCAGGTGTCAAAGGTATCCGGATCTTGAAAAATTTTTTTGGATGCGCAGTTCGCACATTTTTCCGGAGCTTCTCCGTTAGTAACGGTCCATTTCTGACATTCTCTACATTTCCAGGCGGGAATTTTTATTCCCCAGACTATTTGTCTTGAGATGTTCCAATCCTTATAATTATCGATAATCTGGTAATAAGTTTTTTCGAATTTTTTGGGATGAATTTTAATTAAACCTTTCTTAACCGCTCCGACAGCATCTTTTTTTAATGGCTGCATATTTATAAACCATTGTTCTAATGGCAGTGGCTCTATCGGATTTTTACATTTATAACAAAGTCCGATCCGGTGGACATAGTTTTCGTCTATGTGGTCTATTAACTCTTTTTTTTGCATTTCCTCAACAATTGCTTTTCTGGCTTGCTTAACATACATGCCTTTAAACTTCCCCGCTTTTTCGTTCATAGTGCCGTCATAATTTATGACTCGCACCATAGGCAGGTTATGTCTTAAAGAAACTTCATAATCATCAAAATCATGGGCAGGTGTTATTTTTACTACCCCCGTTCCAAATCCCATATCCACCATTTTATCGGCGATCACTTTCATGTTGGTCTTCCCCAAGACCGTTTCAATCTCGATTTCCTTTCCGATATATTTTCGGAACCGTTGATCATCGGGGTTTACGGCTACAGCGGTATCGCCAAATTTTGTTTCGGGCCTGGTTGTTGCCAAAACTAAAGGGCCGTATTTTATATAATATAACGGGTCTTTCCTTTCCTCATAAACTACCTCTAGGTCCGAGAAGGAGGTTCCGTCAAAAGTACAATAATTAACCAATTTTTCTGCGCGGTAAATCAATCCATCGTCGAATAATTTTTTAAAAGTATCATAAACAATTTTAACTATATCCTCATCGAGCGTGTATTTCTCTTTTGTCCAGTCCAGAGAAAACCCCAGGCTTCTTAATTGCTTTTCGATCCCTCCACGATTCTGATCAACATATTGCTTAATCATCTCGTATAAAGTGTCTTTGTCAAAATCGAATCTAGATTTTCCTATTTCTTTAAGTTTTTTTTCGAAAACAAACTGGGTTTCAATTCCGGCATGGTCCGTTCCGGGAAGCCACAAGACGTTAAGCCCTTTCATTCGGTGAAAACGAATTAATATATCTTCAACCACATACATCGCATGACCGAAATGAAGTGCTCCGTTGGCGTTGGTTGGTGGTAAGATTATTGAATATTCCTTACCGGTTTTATCTTTATTGGGTGAAAAATACCCTCTTTCTTCCCATTGTCGATAAATTCTTTCCTCAACCCCTTTTTGGTTATAGACCTTATCCATGAAGTTATTCTAACATAAGCCACGAGGGTCGTCCAACTAGACCTCGGTCAATTTGAAGCCTCTGGTCTTAACGGTTTGAAGTTCATATTGGTTATTTTGCATTTTCAGTTTCGTTCTAACCCTTGCCGCGAGCTTGTCTATAGCCCAATCGGAAATCCCCAACTCGGACGATTCGGACCATACATTCTCGATAATTCTTTCTCTTTCACAAATTTCATTTAAATTTTTTTTAAGGTATTCGAAAAATATTAGTTCCTTTTTGCTGAATTCCGCCCCGCTATCTTTTGATTTATCCAATATTCTCTCCTTAACGTAATAGGAAAAAAGTGGTGAAAAAATTTTTAACTTTTTACCTTCGCTTTTGACGAAACCGACATTCCATAGATATATTGTTTTGAATTTTTCTTCCCTGGCAATGTTTTTTTCGGAAACTATTTTAATCAGCGCTTTTTGTTCATCTTGATTTAAACATTCCCATAGTTCCTCCGACTGCAATTTGATACCCTCATCGTTAAGCAAATATTTTTTTAAATCTTCTTCCGTTATTATTTCCCGGTGAGGATTATGTAAAGAAATTAATCCCAAATGAAGGTATTGGAAATGACCGTCGACCAAATTTAAAAAATATTTTTCCAGCTCGTTGGAAAGTTTTATTTCATACCTTTTTTTATACGATCTGAAAATTAAGTCCCTGTCCTCCTTCTTGGCGGGCTTCAAATATACATTTTTATTTAAAACCGAAAGGGTGGCCTGTGTAAGAATATTAGGAAACGTCCTCCTAAAAGGCAAATAGCTGGTAAACACATACGTAAGTTGCTGATGAGTAGAGTCTCTTAATCCCTCAAGGTTTGCAAAAAACTCAGGTGTCAGCGAGTTTTTAAGCCTGTCAAACCTTATGAAAAATAAAGTTGGCATAAGGCCTTCATCGATAATTTTTTTAATCGACCGGCGCACGCTGTCGATTGTAAAGAATAGATTCTGTAACTGAATACTTTCAAGGAAAAGCTCTCTAATTTCTTTTTTTGTTTCTTCTCTTGCCCTTGAGCTGTCAACCGCATCGACAATTCTCTTTAAAGTTAGTGACCAAAAAGGGGCAACCTCTAATTCGATCAGGTCGTGCATATCAACAGGAATAAATAGATAATCATCGGGATCCTGGATATAAGCCTTAATTACGTCCTTCCGGTTGATAAAAAAACTCAGGAAGCTCCCGATACCGACCCTTTTGATCCCGATCAGAACTATTGAACGACGGTTAACTATGTGGCTTCCCAACTCTTTAGCGTCCTCGTATCTAAAAATTAAGGGGAGATTCCCAAGAATTGAACTTTGATTCATTACCTGTCTATTTTAGTAAGAACAGGAAAGATATTCAATGGTGTCAGGTTTTTGTCAAAAACGAGTCTGCGAATAGTCAAGCTGGTTTTGATGATCTACTTTAAACTAATTCAATATGATAGCACTTGAAGGACAACAATACCAAAAGAGGGGTGCATTAAAACGACAGCCGTTGGCGGCTACACTTGCGCCGGGAGAAAGAATTGCCCTAAACGAAGGTCACGGGATAATGGATAGGGAAGGAAAGGAAATTCCTATCTTTATACACGATCCTCGAGGAGAAATTAAGGTTGGCACAACCGGGGCCAGAATAATTAAAACTAAACCGATTGAGGTTTAAAATTTACTCTCCGTTCTCAGAAAATTATAAGAATAGGTTTAGTGTTAACATTTGAACATTCTTAAAACCTTATCCTTAAAACCACAAATACCGATACAAAATTTTGTCAACTATTTATTTAAAGTTGGACAAATCATTATAATCTTGGACAAATAAATGTATTGTCCTTGGATTATATGTGTTATTTCTTGTTGCTTTTTTCCAAAATGCAGATAATTTAGAATGCTGATCAATACAATAAACTCAAATACTAACTTTCTATCCGATAAATCGACATTAGTGTTTAAAAAGACACATGAAAATAATACTTATAAATTTATTGTTTATTTATGCGTAGAGTTATTCTGCCAAGTCGATTGTTTTCAAATTTTCAGTAAAATATTGAAATCTATTCAAATTAATAATTCATTAACGACAGCGTTAATACAAAGGCTCACTTAGGGTTGGTTTGTATTTCTTTTGGCAGTAAATATAGTTGGACAATCCTTTAAAATCTTAGACATTTTGCTTTTAAGCGATGTTTTTATCCCTTTCGTTGTTGATGCATTTTTATGCAAGACAAAAAGGCGTGTAAATTTTAATCTCAGGAAACTATCCGTAAAATAATTTTATTTTGTTCTCAAATGCTTCAAAAGACTATCTGAATGGGGCATAGGCTTTAAAAAGTTAAAAAATATTCGAAACGCAACTTAAAACCTATCGATTCATATCACCTTAAAAGCGCCGATAACGCTGCTTGTTCGGCTGGATCATCAACTGTTAATTTCAGTTGCTGATTTTCTAGGCTGCTTATTAAAAGATATAAAGAATCTAAAGTAATTTTACTCTCTCCTTTTGCAGAAAACTTTGATATTTCGTTAATAAGGCTTCCTGTTGTCTTATCGTCCGTCACTTTGATAATTCCGTCAAAATTTTGGAGTGTAGTTATTTCTTGCAGCATAGCTGAGTCGGTAGCATTTTTAGGCAAAGCGAAGCCAAAATCGTATTTGGTAACTTTTCCCTTATCAAAACCGATTATGAAGTAATTATTTACCGAACCGCTTGCCGAAGCATTCTGAGTATTGTCTTCAATTAAAATTAAATATTTTTTCGTACCGAAAAAGCCAAAAAACTCGGGCCAAAAATTTTCGGTGGCAGACGTAAATGCATATATTGTCGACGCTTTCTGAGATATATCCTGGGGATAAACTGTCGGGGTCAGTTCATTAAACATCAAGTATGAATTTTTAAAAGCCATGGTGGCATCGTCTAAATCAATATTTGGATTTGCGGATTTTCCGGCCAGCACAACGTTAATTTTATTTATAAACCTGGAAAAATACACCAGGTTCTTGCTTAAACGATAATTTGTGTCTACACTATCGCTCAGCCTTTCGATTAAGCTCACTTGAACAAACGTTGAAACTTCTTGCCTTAATATGTCCATCGAAATGCTGGCTAACGATAACACTCGATAAGATACAATTGATTTGCTTTCAGCCTGTAGGCTATCGTTTCGCACCAGATCCTCTTTTGAATAATTGATTAACGTTTCTCCAACAAATAAACAGGTTAGGGTAGTAACCAACGGCAAACAAAGCAGAAATAAGAAGAATAGGCTGGTTAAAAAAATTGAGGTTTTGGAACTATTTTTCTTAACGATCTCCGGCTTATTAAAATGCTCCATTGCTTGAAAATTTATTTGCTTCAAGGCTTTAACCAAATCATAGTCATCGCCTAAAATATATTTTCCTTTTAATGTTGGGGGTTGAAAGATGCGTCGCTTTCCTTCTTCTACAAAATCTAGCTTTATTTCTGGATATACCTTTTTGAGGGTTAGTGCAAAAGATAAAAAACTTATCTTATTTTTGGGTGAGATGTAATATGTCTTTTCCGGGAGTCCGGAAAAACATATTTCCATTATTGCATCTACCGCATCTTCCAAGAAGACCGGAAAGAGTTCGATGGTTCCGTTTCCCGGTATGTCTATTTTTCCATATTTTTTAACTTCTGCTAAAATAAATCCGACATCGCTATTTTTATCTATTATTCTGTCCGTAGCAAAAACATCACCTAATATTCCAAGCTTAATGTTCACGTTGGCAGAAATATTTTTAATAAAAAAGCTGTCTGTAACAAATTGGCGGCCAGCCGCAATAAACAGTGGCGTTTTGTTTTTTTGGGTTATCTTAACTAATTTCCCAAGGTTCTTATCACCAAGCTCGAGTCTTTCGTCAATCACGATTACTTGGGAAAAAACGTTGTGGGGGATTTGAGACAATCCTTTGTCAAACGGTAGTGGGATTACGTTATCCATAGCTGCAAATTTCAAATTACTTAATACAATAACTGTTAATTTGTCAGCGATTTTACTCGCCAATTTTTCGCCGATATCGCCTCTTGAGTCAATTATCAAAACCGGGTTTTCGTTCTTGTTTTCGGTGGTAAAATAATTTACGACTTCCATCAACTTAATTTTAAATTCTATTTTGCGCGTTGTCTAGCGCGAGGTTAACAAGCGCATCGGCTTGTTTATTTCTTTCCCTCGGAACGTGGTGATATAGAATCGGAACCGTAAGCTCCTGCTCTTTTTTTCTGATTTCAAAAACCAGTTCTCTTATTTTATCGTTCTTTATTTTATATAAACCTACCAATTGGGAATAAGCAAGTTGTGAATCCATATAAACATTGATTTTATCGATCCCTCTTTTTTGCTTATTTTCAATCGACCAGCTCAAGGCTTCGATAATTGCCGAATATTCGGCGACGTTGTTTGTGGCATAGCCCAAATATTTTCCAATTCTTGCCAAGACCTGATGCTGGCTGTCGGTAATATGCACTCCCAAGGCCGCGGGTCCGGGATTTCCCCTCGCACCGCCATCGGTGTAAATAATTATTTCCGCCATAATTAAAAATGTTATTGCTACTTTTATAATATCAGTTTTAAAAATTCTAAGGGGTAGTAAAATGGGGTAGTGGATTATTTGGGCTTTACGATTAAAACTCTTTCTTTACCCTCTCCGCTTGACTCCGTCGATACTTCCTCGTCATTTTGAAGAGCTATGTGCACGACCCTTCTCTCCCAGGCTTTTAAATCGGTAAGATAAACTTCCTTTTTATTAAAGAGGGCTTTCTCTTTTGCATCATATGCAAGTTTTTCCAACCACTCTTCCCGATTCTTTTTATAGTCGCCGACTTCTATTGATACTCTCTTAAATTCTCCGGACGCCTTTGCTAAGATCAAAGAAAGCACTATTTGCAATGCTTCCAGGGTTTCACCGTGGTAGCCGATAATAATCCCCGTATCTTCCGTCTCAAGCGCGACCGAGACCAAGTCCTCATCCTCGGTTACCTTTAAACCGGTGGAAATTCCCAGAGTGTTAAAAAATTTTTCAATTTGCTTAATATATTTATACTTTGCCATGCACTTTATCTATCCATTCCTTCAAACCCCCTAAACCCGAGATTTGATACTGCTGTATGATACCAAAAATTGTGAACGTATTCCAGTATAGCGAAAGTCCAACCGGAAAATTATAAGAAAAAAGTCCGATCATTACCGGCATCAAATAAACCATTTGCGTTTGCATCGCTTGTGAGAAATCATCGGAACTCTTACCATCTTTTTTGGATAGATCCGACTTTTTATCACCGGCTTGCTGAGGAACAACCACCATCATTTTCGACTGAATAAACTGGAATACACCCGTTAATAACGGTATCAAAAGCACCAACGGGCCAACGATTGAAATCAAATGTGAAGGATTCTGCGCCAGCGAAACTCCGAAAAAATTCACATCCCAAGCTTTTGATAATTTTATAAAATCAACGTATGCGGTGTTATTGATTTGCGACAAATTATTTGTGCTGACGTTAATTATCTTGTTCAAAACCGAATACAAACCCCAGATGATCGGGAGTTGGATCAAAAGCGGCAAACAACCCGCTGCCGGATTCACTCCGTGTTCTTTATAAAGCCGCATTGTTTCCTGCTGAAGTGTTTTAGCGTCATTTTTGTATTTTTCTTTCAATTTGTTCAAATGGGGACTAAGTTCCATCATTTTCCTCGAGGCCGTAATCTGCGATGAGGTCAGTGGGTATAAAACTAATCTGATAATTACCGTCAGGACAACGATCGAAAAACCAAGCGCAAACGGCACCCCAATAAGATGTAAGAAATAATATACAAACAACAGGGCGTTGGTGATCGGAATAACGATAATTGTATTAAAGATATTCATAAAATTAATTATTGTAAAAAGGTTGGCATTTTAAGAGCCTTACCAACGAAAGGCAAGTTCCTTTTATTGCGCCTTTTTGTGAAACAGCGGTTATCGCATATTCGGAGCAGGTCGGTGAAAAGCGACAGGCGCTTTTAATCCCCAGCAATTGGTGTAACAGGGGAGAGATAATCCTTTGATAAGTTTTTAAAAATAATATGATTGATTTTTTCATTTATTTTTTCTTTTGTCCTCCAAAACGCGTTCCAACTCTTTGGAAACTGTATCCGCTTGGGAAAAATCCAGACTCTTTTTTGCGTAGATAATTAATCTTTGCCCGGCCATCGCTTTTTTCAAATACCTTCTGGCCGCATTTTTCAAAACACGCTTGGTTCTATTCCTGATCACTGCCCTTTTGTCAATTTTCTTCGATACAACAAAACCGAATTTTAACTCATCATTTTTGCCTGCAAACACCTTTATCTTAAATAGGGGAGTATCCAGGCTTTGGCCTTTTGTCCTTATTTTTAAGCCCGCGAGACGGTTGTATTTCTTTAACATCTAAACGGTCAGTTTTTTTCTTTTCACCGCTTTTCTTCTTTTGAGAATTTTTTTGCCGGAGCGGGTTTTTGTCCTTTGCAAAAAGCCGTGCTTTCTCGCCCGTTTAGCTTTTTTTAGCTTTCTGAATTTTTCCATTAACGATAAGTATATCAAAAGTTAGAAAATTTTAAAAGCAGCGCGTCTTAAACAAACGATATAGTTTTATCTATTTTCGTTATCTTGACAAAAAGTTATCCACATTATATTGTGCATAACACACGATGCAAAATTATCAAGAACTTTGGGATAAGATCCTGGCGGAGATAGAACTCGAGGTCTCAAGAGCCAATTTCCTAACCCTCTTCAAGCAAACCCAGATCGTTTCGATTGAAAACGGCGTTGTAACCGTTGCTGCGCCTTCGGCCATGATCATCGACCTTTTACAAAGACGTTTTTATGAGGTAATTAAAAGCTCCGCGGACAGACATATCGGGGAGGGGACTAAAATTATTTTTGTTCCAAAAACTATCGTGTCAATTGTCGACACGCAACAAACGCCATCGGGAACTCTTTTTGATACAGAAGTGGTAAAAGGGCCCCTTTCTTTTGGACACCTACCCAGGGTAAGAGCGGATTATACTTTTGAAAACATGGCAGTTTCATCCAGTAATCAATTAGCTTTTGTCAGCGCCTCTACGGTCGCCAAAAAACCCGGGGAAACCTATAACCCGCTTTTTATTTATGGTCCGACCGGGGTTGGAAAAACACACCTTATGCAAGCCATTGCCAACGAGGTTTACGCCAAAAAACCCGAAGGGAAAATCCTATATACCACCAGCGAGGAATTTACCAACGAGGTGGTTGAGGCGATCAGAACCAACAACACCACCAATATGAAAAAAAGGTTCAGGGGTCTCGATCTTTTAATCATCGACGACATACAATTCATAGCCGGAAAAGAAAAGGTCCAAGAGGAGCTGTTTCATACCTTTAATATTCTGGTAGACAAAAGTTCGCAAATCGTTCTTTCTTCCGATCGAAGGCCGGAAGAAATCAAACAGGTTGAAAAAAGACTAATTTCAAGGTTCTCCGGCGGACTTACCGTAGACATCGAGCCGCCGGATTTTGAGCTAAGAACCGCAATCTTATTAATCAAAGCAAAAAAGCACGGCGCCACACTAAGCATCGACGCGGCAAAAATAATCGCCCAAAAAACAACCGATGCCCGGGGACTTGAGGGGTTGCTGTTGAGGGTCATGACCATTGCCGAAGGTCGTGGGGAGGATATCTCCGAAGCGCTGGCAAACTCCGTGCTATCCGCAAACAAGGACGAAAGCATCAACTCCTTCCATCCCGACGAGCTGATCAAAAACGTTTGTGATTATTTCGGGGTTAAACCCACCCAGGTTAAAAGCGCTAAAAGAGACGCCTTCTTGGTTAAGCCGCGGCAGGTGGCAATGTTTCTTTTGAAAAAGGAGTTGGGGCTAACCTTTGTTGAAATCGGGAACCTGCTTGGCGGAAGAGACCACTCAACCGTAATGCACGGTGTAGAAAAAGTGGAAAACATGATCGAAAACTCCTTAATTCCGGAGGATATTTTGCGGATAAACAAACCCGTTGTTGAACAAAGTGTGGATTAGTGCCCCCTTGGCCTTATAAACTTTTTATCCACCTTTTTATCCACCGATTATCCACATGTTTTTTGCCTCGGGTTCTTGCTTTTTTCCACTTTTCCATATACACTACTACAACTACAAATATATATTATGGAAGTTTCTTTTCTTTCCGACAAGCTTCAAGAGAAACTGCTCTTCTTAAATCACGCCGTTTCTTTACGCGGACAACTTCCTATTTTATCCTGTTTTCTTTTGAAAGCAGGGTCGGGAAAACTAACGATTATGGCAACAGATCTTGAAATCGGAATTTCCTCTACCATTGTAGCCAAGGTTGAAAGAGAGGGGGCGGTTGCCGTTTTGGCCAAAAACTTTACCGAACTTTTAGCAAACCTTGGTAGTCAAAAAATAACGCTAACAAAACAAGGAGACACGCTTGAGCTAAAAGGAGAAAAGGTTCGGGCGTCTTTTCAGACCATGCCCGAGGACGAATTCCCCAAGCTGTACGACGACAAGGGAAGCGGACAAATCTTGCTTAAAAAGGAAGATGTGGAGAAATATTTTATGCGCGTGGTTTTTGCCGCCTCTTCGACCGAGACCACAAGGCCGGCGTTGTCGGGGGTTTTGGTTGACGACGACGATGGTAAGGCAATGTTGGTGGCAACAGACAGTTATCGGCTTTCTTTGCAAAAAAATGTTTTTGCGACCGGACAGGGGCTTAAAAAGCCACTTATAATACCGTCCCGGGTTATCAGAGAACTTTTTTTGATTAAAGAAGGGGGAGAGGTTAAAATTAGCGTTTCGGAAAAAAATAATCAAGCGCTGTTTTTTTTGCAGGACACGACCCTGGTTGGAAGATTGATCGAGGCCGAATACCCCGAATATCAAAAGATAATTCCCCAGGACTTCAACACGAAGACGGAGGCAAACCGCGAAGAGCTGTTAAAAGCAATTAGAATAGCTGCCGTATTTGCCAGGGAGACAGCAAACATTATCAGGTTTTCAATCGAGAAAGCCAAAATTACCGTTTCGGCAAACTCCCCGTCGGTAGGACAGGACTCCGTGGAGGTAGAGGCAAAAACCCTAGGCGAAACCAACGAAATCGCCTTTAACGCAAAATACGTATTGGATATACTCTCAACCCTTGACGAAGAAGAGGTGGTTTTTGAAATGAACGGCCCCTTAAACCCCGGAATATTCAGGTTAAAAGGCGACAGCTCTTTCCTTCATCTGGTTATGCCGATCAGGCTTCAGGGATAATTATTGGGTATATGTGTTGAGGTTGGAAATCCAAGAGCTTTGTACGCCGTTTTGTTTTAAAAAAGTATTGAACTCCGCATACCCCTGATTAACCGCGTTTTTGTTTAAAACCAAAATAAAGTTACCCGTATCATAATTAAAATCGAAACTGAAATCGACCCCTTTGTATGGAAGCTTGTTCATTAAAGAACTCACCAGATACTGTTTGTTCATTTGTTCCCTGTCTTGGTTCGTGATTTTAAAATCGTTTGATGTGGCCGGTCCGGTCGGAATGATGTTGCTTGAGGTTGGTTTATTGTTTCTTCCTCCCCCCAGGCCGAAAATAAAAAGCAGACAGGTTACAATTACCCCCGCCACAATCAATATGACCAGAACCCTTTTGCTTAAAATAGTCAAGTTGGCGTTTTGCATTTTAGTTTATTTTACGGCTGTAATTTTTTAATTGCAACCGCATAGTACCATCCCCACCCGTCGTTCCCACAGAAACCATAACTCTTGATGTCGGGACCGTTTACGGTCGGGTTTACGGCCCTGATCCAATAATTTGTGTCCGAGGTACAATAGGTGGGGTCATAAACCTTAAGCGTCCCGTTGGGGTTCACCGATTGGATCACAAACGAATGGCCGCCATAAGGCTCGTTACCCTTAAAGGTTATACAAGCTCCTGCCACGACCAAATATCCCTTGCTGGTAAGGTCTTGAACCAAAGATACGTTCAGCTGGTGCGTCGACGGCGAGACGAGGCCGTAGATAACGGAAAACGGCGGCTTGGGAAATGTGTTGGCAATGGCGGACATGCTCTGGTTATAGGTAGTTCCGGTGCTGCACCCGATGTATCCATTCGCTTCGGCCAGCGTCAGGGGATTCCACGGTAACCCCCACGAAGCGGCCACCATGGCGATTGATGTAGGGGAACAACCATAGGCCGAAATATCACACGCGCTACTATCATGTGAATGGTCATATTGGCAGTAAAACTTAAAGTTGTACGGGCCAGAGGGCGGAACGCAACATACTACCGGAGGGGGTGGTGGTGCGGGTGGCGAGGGAATGGGAAGTTGGGGGCATGCAACCGACATGTCAATGTGGTTTGGCGCAACACAGTTGGGTTTTATTACGCAAGTGCCTCCGATATCGGGGCAGGTTATTTGTGCCGGAGTGACACAGCAAACACCCCCCGACGTACAGGTTGGGTTATAGGTTGCATCTTCAACCGAAGGGGGTGCGCACGAACTGGCGCAAGTGCCCGGACAGGAGTTCTGTAAGCCTTCTCCTTCGGGCGGAGCACCTATGAGTATTGTAAATATCGACATTGCCAAAAGAATCACGATAGCTACCAGCAGAATCGGCCCCCAGATCTCAACCGTTGCGGCCAACAAATCTACCGCGGCGCTTGCGGCCTGTATGGCCAGTTGTGCTCCGGCGCGCGCCGCTTGTGCCCCCATTTTTGCCGTTTGCGCCGCTTGCTTTGCCCGTTGGATATTCTGCCTGGCGTTTTGTGCCCTCTGCATGGCCTGGCGCGCCTTATCTTGTACCGATTGTTTTTCGGGTTGGTTATGGCTTTGTTGCTGGTTTAGATTTTTATTTAAGTTTTGACCCTTTTTTATCGCCTGGGCAGCTTTGCCGCGTTTTGATTTGTTTTCTTCGTTGCTTTTTGTA
>DAHWUP010000005.1 GCA_027334565.1 Candidatus Levyibacteriota bacterium | reverse complement strand
CTAAAGAAGCACTTCAAAATATAAAAAACGCGATAGATAATTTAAGAATTGCTAATGATAAACGCTTCCAATATTTGGTTACTTTTAAAGATAATGAATTAAAGATAATCATTAAAACGAATGAGGCCTAGATTTCTCTAAGCCTCAGCAAACTACTCCAGGTACTCCTCTATTGGCTTCTCACAACGCATTAAAAAAGCACCATTTCTGGTGCCATTAGTAGCTATTTGAAGCTAATTACTTTAGTTCTTCTGTCTTAAAAAAGCGGGAATGTCCCAGGCGTCGTCCTCGTCTTCCAACGGTGGCTCCTCCGTCGGAATAGGCGGCTCCTGAATGCTGTTGGTTTGAGCGGGCGTCGGTTCATTCTGCTCCATCACCCTGTTGATAGTCGGGGTCATAAATTCTTTAAGCGTTTGTCTTGTGGAATCAAAGCCTGTAGCAATAACCGTTATCTTTAACTGGTCGTGCATGCTCTCGTCGATGGTTGCTCCGAAAATGATGTTTGCATCCGGATCGGCCGCCGATGCGACTATTTTGGCCGCTTCGTCAACCTCGTTCATAGTAAGGTCCGGTCCGCCGATGATATTGAATAACACTCCCCTTGCTCCGTCCATACTGATTTCCAGTAAAGGTGATGCAACCGCCGCGCGGGCTGCCGCCTGCGCCCTGTTTTCACCGACTCCGGTTCCGATTCCCATCAAAGCCGAACCGGCGTTGGACATGATGGTCCGAACATCCGCAAAATCCACATTGATTAACCCCGGCAAAGTGATCAGATCGGAAATGCCCTGAACACCCTGCGTTAAAACTGAATCCGCAACCTTGAATGCCTCAAGAAGCGACAATTTTTTATCGACCACATCCAAAATCCTCTGGTTGGGTATCACAATAAGCGTATCGACCTTATCCCTTAAATCTTCGATTCCGTCCTCTGCTGCCACCATTCTCCTGGTGCCTTCAAAAGCGAAAGGCTTGGTGACCACTGCCACCGTCAATGCTCCAACTTCTTTGGCCGCCCTGGCGATGACCGGAGTGGAGCCGGTTCCCGTTCCGCCGCCCATCCCGGCTGCCAGAAAAACCATGTCGGTTCCGTCGATAAGTTCCTTGAGTTTTTCATACGATTCTTCGGCCGCTTCCTTGCCGATATCGGGATTCCCGCCCGAACCCAAACCCTTGGTCAGGTTTTCGCCGATCTGCATTTTGGTGGCGGACTGGTTTAAAAGCAAAGCCTGTGCGTCGGTGTTTATAGCAATAAAGTCAACTCCCTGAATGGTACTTTGGGAGATCATCGAATTTAAAGCATTCCCGCCGCCGCCGCCGATACCCATCACACGGATTTTTGCGAAGTTTGTGGTCTGCGGTTTGATCAACATATTCTTATAACCGGCATACTAGCAAATTGAAACCGAATTTGCAACTTTTATAAGCCCCGGGCAAGATCTTGGGCAGGTCCTTAAATTGTGGCTTAAGGCAAGAATGATTTTATGAACCCGATCACTTTTGAGAGCATCTTATTATTAAGGGATATTCCGGGAAGATGCGGAAGGGAAAATCCGAACGGAAGGGACGCTTGAACATCCAGCGTGCCGGCGTAAACCGCCAAACCGATAACGGTAGAAAACGACGGTTCCTGGATCTCGTCGATGATACCTTTGATATTGGCAGGGATGGCAACCCGGACCGGCATGGTCAACATTCGTTTGGCGGCTTCGGTCACCCCGACCGTTCTGGCTCCGCCGCCGGTGATTACGATTCCGGACGGAGTCTGTCCGACGAATCCGCTTTTTTTGATCTCGATACCGACCATCGTGAAGATTTCGTTAAGCCTTGGTCTGATGATCCCGTCCACAAGAGTTTTTTTGGAAACTTTCTTAAGCTCCTCGGTCAAATTCAAATCGGTAAGGTCGATCTCATCCCCGGTATGCTCCTCTAACTTTTCTTCGCCTGTTTCACCGATGCGAACCGGTTTTTTGACCGGATTGGAGAGAAACAACTTTATCTTTTCCGCCGACTCCAAAGAAATACGAAGTCCTATGGCAAGGTCGTTGGTGATATGCCTTGCACCGATAGGAAGTACCGAAGAATATGCGACCGAACCGTCCACATAAATCGAGATATCGGTCGTGCCTGCCCCGATGTCGACCAGTACCACTCCCAACTCTTTTTCGGTCTCCGACAGTGTCGCCAGAGAACTGGCGTAACCTGAAAACACCACCGCGTCAAGGTCTACGCCGACATCGGAAAAAGCTTTTCCCATGTTTTTAATGGAAACGGCGTTGGCGGTGATGATATGCGTATCGACCTCAAGCCTCACTCCGGTCATACCTATAGGGTCTTTTATACCTTCCTGTCCGTCGACGATATAGCTTCGCGGCAGAACGTGAATGATTTCCCTGCTTGAAGGAAGACTTACCGCCTTGGCTGCATCGAACACCCTGGTAAGATCGCTTTCGGTGATCTCGCCTTCAGGCCTTGCCACCGCCACCACACCTCTTGAATTCTGCGATTCGATATGGCTGCCGCCTATCGAAGCGACCACGTGCGATGCGGAATAACCGGCCATCCTTTCGGCCGCCTCGAGCGAATTGTTTATCGAAACCACCGCTTCGTCGATGTCAACGATCTGACCTTTTTTGATGCCGTTGGCCAAGGTTTCCGAAACCCCCAACACGTTCACTTGTTCGTCAACTTTGGCAATCAGGGTCACGATTTTAGAGGTACCGATATCGATACAAACGACTATTTTTCCTTCACTCATAAATATTAAAACGAAATTACGGGCCTATCAAATCTTAAATCTAAACTTTTGAGTTTCTTCCCTTCTATTGTAAGACTAGAAAGTATTAATTGTAAAGAGGCTACTTGTTGACGAATGTCTTGTTTTGAAGACAAAATTACTTCACCGTTGTCGGTCAAAAAAACGGTCAGGGTGCCGTCCGGCGAAGCGACGATGTTGGTAAAACCGATGTTCTCAGCCGATAACGCTTTACTTAGAACATCGACCGGAGTCAGGACACTTTTAACAACGGGGTTGACAAGGACCGGTTTTTGCAATGTCAAATGCTCTAAAACCAAAACCGATAACAAAACCAGAAGTATGACTAAAATACCCAAAACCAATCTTTTCAATCTTAAGCGTCGTCTTTCGCTTTTAGGGATTCTTTTGCGCGTGAACATCGTTTAAAACTTTTATTACATTTAAAGCCGCGTCGTTTATTAAAACGTTTTTGTTCAATTTGTATTTTGTCAAATTTTCGCTTAGCAAAATTATACTTTCCGCAAACTTTTGGGCGGTTAATCCTTCTTCCCGGCATACCTCGGAAAGGCCTAAGTTTTTAAGATATTCCGCGTTTTTTAATTGTTCGTTCCGTTGCGAAACGGCAAGCGGAACAAGTAGTGCCGGCTTATTTAAATAAATAAGTTCGCAGACCGTGTTGATGCCCGAACGTCCGACAAAAAAAGAGGCCTTTGCCATTTCCGAACTGGATTCGTCGGGTGATAAAAATTTAACCGGTTGATACCTTTCGGCCAGTTTTTTATCCAAGCCGTTTTTGATTTTTAAAAGTCTGTCAAAATCCCGGAATTTTCGGGAATCACCGGTTTGGTGGACGATAGTAAACTTTGATAAAAGTCTTGTCAAAGTTTGCTCGACCAGCTTATTGATCACGTGCGAACCGGTACTACCGCCGCTAACATAGATACGGTTGTTTTGCGCTACGAGATTTGTTTTGTCCTTAATTGTCTTACGCAGGGGATTACCGGTCAAAACGCATTTTTCTTTCGGAAAATATTTCCGGGACGATTCGAACGAAATGCACACCTTGTCGGCAAAATTGGACAATATCCTGTTGGCGAAACCGACTTCCAGGGTTTGTTCGTGTATGACCAAGGGTATGTTCATAAGCTTGGCAACGATTCCAACCGGAACCGACACGTAACTGCCAAAACAAAGGACCACGTCGGGTTTGACCTTTTTTAAAATCCGATAAGCGCGCAAAAATCCCGGCGGGAGTTTAAGAAGCGAAACCAGAGTGAATCTGGTAAATTTTCTCTGCAACCTGCCTGTTTTAAGCTCAAGAAAAGGGATCTTAAGCCTTTCAATTTCCCGATATTCAAACGATAGGGCCTCCTCCCCTTCGAAGGAATACTTTCTTCCGGCGTAATACACCCTATTTTTGCCGAGCTGTTCGATAACTGCCAAGGCCGGCGTCAGATGGCCTCCTGTGATTAAGATTTTCATAAGTTATGACTGTCTTTGAACATTAAGTAAAATTCCGATTGCCGATAAGTTAATTATCAGTGCCGAGCCGCCGTAGGAAATAAACGGCAGGGGAATTCCAGTCAAAGGAAGAAGCGATGTCTGGGCCGCCAGGTTGATAAGGATCTGTCCCGCCAAAAACGAGATTATTCCTCCGGTAAGAAGCTTACCGAACATGTCTTTGGCGTTGGTAGCGATCCGAAAACCGCGCCAGATGACCAGTATGAACAATCCGATCACCAAAACCGCGCCCAAAAACCCCAGCTCTTCCGCAATGATGGCAAAAATCGAATCGGTCGTATTTTCGGGAAGATAGGCATACTTTTGCATGGAATTACCCAAACCGACACCGAACAATCCGCCCGAACCTAAAGCGATCAATATCTGTTTGACATGATAAGAAGTGGTGCTTAAATCGGTATTCACGTTCAAAAACGACGTCAGCCTTGCCGCGCGGTAGGGCTCGAGTTTGGCGGCGATGAAACCCACCACCGCGATCACCGGTGCCATCGTTATGAAATAAAAGATCTTTGCGCCTGATAAAAAATACAGGACTATACCCTCAAAAAGAACTATAACCGCGGTTCCCATGTCCGGCTCAAGCACCACCAGCGCGATAATAATCGATAATAAGGTCAGAAAGGCCCAGAGCCTGCCCTTCTCCTTGTTGGAAAACCAGGCCGCAAGATAAATAGAAAGCGCAAGCTTCATAAACTCCGACGGCTGAAGCAAAGTAAAACGCAAGTTTATCCATCTTTTAGCACCCAGAAGCTTAACCCCGATACCCGGCACAAAAACCGCGCAAAGAAGAGCTATGGCGATAACCAGTATCGGTATCGCAAGGTTATAAAAACGGTGGTAATCAAAACGCGAAAAAAAACCCATGGCCAAAATTCCTAAGAAGATCCAAAAGATCTGTTCTTTTACGTAATGGTATTTGTCCAAAAAATCGCGGAATGCGACATAAGACGAGGCATCGTAGATCATGTACAAACCGAAAAACGTCAGGAATAGAACACAGGCAAGCAGGATCACGTCTGTTCTTTTCATTGTCTAATTTGAGCGAGGAATAATCCCAAAATCGCGAATACCGCACCCAGCCACCATGCGCGCATAACCACTTTCGGCTCGTCCCAGCCTCTTTTTTGAAAATATAAATGAAGAGGAGCGACCGGCAAAAGTTTTCGCTTTAAAAATTTCTTACCCAGAATTTGGATCAAAGAAGAGCCGACCTCAAGCACGAAAACGCCTCCGATAACCACCAGCGCCAAAACCTTTCCGGTTAAAAGTCCGATAATTGCCAGAGCGGCACCCAAAGACATCGAGCCGACATCGCCTAGCCAAATACGGGCTTTATATACGTTGAAATATAAAAACGCCGCGACGCTTCCCATCAAAATGGCGATGAAAATTCCCAACGCCGGATCGACATTTGTATAGGAAATTGCCAGAAAAGAAACCAGAGCGATCAGTAAAAGTCCGGGCGCCAGTCCGTCCAGTCCGTCGGCGATGTTAAAAGCGTTGGTAAAAGACACGATCGCAAAAGCCGCAAACGGAATATATAAAAGCCCTATGGGAATCTGTCCAATCCCTCGCACGAATAAAAAGCTATAGCCTAAATTAAAATATAAAACGACGGACGGAATTATCGCCAGTATGCACTGCAAAAGGAATTTATGCCTGAATCTTAAACCGAAAAAGGGAAGTTTTGAATTTCCGTTGACCAGCTTTTTGAGATCATCATAAAGTCCTAAGACGCCGAAACCGATGAAGGTAAATAAGATCACGAACAATTCCCAGCCGTTTACGGGTATGTCGAGTATTCCGAACGACCATAAAAAAAGAGCCGAAACCACCAGAATTATGAGTATCCCTCCTCCGAAAGGCGTACCTACTTTCCAGGCGTTGAATTTGTCAAAAAAAGGCGTAGGCTTATTGAATAAATCCACGGTTTTTTGCTGTTGCCGTTTAAGTTTTATGCGGTATAAAAAATCGATGAACGGCACGATGAGAACGGACGTTAAAAACAACGAAAGCAGGGTAAGTCCCAACAGGTGAGCCATAAACCTAATTATAATACCCAAACGATCTAGATTCAACTCAAAAAGCGTCCAAAACGAGGTTGTATATTCTTAAGTTACAACATCCCAAACGGCCTTAGCCAATTTCTCCGAATCGTGTCTTATTATGCTTCGTTTCAGCGAGTCGGAAGGGCTATGGTTGACGACCACGTCGCGGATCAGGTTTGCCCTAACGATCGAAAACTTTGCTCTTTCGCCCAGATCGTCTTTGACCGGATACTCTTCAAAATCTTCGTACCAGGCCAGAGTTTCCTTTCGGGGGGTCTTGGTATTCACCAGTACCACTTCCACGGTCTCTTTTCCCAGATAACGAATAAGGTCATCGATATGATCCTTGGCGCTATGCTTGGTGGTTTGACCGTATTTGGTCATTAGATTCAGGACAAAGATCTTCTTTCCCCGGGATTTTTTGATCGCCGGGACGATACCTTTGACCAAAAGATTGGGAATGATGCTGGTATAAAGGTCCCCCGGTCCGATGACGATCGCGTCCGCGTTTAAAATCGCCTTAACCGCATCCGGGTTGGCATCGACTTGAGGTTTTAAGAAGGCGCGCACGATCTTTGCTCTTTTCTCTCTTTTCTCTACCTCGTCGATATGCGTTTCCCCCTCGATTATCCTTCCGTCTTCAAGTTCGACGCATAAATCGCCTTTGGCATAAGTAACGGGAACCACTCTTCCCTGGATCCTTAAGATTCTGCCCACTTCGGCTATTGCTTTCTTCATGCTCCCCGTGGTTTTGGCAAGGGTTGACAGAAAGATGTTGCCGAAAGTGTGGCCTTTAAGCTCTCCCGCTTCGAACCGGTAGTTGAACATTTCTCTTAAAAGCTTGGGAGAGGTCGCTAGAGCTACCAGACATTGCCTGACATCACCGGGAGGAAGGACGCCCAACTCGTCCCGCAGTCTTCCGCTTGATCCGCCGCTATCCATCATGGTAATGATAGCGGTTAGATCTACCGGGTATTTTTTTAAGCCGGATAATGCGACGAACGACCCCGTTCCTCCGCCGATCACTACGATTCTTGGCTTTTTTGGTAAAGACATAGTTTATTTAACAGTTACCGATTTGGCTAAATTCCTCGGTTTGTCCGGATCTTTTATACCCCTTGTTAAAGCCAGATTATATGCCAAAAGCTGGGCAATTACAACCTGAGGGATGGTTGTCGCTTCTTTGATGTCCCGGGTTTTCAAATATAAATCGAATGCTTTATCTTTTCTTGGTCCGATACCCAAAACCAGCGCTCCCCTGGCTTTCACTTCCTGCGCATTTGAAATGATATCGTTGTAGGTTTCGTCGTTTGGCGCGATGACGATACAAAGAGTACTTTTTTCAACCAATGCAATCACACCGTGCTTTAGTTCGCCCCCGGCAAACCCTTCCGCGTGGACACAGGCCGTCTCCTTGATTTTAAGCGAGGTCTCAAGCGCGACCGGATATGAAAGCCCTCTTCCCAGAACATAAATATGCTCCTGGTCTTTTATCATTCCGGCCACGTCTTTGATTTGTTTTAAAAATCCGTCCCTAAGAATTTCGGAGACGTTTTCCGAAGCTTTAAGCAGCAGTTCCCTTCCCTCGTTCGTTCTGCCGGCCAGCGCATACGCCGTCAAAAGAAGAACGGAAATCATCGCCGTAAAACTTTTGGTCGCAACCACCGCCTTTTCTATACCGGCGTTGAGTAAAATTTTAAAATCGGCATTTCGGTAAAGCGTCGAACCCAAGACGTTGGTGATAGCCGCGACCTTCACGCCCCTTAACCTGGCTTTTATGACAGGTTCCACCACGTCGATGGTCTCACCGCTTTGGGATATCGGGATTAACAAACTTTTTTCGGTCAGGTAGCCTTCCAGATAATTGAATTCCGAACCGATACTAAAATTCAAATGGCGGTTCGCAACCTTGGAAAACAGATATGTTCCCAAAAGTGCCGCATAGGATGCGCTGCCGCAACCCAAGAAATATGCGCCGTACGACCGTTGAATAAGCCATGCAAGTTTTTCGGTCTGGTCCGAATAATTAAGCGCGATATTTTCCAAAACGTGCGGCTGTTCGAAAATCTCCTTTAAAATATAATGCTTAAAATTTCCTTTTTGGGTATCTTCGAATTCCCAATTAAGCTTCGTAAATTTTGGCTTTACCGTTTTTCCGCTTTTAATATCAAGAATTTTTAATTCATCCGAGATAACCGCCAACTGATCGTCCTCCAGGAAAAATACCGTTTTGGTATGTTTGATGATGCCCGAAGCGTCGGAGGCAACAAAATATTCATTCTTGCCTTTTCCGATGATCAAAGGTGATCCGTTTTTAGCCGCGATTATCTCGTTGGTATCGCAATTCTCAACGACGATTGCGTTCAGTCCCTTAAATTGCCGAAACGCCTTAAGCGTTGCCGTGACAAAATCCGAAGTTTTATAATATTCCTCGATAAGGTGCACCGCGACTTCGGTATCGACATCGGAGATTATTTTATGACCCTTTTTGACAAGCTCCGTTTTAATTTCTTCGAAATTTTCAATGATCCCGTTATGCATCAAAGCGATCTTTCGCGTGCAATCAAGATGGGGATGTGCATTTTCAACGGTCACTCCGCCGTGGGTGGCCCAACGCGTATGACCTATACCTAAACCGCTTTTGGGCAAATCCGTGGTTGCATCGCCGATCTGTCCGACGTGTTTTTCAAGCTTTATCCTTTTACCGCTTTTAACCGCTATACCCCAGGAATCGTAACCACGGTATTCAAGAAGCTTCAGACCCTCAAGTACGATCTTCGCGGCGTTTTGTCTCTTACCGATATAACCGAATATTCCGCACATAATTAAATTTTAACAGCACAAAAATTATTGATAATAACAATGGAATCTATCATTATTTTTCAACGGTTTCCGCAAATTTAGTGTAATACTTTTTACCGTCGTACACGTTATGTAAAACGGTAGTGGACGGCCCGATAATAACATCGGACCCGATAATGACTCCGGGCATAGTAGAACTTTTAATGCCGACCCTTGAATTATTTCCGATTATAACGCCCAAATGCCTTGAACCGGTTTCAATCTCTTTATCTTTAACCAAAGCGCGCACCGGTTCCCTGTCGATCCTCACGTTGGAACTGCAAAATTGGGCGCCGATCCTGGTACCATCTCCGATAATGGAGTCGCCGATAAATCCCGAATGGGTCGTCGCCCCCCGCATTAAAATCGAATTGGCAATTTCCATATAGCCACCGACCACCGCATCCTGTTCGATGACACAACCCTTACGCACCAGCGAATTTGTGCCGATAACGCAATCTTTTCCCAAAAAGCAGGGACCTTTAATAATAGCCTTTTCCAGGATTTGTACACCATCTTCGATATGGACTTCCCCGCTGATTTGGGCACTTTCGGAAATTTTGACGTTTTTACCGATCGAATGGCTAAGTCCGCCAAGCAGGTAATCCTTGATTTTGAACAGGTTCCAGGGATACTTTAAAACCACCGTTTCCTCTTGGGTTTTAAGCCAATTAACTTGATGGGTTTTGACAAAATTATTCAAAGCCGTTTCCAACTGATAGTGCTCGGGGGCAACCTCCATAAGTGTGCGGATAAAGGATTTATTTAAAAGATAAATGCCGACGATACATAAATTTGACGGCTCCTCGCCTTTTTGGGGTTTCTCGACAACTTCGGTGACCCTTTCTTTTTCGGTTCCGATTACGCCGAAGTTTTGCGGATTGTCACGTTCTTTTACCAGAAGCGCTCCTTCACTTCCCTCGGTCATAGCCTTGATCAAGGGATTTATGAATTTATCGATATCGATGTGATATGAGTTCAGCAAAATGAAATCGTTCTCGATTAAGTTTCGGCAAAGAAGCAAGGCGTTACCCGCTCCTTGGGGCTTGTCTTGTATCGCATACTTTATCGACACACCGAACCTGCCACCATCGCCGAAATATGATTCTATTTTGTTGTTGGAAGCGACTATGATTAAATTGTTTATACCGGCCCTTTTTAGTTTTTCGATTGTATACTCCAAAAGAGGTTTTCCCAAAAGCCTGATCATCGATTTATGATTTCCGTCGGCGAGGGGGTACATCCTGGAAGATTCCCCTGCCGCCAAAAGAACCGCCTGCAAATTATTACTTCTCATAATTTATTCTTCTACTCTTTTGATGTCCGCACCCAAACCGGTTAACCTTTTATCAAAATCCTCATAACCTCGCTCCAAATGCTCGATTCCGAACAAAACGCTTTCGCCGCTTGCCGCAAGCGCTGCCAACGCCAGAGTGGCGCCTGCCCTAAGATCTGTTATCTGCAAGATCCCGTTATGTAAAACTGACGGGCCGGAAATTTTTGCGGCATGGAAATTCTTTCCGTTGTCATCATTGATATTAAAATTATATACCTTAGCGGGATTTTGTATCTTGGGGTTATACAAGGTAATTTCGGCACCCATTTTTTTCAACTCCTCTACATAAGTGAACCTGTTTTCGTACACGGTCTCGTGCATGGTCGACTCGCCGCCCGCTTTGGTCATGAGTACCGTCCAGGGTCCTTGCCAATCGGTCATAAATCCGGGATAAAAAGACGTGACAACATTGGTCGGCTTAAGATCGCCTTTGTAAAAAAATCTAATTCCGTCCCGTCTTTCTTCGACCCCTCCTCCGGCCAGATCAATAAGTTCCAGAAATTCTTCCAGTCCTTTTTTTTTGATGTTTCTGATAAGAATATCTCCTTCGGTGATCAAGGCCGCCACCGCAAAGGTCACCGCCTCGTTTCTGTCCGGAACGATTTTGAATTTTGTACCGTGCAAAGATCCGACCCCTTTAATTTCGATTGTTCTATCCGCTTTTCTTGATATATTTGCGCCCATTCGGTTTAAAAGACCGATCAATTCGTCAATTTCCGGCTCCTGAGCCGCATTTTTAAGAACGGTTTTCCCTTTTGCAAGCACGGCGGCCATAATCATCGTTTCGGTACCCGTGTGGGTATTTTTGGCAAACTTATAAACGGTTCCTTTTAATCCTTTGGGGCTCTCGGCATAAAAATAACCGTCCTTACTGTTATAAGTAATGGCGACTCCCATCTTTTTAAGCCCCTCGACCACCCTGTCTATCGGCCTGGCTCCGATCCTGCAACCGCCCGGATTTGGAATTACGGCTTTTCCCACTCTGGATAGAAGCGGAGCCAGAAACATATACGACGTTCTGATTTCCGCGGCTTTATCCAAAGCAATTTTTTCGCTGACAAATTCGTCCATACGGATTTTGACCGTGTGGTCAAAAAACTCCACTTTTCCGCCAAGATGCCTGATTATTTCGGCCATTATCCTAAAATCCGATATCAGCGGGACGTTTTCGACGGTTACCTCGTCACCGGTCAAGCATGCCGCCACCAAAACCTTCAGAGCAACGTTCTTGGAACCAAGCAGGGAAACCTCTCCTTTTAATTTCTTACCGCCCTTGATAGTAAACTTTTCCATATGCTTATTTTAAGTCATTCGACAATTTATAAATATCGCCTGCCCCCATAGTTACCACTACGTATGTTCTATCGGGGGATTTTTGTTCGATATATTTTATCACATCGTCAAAATTATCCAAGTACAGAACATCTTTTCCGGTAGTGGAGATTGCCTCGGCCAGTAGCTTCGAAGATACACTCGGATCGGGTGTTTCGCGTCTTGAGGAATATATCTTGGTTATGATCAACTGATAAGAATCGTTAAACGACGATATAAATTGTTCGAACAAAGCTTTTGTTCTTGAGTATGTATGCGGCTGAAATATACAAACAATTTTTTTGTTCGGATAGATCTTTTTAAGTGTCTGTAAAGTTTTTTTTATTTCCGTCGGGTGATGTGCATAATCGTCAAATAACAACGCTCCGCTTGAAAGCGTTTTTACATATTCCATCCGCCTTTTGGTTCCTCGGAAGGCCAAAAGACCTTTTTTGATGTTTTCAACCGATATTCCAAGTTCCAAGCATACTATAACCGAAGCCAACGCATTTAGGGCATTATGCTCTCCCGAGACATTGATCGAAAATTCGCCCAGATTCATTCCCCGGTTGTATACCCAAAAAAAGGTCTTTTCCTCCTCGACATTTACCTTGTCCAAGTAGAAATCGGCGCGCTGCGAAAACCCGTAAGTTATGATTCTACCCTTAAAAATTTTCAACAAGTCGTTAACATTCTCCCCGTCCAAATTGATCACTAATGAACCGGAAGCGTCGATCCCTTGTGCGAAGACTAAAAAAGCCTTCTTTAATTCCTCAATCGAGGGGTAGATATCCGGATGGTCGTATTCGATATTGGTGATCACTCCTATTTTCGGTTTCTGCCAATGCATTTTTGGGGTTTTGTCATAATTTGGTTCGGTAGCATATTCATCGGCCTCTGCGACAAAATATTTTCCCTTGCCAAAATGTCCGCTTGAATCAAGGTATGGTATCATGCCCGTCCCGATAGCAAAAGAGGGGTCAAAACCGTTCGCTTTAAGGATAGTTGCGATCATCGCCGTAGTGGTTGTTTTTCCGTGAGTTCCCGCAACCGAAATTCCTTCCGTTGCTTTTTCGGTTAATTCTCCTGTTTGAAATCTGGCGATCGCCTCCCCCTGGGTCAAAAGCGGAATACTTAATTTTTTTGCCTCAACGTTCTCGGGGTTATCAAATCCTCCGTTTGCACCGGATGTAATCACCAAATCGGCGTTGTTTACATGGGATTTATCGAAGCCGACCTGCGGTTTTATACCGGCTTTCTCAAGCACTTCGTCGGTTATGAAATGTTCGTTAATATCGCTTCCCGATACCTCAAAACCCGCTTCTTTGGCAATGACAGCAAGCGGGGTCATTCCCACACCCTTGATGCCGACAAAATGGATTTTTTTAATTTTCATTTTTTAGTTTTTGCAAAGCGTCCCTGACCACCAAAAATTCGTCCCAAGGAGTTTCTTTATTACCGTAATTCATCGAACCCTCTTGGGCTTTGCCGGTAATTAGAACCAGGTCGTCTTTTTGCGCCATTTTGATCGCCCTTTGGATCGCTTCACGCCTTTGTGGAACCTTTACCACCTTAACCTCATCGTTCTTAATTCCTTTTTCTATTTCCGCAATTATTTCGTTAACATCCTCGCTTCTCGGGTCTTCGGCAGTCAAGATCAGGATATCGGCATACTTTGCGGAAATTTCACCCATTAAAGGCCTTTTACTCTTATCCCTTTCGCCGGCACTGCCGAAAACATGGATCAATCTGCCTTTGGTCAACGGTCTGACAAAGCTTAAGATCTTTTCGAACGAATTGGGAGTATGCGCAAAATCTATCATCACTCCAAAATCTTTCCGGTACACATACTCCACCCTGCCCACCGGTAATTTAAAACTCGAAAGAGCGCTTTTTATTTCTTTGTCGTTTATGCCTAACATTCTGGTTGCCGCCACCGCGGCCAATACGTTATAACGGTTGAAAGACCCGATAAGCGTTATCGAACTTAGATCAAAATTCCGAGGATTGACCTTCGAATCATCGGATAATCCGTAAGTGACCCAGCTTTTCGCATCTTTTTCTTCCTTAACATCGGATAGATGTTTGTATGAATCGTCATCGCTGTTAACCACACAAATCTTTGCGCATCTTAACAGTTTAGCCTTGGTTTTAAGATAATTATCGTAGGTTTTATGGTAATCCAGGTGCTCGCTGGTTACGTTGGTCAGGACTCCGATATCGATATGTATGCCGAACAAACGGTTTTGGTCAAGCGCATGGGAAGTACTTTCCAAAACAAAGTATTTCGAACCTTCGTTCTTTGCCTTTTGAAACAATCTTTGTAATTGAAACGGCGACGGCGTGGTCACGTGGAAGCCGGTATCATATTTTTTCCCGTTAACCACCGCGCCTATACTTGAAACCATCGAAACTTTTCGGCCGGAACTTTTAAGTATGTGATAAATCAGATTCACGGTCGTGGTCTTTCCGTCGGTTCCGGTAACGGCTATCACCGTTAAATCATTTGAAGGAAATAAAAACAGCAAATTGGCAACAATTGCGACAAACAAATGGTAAATATTCTTAATTCTTTGCCACATGCACATTATTATACCCTTTATATGGGTGATTCTCTAGTTTAGTATAATTGAAACTGATGATAAGAAATCTGTCGAAGCATACATTAGTTGCGGAAAATTTTTCGTTTCAAAAAGGCTTCGGAAAAACCAAGGGCTTATTATTCACGGCAAAGGCCCAACCCCTCGTTTTTAGGACCAGATTCGGTATACATACTTTTATGATGAAGTACGCAATCGATCTGATGGTCTTAAGCAGAAGCAAAAAAGTCGTGTTCTTAAAAAGAGGGGTTGAACCCAACCGGGTAGTATTCTGGAATCCAAAATTCGATCTGGTACTGGAACTTCCTTCTGGCAGTATACAAAAGTCTAAAACCGAGTTGAACGATATTTTGGAACTTAAACTATAAAGATTTTTCTCGGATCTTTTCCCAATATTCACCGCGCCTGCATAGCTTATTCTTGTCTTTGGGGTTTTCCAACAGAAGCTCAACCGCCCTCTCAAGAAATAAGGTATTCTGCGATCCTTTTACCAAAACGATATCCTTTGGCCTGACCTCATCGAGGATGGTCGATTTGGCGGAAGTGAAATTAAGATACGAATACACTTTGAAATTATTGCTTTTTAAGATCGGCAAAATATATTTTTGGCACAATGGTCCGATCAAAATAGCCACGTCCAAGGTTTGAAGCATTTTTCTGGCTACCTCCTCGTGCAGAGGTTTGCTCATCGTGCCGAGCTCCCGCATATCACCGATAATCCCGATCCTTCTTCGCTGGCTGCCGATCTGCCTGACAAAATTCAAAAGATCGAGAATAGGCGTGAGTGTCGCATTGTTATATGATGAGTCGATAACCACGGTATCTTTGATACCTTTAAATACGCTCATTCTCCCGGGAGGCAGAGTAAAATTATTTTCGAGGATTCCGATGGACTCCTCGACCGAGATCCCGCAGGCTTTTGCCACTGCGATCGCACTGACAAAGGAATACGCGAAATGTTTAGGCAGAGGATTATCGATCTTTATTTTATATTTTTCCCCTTCAAATTTAAAAACCAAGACGAACTCGGTGACGTAATTTTTTACATCTTCGATAAAAAAATCCGCGGTCTCGTCCCTTTCCGAAAGCGTGAGTTTTTTTGCCTTTATCCTTTGTTGCGCATCTTTGATATACCCATCGTCGATATTAAGGACCACCGTTCCTTTATCTTCAACCGAAGTCAAAAGTAAAAGTTCCTGTTCTGCGGTAAGTTTTAAGATCCGTTCTTCACGTTGTTCATCCTCTTCCTCAAGCACCAGGGGATCGAAATAAACACTGTGTTCGTATGCAATGTTGGTCAATACCGCAATCTCCGGCCGGATTATCTTTAAAAGGTACGACATGTTTTTAGGTTCCTTGGGACTGTCTATTCCCATTTCGGCGATGTAAACGTCATACGAGTCAAGCCCGATCAAGAATTTTACCGGCGACTTGAGCAATACCTTCAGCCAGTCCAGGTTCGAATAATCTCCGGCGGAAAGGTTAAGGATATCCAAAGGGATCCCCGTTTCACTGTTTTTGCCGCGGCTTTGTTTAACCTTGTATCTTTGACCAAGTATCAGGTAAATAAAATTAGCAAGCGAAGTTTTTCCGCTGGATCCGCCGACGCCGACGATCAGGGGTTTGACCCTTTTAATTTTTAGTTTTGCGAAAAACCTAAGATAGTTAAGTACGAAAAAACCCAATCGTTTTCTCATCTTAAGGTATTATATCCTATTCTCCGCTTGGAGGAATACCATAGTATTCCAGCAGTGATTTGGCGATGTCGAAGAATATGGGCGCTGCCGTTTCTGCGCCGTAAATCGAGGCCGTGGGGCGATTCAAAATAACCAACATCACGAATTTGGGGTTGTCGGCGGGCGCGAATCCGACGAATGAGGCAATCGTCTGCGTAGGGTCATAATGTCCTGCTATCGGTATCGAAGCGGTCCCGGTTTTACCGGCGATTCTATATCCCTTCAAACGTGCAAAAGACGCTTCGCCTTTGTTTACGGCGTTAACCATTATCTCTGTCATTACTTTGGCCGTTTGAGGGCTTATAGGCTGATCCAGAACCTTTGGAGGTATCCCAACGATACTCCCGTCCGGATTCTCTACCGCCTTAACTACCTCAGGCTGCATGCGTTTTCCGTCATTTGCGATAGCTGCGATCGCATCCAAAAGCTCTATGGGTGTAACCGATATGCCCTGGCCAAAACCGGTGGTAGCCAAATCCACCGCATACCACTGGTCTTTGGGTTTTAAAGCTGCCGAAGCCTCACCCTGCAGATCTATCCCGGTATCGCTTCCGATCCCGAACTTACCAAGTCCCGTCAACATGTTGTCCAGTCCGAGCTTTTGCGCAACAAATACCATGCCGGTATTATCCGAATGTTGGATCACTGAGATCATATCGGTACCGGGAAAATATTTATCGTTCCAGGTATGAATCGCATAGCCGCCGACCTCAACCGGGCCGGAACAAATGTTGCAGCGTGTTTGCGGGGTTATAACGTTTTGATTTAAAGCGTATGACATCACAATCGGCTTAAAGGTCGAACCCGGCTCGTATAAATCGGAAATAAAAGGATTCATATATAGTTCTTCCGGATAATCCTGATAGTCGCGGGGGTCGAATTTAGGATAAGAAGCCATCGCGAGTATCCCCCCCGTCTTTGGGTCCATGATGCCTATCATACCCGACGAGGCACCGTATTTTTCAACCCCTTCCTTCAATTTCTTTTCCACCAAAAACTGAATCGATCGGTTCAAATTCAGAATGAGGTTTTGGCCGTCTGTGGCATTGGAAGTGGTGTTCATACTGGCCAGGATCGGCCTGCCGAACGCGTCATGCACCTGTACCGCAACCCCTTCTTTTCCGCTTAATAAACGGTCATAATAACCTTCAAGGCCGAAATAACCTTTATCGTTTCCCTGTTCGTCTTTGCCTAAAAATCCCAATAGCTGAGCCGCCATCGAGGCTTCGGGATAAAATCTTTCGTATTGTTGCGAAAACCCGATACCCGGTAAATTCAGCTTTTCTATCTCACTTTTTACTTCGATACTTACTCCGCTTTCAAGCGGAACCCAAAACCTGTCAAGCGCCAAATCGGCACTTAAAGAAGCAACGCCTACATCAAGATATTTGGAAAGGCTTAAGATCTCTTCGTTCTTGTTTTGAATTTCTTTGGGATTTGCAAAAACCAGGTAGGTGATTTGGGATGTTGCCAGTGGAAAACCGTCAGAGGTTTCGATGTCGCCCCGTTGTGGCTGGACATTTACGGCTGTACCGTATTGCTCCTGAGCCAAAGCCGACAACTCGGGAGCTCTAACTACTTGCCAATAGAACAAACGAACAACTATAAGTAGAAAAAAGAATACTATTGAGGCAAAAACCAGTCTGTATCTCCATGTCATTGTTTTAATGCAACCGTCTGCTTGCCCAGGACAAAGTCGGAAGCTTGATCTTGGTACCCTAAATCATATGCTTTTTGGGCAACGTTTGTCAAAGAGGACAATGCATACAGCTTCTCGTACAAGATGCTGTTTTCGAGCTTATACTGATCGGATTGCTCCTGTATTTGGGCCAATACCACACCCGAAGTAACGATATTGTTGGCAATCGAAGTTCTTATAATTGCCAAGGCTACAATCGTTACTACCAAACCAAAAATCAGTAAAACCGGTTTATTCATAATTTAACTCCTTTGTAAATACCCTTAGCTTGGCGCTTTTTGACCTGGGATTTTCTTCCGTTTCCCTTCTCCCCGCCGTTAAGGGTTTTGCTATAACCTGTTTGCCCAAACCCTTCCTTTCAAACTCAAGAAACGTTCTTTTTACGATCCCGTCCTCAAGCGAATGAAAAGTAATTACCGCTATTCTCCCTTTTTCCTCTAATATTTCCAGGCTTTCGGGTAAACCCAAAGCAAGATTTTCCAGTTCTTGGTTAACCGCAATCCTTAAGGCCTGAAATACTTTCTGGCTAAGCTTTGTTCTGGTAAAATCCGAGACCTCCCCTTTTATCCCGTAAGCTTTGGCAATGATTTCCCAGAGCTCTTCGGTCGTTTTGATCGCTTTTATTTTTCGCCTTTGAACGATCCTTTTGGCGATGGTGCGGCTTAATCTTTCCTGGCCGTATTTACCGAATAAATCGCTCAATTCGCGTTTTCCTAAAAGATTCACCAGCGCCTCGGCCGTTGCTCCAGAACTTCGATCCATCCTCATGTCCAGCGGACCGTTTAATAAGAAACTGAAACCGCGACCGGCCGTATCGATCTGGTAAGATGAAACCCCCAGATCGAATAAAACCCCGTCGACTTTCCCAAAACCGTTCAAATGAGCGATTTTTGCCAAATCACCGAAATTTCCTTTCGCCAAAATCAGCCTTCCTCCGGAAATATCCGACGCAAGTTTTTTACCGACATAATCCAATGCATCCTGGTCCAAATCGATTCCCAATACTCTTCCGCCGAGCGAAAGAATCTTAGCGGTGTGTCCGCCTCCGCCTATGGTCGCATCGATATATTTCCCTTCGGGTTTAATTTGTAAAAGATCGACAACTTCGTTTAAAAGAACAGGTTGATGGAAACTAATCATTCCCTTCACCTTCTTTTTTAACCAGTTTTTGTGAAATCGAATCTATGTTCTTTGCCAATGTTTTTCGGTATTCTTCCCATTTTTCCTTGCTCCAGAGCTCTACATACCTCGATAAGCCTATGAACACGACATTCTCTTTAACTCCTGCAAACTCTCTAAGATAAGCAGGGAATATAAACCTTCCCTTACGGTCGAGCTCGACATTCGAAGCTCCTCCGAGTAGAAACCGCTGGGTTTCTCTGGTTGCCGAATCGATGAAAGGTCTCCCTTCGGTACCTTCAAGTAATGCCTTCCAGTTTTTCTCTGATACGACAATAAGCGAGTTCTCATAACCTAAGGTAATTATCAACTTATCGCCTAATACTTCCCGGAATTTTTTAGGTAATGCCGCTCGTTGCTTATGATCGATTTTGCCTTCATATTGACCGATTAACATCCTGCCTCCTATTCCCACTCTTTCCCAATTTTTCCCACTTTTACTTAATTTTGCGCCAGTTTTTGGAAGCTGTCAATAGGTAAACGGGTTATAGTAGTGCCTTAATTTTATGGAAACACTAAATATGTACGCTGGAAAAAATTTGTGGACCTTTGGTCCTATTGCGCCGAAGAGAGTGAGGTTTGTGACTGGTACACCGTACCGTCGCTCTTAGTGATTTTTAGGATTAACGAAATGTCCTGGACATCCTGGTCATAATGGCAAACATCCGAACAGGTCCCCAGTTTAATCTCTTTGGATACCGGCTGTATGCTCAAATCGAAGCTGCCGATGATCTTTCGAGGTACCCTGTCGGCGCCGCCGGGAGTAGGATTTGGGTTTTTAGCGGTATAATCCAGTTCGTAGTCGGCTTCGGAAATACCGGCGGTATTTGATAAAGACGCTACAACCGTCTGTCCGGGAGTTCCGACCTTAAGACTCAGGCCTATGGAAGCGGGCGTTAACGTCGGGATAGGTATTTGTGTAGGCAAAGCGTTGACATCCTGATTGGATTGGGAATTATTGGCTTTGCTGAGAAATACCGCTCCGCCGATAATAACGACCAAAATCACCAATACCACCCCTGCCCCGATCAGTAAAACTTTATTTTTGAGTAATTGTTTCATTTAAGGTAGGATTAGCATAATCAAAACACATACGTATGTCAAGATATCGTGGTTAAAAATCCCGTGATATAATTATAACTAAATGATATGACCCAAGCTAAAAAGGACAAGTGGAATAAATATTTCATGGACATCGCGGAAGTGGTACGAACCAGATCGGATTGCTTAACCCGCAAGGTCGGCGCGGTGATCGTCAATCCGAACAACCGTATCATTGCCACCGGCTACAACGGATCCCCCAAGGGAATTAAAAACTGCAACGAAGGCGGTTGCCAAAGATGCGCCTTATCGGTCAAAGGCAAGATTTCCTCCGGCCAGCAGTTGGATAAATGCATCTGTGTCCACGCCGAAGAAAATGCGGTTATACAGGCGGCAAACGAAGGCATCTCAACCGACAAAGCGATTTGTTATTGTACCAACCTGCCCTGTGTCCATTGCGCCAAGATCTTGATCCAGGCCGGAATCTCGTGCGTATATTATAGGGAAAATTACGACAGCCCTCTTACCGTATCTTTGTTCAAAGAAGCAAAACTACGATACAAACAACTAAAATAAGTAATTCCCAAGCTCATATTTTAAATTTCCGAAAACCCTTTTTCCATAAGTTGTTGAAATTTTAAAACACAAGTTCAGGGGATTATTTTATCTAGATCATAATCTGCGCCAGATATAAACTGGCGATTTGTCCGATCAGCTTTAACAGTTTGTTTTTATAACTGCCGAATAAAGCTTTCATACTTTTCACCTCCTTCTTAAAGTTATAACGATAGAAAGTTACTTTTGTTATAGTTTATAACGCTATCAATAGCGCATATAAGTAATTTATATCACTAAATGTGTTATAATCGATTAAGTTAACCTGCATAATAGTTGTTGCTATTTTGTAACACAAAGATTAAAATCTGCTTAAGGTTACTATAAAAAGCTTGTAAATTATGGCAACCGGAAAATCACTCAAACAATTCGACGAAGAATTTTTTTTAAAATTCAACAGTTCGAAACATTATAAAAAAGAACAGATAATCATCGAACCCGGATTGGAGCCGTCCGGTGTTTTCTATATCAAGTCCGGTTTTGTCCGGTTGTTCCTTATCTCCAAGGACGGAAGAGAATTGACTTTCAATATCTATAAACCGGGCATGTTCTTCCCGATGATTTGGGCACTTAGCGATTCTCCGAATATTTATTTTTTCGAATGCCTGACCGATGTCGAACTTTTAAAAGCGCCCAAGAACGAGGTGGCCGAGTTTTTGAAAAGTAACCCCGTAGTTCTACTTGATCTCACCAGAAGAATTTTAAGCGGTTTGGAAGGACTGACCAAGTTGATGGACATCCTGTTATCCAAAAATGCCTATAATCAGGTTTGCGCGGTCATTTTAATGCTGGCGCGAAGGTTCTCAAACCCCAATAAAAACAACCATATGGCCATAGAGGTGCCGTTGACCCATCGCATAATCGGTACTCTGGCCGGGCTTTCAAGGGAAGCGACCAGCCGGGAACTTGAGAAACTCGAAAAGGAAAAGATCATCGAACAGGTCGACCATAAGATCATCGTTAAAAACATTAAAAAACTTGAAGATGAATTCGCAACTTTTGCTGCCGACCACATTATCTTCTAAAAAACAACCCAGAGGAAAAATCCGTATGGGTTGTTTTAGGCAGGTTATAAATTCTGCGATTTATACATAATTACACTATCACCAGCCGTTGTCAACTATGATTTACTGGTACAACCCGTTACTTAGGAAAGTCTACTTAAAAAATATTCGGAAAGATTTGTGATCTTAATCCGCTCCTGTTTGGCGGTATCGCGGTCGCGGACGGTTACGGTTTTATCCTCAAGGCTTTGAAAATCGACGGTCACACAATACGGCGTTCCCGCCTCATCCTGCGCGTAATACCTTTTACCTATATTTCCCCGTTCGTCCCAGGCTACCATCATTTGCTGTTTTAAGTCGTCATAAATTCCGCGGGCAAGGTTGACCAGTTTTTCTTTGTTCGCAAGTAACGGAAAGACCGCCACCTTATATGGCGCCAATTTCGGGTTTAATTTTAAGATCGTCCTTTCGCCTTCTTCATGGTACGCATCAAGCAAAAAGAACAACAGGCTTCTGTCGACCCCACCCGAAGTTTCGATCACCCAGGGAGTGAATTTTTTACCGTCGTCGCCTACATAAGACAGGTTATGTCTTGACAGGTCCCAGTCGCCCCGATGGTGGATTCCCTCAAACTCCGCCCAACCGAAAGGCGCTTTATACTCGATGTCTTCGGCAAACCTGGCATAATGCGCCCGCTCCCTGTCTTCGTGTTTTCGAAATCTTAAATTTTCCTTTTTGATACCAAGCGACAGATACCATTCCATTCTTGTGTTTTTCCAGTATTCAAACCACACGTTGCCTTCTTTTTCTTCGGGTCTTATGAAGTATTCAATTTCCATCTGCTCAAACTCCCTGCTTCTGAACGTGAAATTCCCCGGAGTAATCTCATTCCGGAAGGCTTTGCCGATCTGTGCTATCCCGAAAGGGATCTTAACCCTGGTCGAGGAAACGATGTTTTCGAAATTTACAAACGCGCCTTGGGTGATCTCGCCTCTTAAAAAGATCTCGTCCTGAGCGCCTTCAATGATACCTAAGAATGCTTTTACCAGAAGGTTGAATTTTTGAGGAGTTGTCCAGCCTGCTTTGCCCTGATGGGTCTTTTCGTGCGCTTTGATCTCTTCTTCCTTGTCCGCCCTGAAGCGCTGATGGCAGGTTTTGCATTCGACCAGAGGGTCCGTAAACGCTTCCAAATGCCCCGACTTTTCCCAAACCGTCGGATTCATCATTATCGCGGCATCCACCCCGACCACATCGTTTCGCAGTTGCACATTGGTTCTAAACCACTGGTCCTTGATGTTTTTTTTAAGCAAAGTACCCAAAGGGCCGTAATCCCAGGTACCGGTAAGTCCTCCGTAAATTTCCGACCCGGGATAAATAAAACCACGCCTTTTGCACAAGGCAACAATTTTATCCATCAGATTGTTATCCATATGCCAATCATAACAAAAAGAAGCCTAACTTAAAAGATTTAGGAAAGCCTGGGCAGGAGCTGTTTTGTTTTAAGTTTTCGTTCCAAAATCGATTCGATGAAATTCTCCGCCTCTTCCTTGTCCATTTTTTGGCCGGGGCTTGAAAAGCCCAATAGCGTTAACAGTTTTAACTCGAACCGGTGAGTGATTAAGTCAAGTCTTTCGTCGCTTGAAATGGTATCCAAGGCCTGTTGTAACAGTATAAAAATTTCTTCGTTTTCCTGATTTTCGGGACACAAACCGTCTACAAGCTCACAGAAATGATAAGCGATACCGATACGCTTTAAATCTTTTTTAAGCATGGAATAATTCTTAAGGGTTTCCGCCTCGGTTAAAACAGGCATCGCCTGACCCTGATACAGGCTGAACACGGAATGATTTAAAAGTTCGATATGGCCCGACCGGCGGCTGGTAATTTTACGGACCCCTTTTGCCTTGACCCTGATTTTACCCTTACGCCTGGTAAAAATTGTTAGGATTCTGTCTGCCTCGAGATAATTTTTACGCCTAATGACAATCCCTTCGGTCTTATATGCCCTCATAAACTTATCTTAGCTGAAGATTCAAAGTAGTATCTGAAGACAAATTGAACTGTTTCAAAATTCCGTTGCCTTTGGTGATCGTATAGGCAAAATTATCCGTTCCGGGTTGTTTTTGGATAAGCAAAGGCAACACGGAATTGTTTCCCAACTTAAACGGCAGCTTATAGGTTACCGTCAGTGTTGAGGCGCCTTGGGGCCTGACCGTTAAGAATCCCTCGAATACGGTTTTTCCCAAATCATCGTATGTGGTCATTTTCACTTCCGAGCCGGTTGAAGAAATAAGCTGACTGCCTTTGGGAACATATATCCTGAACCAGTCCCTAAGTGTCGCATTCAAACATAAGTTTCCTCTGGCCAGATTGCAATCGGAAGGCGGATACGGATTTTTGTAATTAACCGTCACCGTCTTTTGGATCGTGCCGTCATTCCCAAGACTATAATCCTGTGACACCGACTCGGTCACGAACATGTTTGATTTTGCCCCGCCGAAATTAGCCTCGTTAAGATGGAAATAATCACCGTTGAACGGCACTATTCTTCCGGCGGCATTTAATCCCTCGAAACCTGCCTGCGCCTGAGGATCGTTCATATAAAAGAGGATGTGTTTTTCGTTCATTTCCGTTAACATCACCTGAAACAACGGCCCCCAATAAAGTTTGGGGGAAGATGAAAAAGCTTTATACATAATAGCGTACATCAGGTCTCCGATAATCCCTTTTCTGTTCGTCTTGATCCCTTCAACCGGCTGGTCGGCTATTTGCTCAAGCTGATAAATTACATCCGGACAATTGCAATAAGGATCGTTTTTGGTGGTAAAAGTTGATCCGTCCGCGCTGATGTCTCCTAAAATGTTCATCGCCGACACCAGCGCGTGGGTGTCGACCGCGATGATTCCGTTAACATTGGTCGCACCGCCGGCGGTTTGATACATTTTATAGAAAGAGTCCATCGAAACCTTAAAATCGGGTGACAGATTGTTATCCCTTAAGTTTAAAACCGGGACGTTCGCCAAATATTTTAAAATAGGCGCGGGTGCGGTAGGCTTGTTGGGAACCGTTGCGTCAAGACTATAAATATCCCCGGATTCGTCCACATGGACCACCCCGCTGTCGAGTCTGAAAACCGCATAAGCGGTGATGAACCCGCCGGTCGGGCGAAGCTCCTTGTCGTTCTGGAATAAGAGCAAGTATTTTACTTCGTTCGGGTTTCCCAACACGGACGGGAGGATTTTTATAAGCGGTTTGGCGTTGTTGATCAGGCTGACACTTTCATCGGTGATGTTCTTGATGTTGGCGATCGCATCCCTGGCTTTTTTACCGTAAGAGAACGACGGATAATGATTCGGGTCGACCTGATCGATTTCGCTTCTAACCGCGTCGAGTTCGCTTGAGATGGTGTCTATTTGGGGAGTGATCTTACCCAGCGTTCTTACGGCCGTTTCGATACGCTGTTGCGCCGTCCCTCCGGCAAAACTCCCCTGTCCCTTAAGACCCAAAACATCGGCGTACGGTTTGATCGCGTCGACCAGAATGATGGCCGCGTTAAGACCGTGTTCTCCGGCGTTAACCATATGATATGCGTCGCCATAGTACCAGTTGACAACCGGGATGTACTTTAGATACCCCATCGCCTCGACATCTTTTTGAGTTTTGTCCAGATCGGTCTTGGTCTTTGCCAGCTGGTCCGAAGCCAGCTGGACGTTCTGGGTTTTTATTGCCCAGGCCGCAGCCTGTGCGTCGGCGTAAGTCAGCTTTGCGTCCTTGTAAGCTTTTTGAGCCGGAAGATAGATTCCAAAAACCGAAAACAGGATCAAAATAAGTAGCAAAACACCGGCGATAACTATGTTTCTGCCCCCAAAAAGCCCTTTAAAACCAAACTTTATTTGTCTTTTTTTCATTGCATTGTTACGGAAATCGTTTACCTTGGGAATCTGTGTTGGTTGTGATGGACTGGTATTGCCGATAGATTGTTTTTCCAGATTAAAATTTATCTTTTCAAGTCCATCCATAACAAATATCATACCTTGAAACCGCTTTTCCTGTCAACCCGTCGTAAAACCTATAACGCGCCTTTGCCGGAGATCATCGCCCAGGGAGTTTTTAAGATTATCCAAAGGTCGTAAATTATCGAGCGCTTTCTGACATACATCGCATCCATTTCTATCCTTTTGTCAAAATTTATGGCGCTTCTTCCCGAAACCTGCCAGTATCCGGTGATTCCCGGCTTGATCGATAAAACCACCTTAACCGCTTCCTTGGTTTTGGGATATTTTTTCTGTTGCTCGATCAGCTCGTCCGGATAATAAGCTCTCGGCCCAACGAGACTCATATCGCCTTTTAGAACGTTTAAAAGCTGGGGTACTTCGTCGATGGAATGCTTTCTGATGAAATGGCCGACCCTGGTTATTCTCGGATCCCTTTTCAGCTTATAACTGTTCTTTTTATACTTTTCGAAAAGATCCTGATACTTTGGGTTACTTCTTAACAGCCTGTGCGCGTTCTGGATCATGCTTCTGAATTTATACATTTTAAAACCCCTGCCTCCCTTTCCTACCCTTTGGGGAGTGTCCGCCATGACCGGACCGTCGGAATCGAGTTTGATGGAAACCGCTACGACAAGAATTACCGGCGAAAATATAACCAGCAGGATACATGCAAAAACGACGTCCATTACCCTTTTGGTGATCTCATAAAAACCGCTTTTTTTAACCTCTGTAGTCGGCATAAAGTTTTAAGTCAGATGCTCGTGTTCGGTTCCGTTCAAGCTTTCTACCAGCTTTTTTATTTTGGGGACAGAATTTTTGGAACAGACTAAAAGAACATCATCGGTATTGATCACCAGCATTTTTTCAAGGTCTATCCCTACGACCAGCTGGTCGGTATAATTAAAAACAAGGTTATCCGAAGAATCCTCGATCAATACTTTTCCCTTGGTGACATTTTCGTTTTTGTTGACTTCGAGAGCTTCTTTCAAAGCTTCCCAGGCACCGACGTCGCTCCAACCCAGGTCGGCGGCGATGACAAAGACATTTTTGGGGTCCATTTTTTCCAGTATCGCGTTGTCGAAACTTATTTTTTCAAAGGTAGGATAGGTTTTTCCCAAAACCTCCTCGAAACGGCTCGTACCGACAGCCTGTTGGATATTCATGATCCCCTTGAAGATCTTGGGGGCAAATTGCTTGTATTGTTCAAGAATGAAAGCAGGGGTTGTCACAAAATAACCCGGATTCCAGGCATATTTTTTGCTCTCCATGAACATCTCGGCGTCCTCAAGACTCGGTCTATAGATCAATTTTTTAAATTTGAATATTTTTGTTCCCCTCATCTGACTTACTTCGTCCCCAAACTCGAGCCAACCCAAATTCTGGTTGGCAAACCTTGCACGCTGACCGATAAAAACGATCGAACCGGGCTGTTGATTCACCAACCTTTTGGCAAACTCCAAAACCTCCCTGAAGCGCCTTTCCTTTTTGACGAAATGATCGCTCCAGACGATTCCGACCGGCGAATCGGGATGTTTCTTGCCTATTATTCCCATTGCCACGCCTACGGCCGGTCCTACGTCACGCATCTCCGGTTCAAGGATAAAATTTTCCGCCGGAATTTGGGGAAGATGGTTTCGAACCAGTGCCTCGTATTTCTTTCCGGTCGAGACATAAATATCCTGCGGTTTGAAATCGGGCTTAAGCCTGTCGACCGCAAGCTGCAAGGTCGATTTTTCTCCGATGATCTTTTCAAACTGTTTGGGTGTGTTTTTTCGCGATAACGGCCAAAGCCTTGTTCCGACTCCGCCGGCAAATATGACTATCTTCATAAATTATCTATCGTTGTCAAAAGCTCTTTTTTGAAATTATCGAAAGAAAACCTGGCAGCATTCTCTTCGCACATTTTTGCATTATATCTTTTATTGTTAAATTTTTCCACCGCTTTTGCAAGCTCTGCAACGGTTTGTTCGTCAAAAAACTCGCCGGTTACTCCTTCTCTGATGATGTCCAACGCCCCGCCCCCCTTAAATGCCAAGACGGGTTTACCGAAGCTTTGCGCCTCAACCATCACCAGACCGAAATCCTCACGCCCGGGAAAGATAAGACCCTTGCAGTTTTGATAATAAGAACTCAACTCCTCATCCGAAACTTCACCCAAAAACTCGATATTACCCTTAGCCATGCTTTTTAAGCTTTTCTCCTCGGAACCCGTGCCGATGATCTTAAGCGGCAGCTTAAGTTCGTTAAAAACTTTGACCGCCAAGTCGACCCGTTTGTAATAAACCAGTCGCGAGATTACCAGAAAATAATCTTCCGGCGCACTTAAAGAAGTATTTTTGCGCAGGCTAAAAAGCGGTAGGTCGATGGTTGGCGCCGAGAGACCGTAATATTTCTTGATCCTTTGCTTGACATCCGTTGAGATCGCGAGCAGCTTATCCGGTCTTTGCGCCGCGATCTTATCCCAAAACCTCAGGTATTTTACCGCCGGATAAGAAAAAATCTTAAGCAGCGGATTTTTAAAATATTCCTCGTATCCGCTCCAAAGATATCTGGTCGGCGTTAATAAGATACAAAGATGTTTGGTTTTTGGCTTGGTGATGATCCCTTTGGCCGCTTCGCTGGTTAGGGAGATCACCAGATCGTACCCGCTAAAGTCAAAGCTTTCAAAAGCAAGCGGCATAAGAATAGCCAAAGACTCATGCGAGGTCGAAGCAAACGGGAGCTTTTGCAAAAAAGAAGGCCTGACCTTAAATACGTCGGCCCATGGGGCCTTTTCCCTGTTATATACCGATGTATATAATGGGGCATCGGGAAAGATCCGATGTAAAAAGAGCAAAATCCTTTCCGCCCCGCCCCATTTATTGATCCGATCGTAAACTAGTGCAACTTTCATATATTCTCATCATCCCAATAAATCCGAAGGTTCAAGGCTACCTTCATACTGCCGATTCATAAATCTTAATGGTTTCTTTTGTCATTTTTTCCCAGGAGAACTCCTTTGAACGCTCAAAAGCTTTTTCTATAAGTTCCCGATATTCTTCCTTTTTCCCGATGACGGACTCAAGTTTTAGTTTCATATCTTTTGTATCCTCGGGGTTAAAATAAACGGCGTTACCTTTTGTTAACTCCGTAAGCGAAGGAATATCCGAACAAACCACCGGACAACGGTTGGCCATCGCTTCCAAAACCGGCAAACCGAATCCCTCCATCATCGACGGTTGAACCAAAGCCAAAGCGCGGCGATATAATGCGGACAACTCCTCATCGTTTACAAAACCGAAGAAAATGACATTTTTGGATGATGTCTGTTGTTCAAGTCTTTGATAAAAATAATCTTTACGCCCTACCAACATCAGCTTAATATCTTTTTCTTCAAGCTCGGAAAACGCTTCGATCAGCCTTTTTAGATTTTTATGCGGATAGGCATTGCCGACGTACAAAAGATATCTCCCGTACTTATCTCTTAGGGTTTTCGCCCCGCCTTTATCCGGTTGGCCATCCTTTGCTCCCTCATAAGTGACAATGATTTTTGCGGGGTCGACTTTTAAGGTCTTTGATACGTCGCTTTTTACCGCGTTCAAAGGCACGATTATTTTTTTCGCATTTCTTGCGGCGGTTTTTAACACCAATTTATAGGCAGTTCGTTTAAAAAGATAAAGGGGATAAGGCAGGGTCGACGCTTGGCCGGTTGAAAAATGATACGGAATAAGATCGTGTACGGTAACCAAAAAAGGCTTTCGGTAAAAAATAGGCACGGAGATGTACGGGAAATGCATCAGATCCAGTCTTTCGCTTTCTAGAACCTTTAAAAAACGTGTCTGTTCAAAAAAGGTGTGCCAACGAATATCGCTTTCAACGATCTTATACGCCGGATTTTTGATTTTGGCTTTTAAATCAGGCAGATCCTCTTTTAAGGCGAACAAGATATAACGGTTGTTCTTATCAAGCTCCTGGAGATTCAATACCAGATTTCTGATATATCTGCCAACGCCGGTTTTACTCCATAGTCTGGCGTCGATACCGATGGTCATGAGGCTATTATATCAGGAAAGGGTTTGTTTTATCGATATTCCGAGATAAACCAACCGTGTAACTATCCACGGATATTTTGCCTCGTAATGTTTTTTGTAAAAAATACGCATTGCGTTGAACCTTGATCTGGTCGCCCTGATTCTTGTTTCCTCATCGGCGGTAGTGATTTCTTTGGAGATCTTCTTGATCCCGCCGGACACCCCCTTAAGATGCGTTAAAATCACGTGCGGATAATAGTAGATTTTCCAGCCCTTTTGCCAAAGTTGGTAACAAAAATCCAGGTCTTCGCCGTAAAAAAAATAGTCTTCGTCCCACCAGCCTGCTTCATCGCCGGCTTTTCGCCTGACGAACATGAAAGAACCGGCCAAAGCATCAATCTCATGCGTCTTGGTTAAATCCAGATAGCCCATGTTATACCCGTTAAAGATCATTGATTTTGGAAAAAGTTTTGAAAGCCCAGAAAAGTGGGTAAAAGCGTTCCAAGGTGTGGGAAAACCGCGGTGGCACGAATCGTCGATTTCTCCGTTCGGCAGAACCACTTTGCAGGTCGAAGCCCCGCAGTCGGGCGTTTTTTCCATAAACTTAAGCATTTCCGAAAGGGTGTTTTTATGCACCAGGGTATCGGGGTTTAAAAACAGCACGTATCGACCGCTTGACCGTTTGATCCCGACGTTATTGGCCTTGGAAAATCCCAGATTATCATTGTTTTGGATATATTTATAGTTTGGGTGATTTAGCTTTGAAAGCTCCTTACCCGTACCGTCGGCCGAAGCGTTATCCACCACTATCACCTCGAATTTAATTCCGGTCACGTTCGCATAAATCGACCCGATGCATTTTTTTAAAACCTCTTTTGTGTTATAAGATACGATAATTACGGACAAATCCATATTTTAAAGACAGGAAAGATACACCTCCTCAAGTTTTGAGGCAATGACCTCCCAGTTGTAATGACTTTCCACAAATTTCCTGGCGTTTAAAGTTATTTTTTTATATAAACTATGGTCAAAGGTAAGGTTATATACGTAATCGGCAAGTTCCGAAGCGCTGTCTGAGTACAACAAATGCAGTCCGTTCTTGGCTTCCAAACCCTCCGCGCCCAAACCGGTGGTCACGACAGCGGTGCCTGAAGCAAAACTTTCCAAAATCTTATAACTTGTTCCCCCGGCCGCCCTAAGCGGAGCCAGCAGGATATATGCATTCCGGTAAATCCTTGGGGTCTCGTCTTTATTGTTAAAGTCGAAAAAAATGCTCTTGTCTTCAAAGCGCCTGAAATAACCGGGCATATTCTTGCCTACTATCCAAAGCTTAAGCTCCGGTTCTTTTCCCTCTTCTTTAAACTTGTCGGTGATTTGCGGCCAGATCTCTTTTATGATCAGCTCAACCGCGTCACGGTTTTGCATCCACTTGTAGTCTCCGATAAAAAGCACCCGTTTCTCGCGCAAAACTTCGGAAAAATCGCGGAAAGGAAATTCGTTCGTATCTACGCCGTTTGGAACCACCGAAACTTCGGGCAGCTTCATCAGTCTTTTCTCTGTATTGGATACCGCAACCACCCTGTCAGCCAGCTGCCACGCCGCTTTTTCTTTTTTCTTTAACTTTGCAACATCGAGGTATAAAAGGGGTCTTAATAACGGATTGGCCAGTTTGGCGAAACGCCCATAAACCAGATATTCGATATTATGTTCTACCAAAACCACCGGGATCTTTACCTTGGGAAGATTTTGAAAAACGTAAAAGGTCTCTACATGTATCAGTTCGTAAGGATTTCTGACCAGCTCATCGGCGATCGCAAGTCTCATTTCTTCGCTGGTGTGTCCGGTGATCAAAAAAGGGTTCAAAGAAAATCCCGTTTTTAAAATGTTTCTAACACTCCACTGCCTTTTCCGTCTTACCCAAAGTACTTTTTCGCAAATTTTCTCAACTTCCAAAACGTCTTCCTGTGTTTGATTGTCTCTTTTCTCGCAAATCAAAGTGATCCGGTGGCGTTTGGACAAATGCTTTATCAAATTGTAAAGTCTTATATTTCCGCCCGACGTTAAAGGAAAGGGTAGAAACGACGACACTACTAAAACTCTCATGGTTTTTCCCGTAAATTAAAAATAACGTATTGTTTGGTAAGCTTTATGATTTTATAGGTTTTCCCTAATCCTAAATCAACCCGTGTGGGATTGGCAAGCACCAGGTAATCCGCTCCCAGATCGTTGATCATAACAGGCAAGGGCTTCTCAAAACTTGCCCAGCCGTTTCGTTTGGTTTGGTAGAGAAAGGAGGTATCCCCGTCGTAGTTGGCAATGACCTTTGCGTTTTTGGGGGTAAGTTTGTCGACCGCCTCACCGGCGATCACTATCGAGGGATTGTTGATGTTAAAATAACCTTCGACCTGACCCCAGCCAAAGTAGAGGGTAAGCGCGGTCACCAAAACAAACACGCCAACTCCAAAGTTAGGCTTCTTGCGATTGAAATAAGTGATCAGACTTAACGAACCCAAAGCCAAAATCATGGCTATGGTAGGAACGACCAGGATCTGGTAGTAATCATGCTGGACGTTGCCGGTCGCCAAAACGCAGACATAAATCAAAGATGAGGCAACAAAGGAGAGTAAAAACAAAAGATCAGATGTTTTATATTTTTTGACAAAGGCAAACACCAGAAAGATATCACCGAAAAAGCCCAGGATCAATTTGGTCAGCCGTTCGTAAAAGATCCAGCGGAAAAAAGCGGGCCTGAATCTGATGCCGTTACCGTTAAAAAGCCACGATGAGGCCGGAATTCCTTCGGGGTATTTAAGCATCCAGATACGCCAAAGCGCCAACGGGGTCACGGAAATTATTAAAAATAACCATAACTGCCACTTGAACATGAACTTGATACCGAATGTCTCAAACGAGAGATAGATGAGCGGCAAGGTAAAGAACAATGCGTAAGGCTTTAAAAGAAGCGAAACCGTCATCAAAAACAACGAAAGTACAAAATATTTCCAGTAATTTACGCTTAACCTCCTATGCTTCAAACCGTTTGAAAGCCATTTATCAAAAAAATAAGTAGCTCCTAAAACCGTTGTGACCATCGAAGGATCGGGCAAAATCGTTCTTGAATAATAAATATTAAACGGCAAAAATAAAAAGAAAAATGCGGACAGGTATCCGGCAGCTTTTCCGAATCTTTTTTTAACAATGAGCAAAAGAAATCCTGCCGAGATAAGCGAATCGATGATGGTCACCAGTCTTCCCCACTCTTCAAGCGTTAAGACGCCGATGTATTTGTATCCTGCCGCCTGCAGCACGTTATAAATCGGGAATTCGACAAAGCGGTATCCGTTGGGATTGTCAAGACCCGAAGCGACGTTTGAAATATCCTCGAACTTAGGATGAAGAACATCAAAACCAAACCGGACAAAATTTCTGGATACCGCCGAAGTATCGGACTGGCGCCAGGAATGCCAATCCGCTATCGGATTGTTGAACCTGTATAAACGTACCAAAAACCCGAGCAGGAAAATTATTACGAATATGGCTATTTCAAGCTTTTTGCTTATTTTAAAAGTCACGATTATTTATTGGAAAGTAACCTTGTGCCAACCGCCTTAAGGCTGCCGTCACTTTGAAAAACGAAAATCCTGTCGGAGCTTGAATTACCGACCTCCTCCAATGCCTGGGTTAAATTCGGGTCGATATAAATTTTGGCATTGTCGTTTTTGACCGCAAACCAGACCGCGTCGGGAAGACCGACCGGAAATACCCAGGACTGTCCGTATTTTATGGGTACATCGACAAAATGGAACGAAACCGGCTCGCTTTGCCAGTAGTTACTATATTGGGAGTCAAAAGAAACCAGGAAATTGTTTACCATGACCGATGCTCCGGCCCAGTCTGCCGCCGTCTGTTCGACCGAAATTATCTGGAAAAGCGAATAGATCATTATGACGATCGTCATCGACATGACCGCAATTTCCCGTCCGTTTACAAGAAGATAGCGGTAAACCTTATGAATGAGCATCACCAAAATAGGGATGATTCCAAGGGTTGCAAGATAACTGTACCTTGGGGTGATATCCCCAAGACCCAAAAACGGTAAAAGCGCCACCACGAAAAACAAAAATCCGAACAGCATGATCTTTTTTTCGTCTTTATCAAAAAACTTTCGCAGGAATTTAAAGGCATAATACAATAGCACCAAGGCGACGACGGTTACCAAAGCGGACAAAATCAGGTTATCCCTTCCGACGCTTCGTAATTTTTCGTAAATACCCAGTGCGTTGGGACCGATAATGATCAAAGCCAGATACCCCAGGATATTACCGACAACGTTAAACGGTAATTTCAAAAGATTATAGCTGTAGTCACCGCTGAACCACTGGCTGTTGGAAAAAAATCTGATCACCAAATACAGCGCAACGGGAAGATAAAAAGCCAGGAAGTGTTTGCTGCGAAGGGTATTTAACGCATCCTTTAGTCCGTCCTTGGCCTTAAAGACCAGGATAAGAAGCGGCAACACCATCCCAAGTTCGTAAAATAACAGGGTCAGTGCGAACGAAACAAACGCACCAAGGTAATAGAAAACATTTCTTTTCTCCTCCCATTTCAAAAAAAGCAGTAATCCTAAAAGCCCCAATACAATACTAATCAGATGTCCTGTGGCGGCGATCCAAAAGACCATTTCGGTGTACCCGCTCATCACCAAAAACAGGAAGGCGGATAAAAACGACAACAATTTGTTCTTGAATATTTTAGCGGCCAGAAGGTAAAACAAAACGGCAACCAAGAAATGCAGTCCGACCGAAACAAGATGGTAGGCCAACGGATTGAGCCAGAAGAAATGATACATAAGATAAAAATAAAGTTTGGTGCCCGGACGATAGAAAAATCCTTGGGAATTGATAAAGTAGGACAAAAGGTTAACGGGCGGTTGTGCGGCCCAGCGTAGCCAGGTGAAATCGTCACCGATGAAGAAATTGTTGATTATCTGATAATATAAAACTCCGGTCAGTGCGAAGATATAAACTATCACCGCCCAGGTCGAAGTGGCAACCTTTTTGATTTCGCTAAAAAGGTCCAATTTTTGCTTTAAGCTCAAAACGAAAATACCGAAACTTATACCCATGAGCATCCATAGAAGATAAGCGATTTTGGAGGACTCGTAAACATCTATCAGGCTTGCGTTGATCGCCAGTCCCGCGATTCCGGCGGAGAATCCGACGATAAAGCTTTTTTCTAGGCCCGGCAAAAGTTCTTTCCACGACCGCTTAAGATAGATGCCATATGAAATAAACAGTATCAGAAACGCTAAAAACCCGAGTAGTCCCGTCTCGCCCAAGATCCTTAAATAATTATTGTCAACCGCTAAAGTGACCGAACCGTAACCGCTTCCAGTAGGTATATTCCTGGTAAAGGCGCCAAGAGCCACGGGCCATTCGCCCTGGAATCTGGTGGTAAACGACAGATCGTAAGCCGCCGCCCTTTTTATAATGAAATTACCGTGCAAGATGATGAATTGTGCGGACATCGAGGCCTTAACGTTCGGTGGAAATTCATAGAAGAAATTATCTACGCGCTCAACCACAGGAGACAGCGTCAGATTGATATAACCCGTGCCTTGGGGAAGATTTTCGCCGGTAGACAGATTGGCCGCTTCAACCAACGGCGCCTGCGGAGGGATAAGTTCAAACGGCAAAACCGCAGAAAGCGACGCCGAAGGAGCACCGGCCTGGCCGGCCAGCTGATTTACAAGCTCGCTTTCGTTGGAAACGCGCCTTTGCAAAACCAGCTTATCCTTGAAAAAAGTATTGGGGACGAACCTTACGTTACCGACCGCGTCGCCGGTTTGAGCATCGACCAGAACGTCCGTTTGGGATACCGTACTTTTGAACCTGTCCAAAAGTGCCGGTTTTATGGTTAAAAGTACAGCCGCCCCGACCAATATCACGAGAGCCGATGCTATCGCCAGCTTTCTCTTTTGAAACAAAAGAACTATAAAAAGCGCTGCCAGAACCGCAAAAAAGGATACACGCGACACGGTCCAGAACAAAAGGACAAAAGAGGCAATTGTGACGATAGTCAAAAATATCCTCACCAGCCAGTTTTTAAGACCGAAGATAAGGCTGACCAAAATCGGGATGATGATAACAAGGTACGCCGCCAGGTCATACTGTCCGGCAAAGGTCGAGGGAACCCTTGACAGTTGCGATAACTGAATGGGAATTCCTTTGGCGAACTCTTCGTTACTGGTAAGAAAAGCCGGAAAACCCAGGTATTTCTGCCCGGCGCCGTAAATTATCACACCTATCAAAGTTAAAATCAGAGTAATAGACACGTAGCGCAAGAAACTGCGGTTTTTCATCGCGGCAAAAGCGACAAAGAACAAACTCAAATATTCGATGTGCCGAAGCAGGGTTAAAAAAGCGACGTTTGGAAAAACATTGGCAAGACTTGGAAAAATAAACAAAATCCCGTTGAAAGTAGCGATTGCGCCGACCAACCAAAAGATGAAAATCGGAATCGTCAAAGGGGTTTTTAGGCTGACCTTTTTCTTAAATAAAAGGATAAACCACGTTAGCAAAACTACGACGATCAAAAAATCCTCGGCTCTTATATAAACCCAGGTATTGCGGACATTGATAAGGGGCAGTTTTGGATAAAGCGGTATGAACGCCAAAAGGATCAAGGTTTCGATGAATAGAATATTTTCTTTTATTTTTGCCCAAAGTTTACTCATAAACCGTCAAGACATTGAGAATAGGTAGTCAATAAGTACTTATTATTGAGTATTTTCCCCAAAACTACAAGCACCAAAGCTTTCGATTTGAGCATGAATCTTGCCGTACGGTATTCGGACCTGCTTTTGTGTTTATTGTAAAAGATAAGCATGCTTTTATAAATGTTTACTATCGCAAAGGTCCTGCCCGAACTTCTGCCTTCTTTATGGAAAAGCATGATGTCGGGATAAAAATAAGTATCGAGGTTTCTTAACCTGGCGCGGTAACAAAGCTCCATGTCCTCAAGGTACATAAAAATATTCCTGTCGAACCCTCCAAGTTTTTTAAACACGCTTCTTTTGATCATCAAGGCCGCTCCCGAAACCCAATCGACTTTTTTTATCCGATCGGGGCTTTCCCTGATCATGCTGTTGAATCCGAACAGCATCAGAAATAAGTTAAATAAATTATAAAATTTACCGCTCGACATTTGGTTGGTACCGTCTTCGTTTTTTAATTTTGCTCCCAAAATTCCCAGATTCTTCCGGTCATCAAAATAACGCAGCATATTGATAAAACCCTGGTCCTTGACTTCGGTATCGGAGTTTAAAAACAATAAAAACTCCCCCTTGGCGCCTTTTGCCCCCAGATTGCAGCCTCTGGAAAAACCGGTATTTTCCTTACTTTCGATAAGTCTTAAACCCGGAACCTTTAGTTTTTTAAAAGCTTCGACGCTGTCATCCTGGGAATTATTGTCAACCAGGACTATCTCGAATCTTCCGCTTTCAAGCTCTCGGCTGTACTGACTAACGATCGAGTCGATGCAGGCCAAAGTCAAATCTTTGGTCCTGTAATTTAAAATGATTATCGATAGTTCCATGATTACCTAAACCAGGCTGCGCGGCCTAAGGTGTAATTGGGGTTTTTGTTCGTTCTTTCGCCGATCTCTTTTGCCGGGACTCCCCCAACCACCTTAAATTGCCCAACGTCCTTTGTCACCACCGCTCCGGCTCCTATAACCGCTCCCTTATGGATTGTCACACCGGGTAAGATTATCGCCCGCGGGCCGACAAAAACGTAATCCTCGATCACCACGGGTGCTTTAACCGCCTGCTCTACGCCGGCGAAATTTTCTTCGTTGATATTATGCTCGGAGTTATAAATCATCACTTCGGATGCGATATCGACGTGACTGCCGATGGTCAGCTTATCCCTCCCGTCCAAAACCGCTTCCTCGCCGATAATGGTATCATTACCTATAAAAATATTGGGCGGATAGTAAAATGTAGCTCCCGTATGGATAGTCGAACCGCTTCCGATTTTTATTCCCCAGAACCTGTAGACAAAACGCCTGACAAAGTGCGAAGGAATCTTTCCGGTTAACGCCAGCTTAAAACAAATAAGTTCCCAAAACACCGTTTTAATTCTTCTTATCACTCTACTCATAATTTATGTCCCGTTAATAATTAACCCGTTAACTCCCCCTCCCCTAATTTCTGTAAAACTTTAAGCGTTTCCCCGGCAGCTTTTTCCCAGGAAAATTTTTTGATCTGCTTGTAGCCTTTTTCTACCATTTCTTTTCGTAAATCCTCGTCTCCTATAACCCTTTCAATTTTTGCGGCGATATCCGAAACATCCCCGGGGTTAAAATATAAAGCCGCATCTCCTCCGGCTTCGGGCAAACTTGATACGTCGCTTGCCAGAACCGGACAGCCTTCGCGCATCGCTTCCAAAACCGGCAACCCGAATCCTTCGTAAAGCGATGGCATAACAAAACATAAGGCGTGTCTGTAAAACAACGGCAGCTCCTCGTCCCGGACAAAATCCAAAAATTTTACCCTTTCCAAAACTCCGAATTTCCCTGGGGCCGCAAGGATATCTTCGTATAGCCAGCCCTTTTTCCCGACGACTACAAGGTCGATGTCTTTTTTATCAAGCTTGGAAAACGCCTCGATCAGTTTGACGATGTTTTTCCTTGGCTGCAGTGTGCCGACGAAGAGGATATAAGGCCGGTCCAGTTTATATTTCTTTTTTAGAATATCCATGTTTTGCGTTTTAATATTTGAGTTGTTAGCTTTTATACCCGGATATGTCACTACCACATCCCGGTCCCTGACTCTGTACGAGTTAATTATATCATTCTTACTGAACTTACTGATGGCAAAGATCTTCTTGGCTTTTTTTACGGACTGCCCGGTCCAGTTGGTCAGCTGGTAGAGGTCTTTTTTGGCAAACAATTCGGGAAAATGTAAGTAAGATAAATCCATTATAGAAATCGCCGTCGGGCATGGACTAAAAAGCGGTGCATAATGGGTGGGAGTAAAGAAAACATCCGGTTTGGAGTTCGATAAAAATAACCTCAAGGGAAGAGCAAACCTGGTCCAAAGTTTACTAGGTCCGATGACTTTATATCTCCACCCTTCTCTTTCCTTTGGCATGTGGCTTAGTGGCGGGACCTTCAGGTAAATCGTAAATTGCAAATTGGAAATTGATAATTGTTCGAATTGCGACAACAATTCGAAGGCGTATTCTCCGATACCAACTCTTTTCCCCACATTTGCTTCGTTTCCGTCAATTCCGATGTTCATATTTATAATCCAGGATATACTACTTCCAATTTATGCTTATCTATTCCCAATAACTCCATTGCGTCTTTTTTTGTACTTTCCGATATGCAAAAAACCCTGTTTGATTCCTTTTTGACCCATTTGAGTTTTCTTTTCTGAGTTTCAACGATGTTTCCTGCTGTCTCTTGAGGATATTTATATACAATTAGATCATAAAGGATGGTCGCTTTTTTCGCATTTTTCACCGGCGGCTCGGTCCAGTCGGAAGTGATAAATACGTCTACATCCCCGATAAAATTTTCTACCGGCAGGATATGCAGCCTGTTCCAAAGCAAATCAAGCAAGGTCGGCGGCAGCTTGAATTGCCTTATTGTTACATTTTTGGGAATTGATTGAAAATCTAAGATTGAGAATCGAAAACTTCTTCTTAAAGACGAAAAGAATAATATGTAACGATCTGCTGAATTCTTCCTAATCAAATTCCCGACCAATTTAGCAAGGTAATTAGCTACCCCGGTATTTTCGTATGCCAATTGAGATATATCTATCCCGATGACCATAATCTTAAAAAATTAACCCGTCAACCCGTTAATAATTACTCACTTTTATATTTTATGAATTCGTCTTTGTTGGGAACGGAGCCGTTTTTGCCGGAAATGTGCAGGATCAAATCGGCCAGAAATCCCGTGAAAAAGACCTGGAAACCGGCTAGAACAAGAAGCAATCCGAAAAACAGAAGCGGTCGATCCCCTATAGGCCTGCCCTGAAAATGGAGGATGGATAAATATAGAAGAATAATAAATCCGATGGCCGACAGGATGCCGCCGACAAATCCGAAGAAATGCAATGGCCTCTCGGCGTACCTTGAAAGAAAAAGTATGGTGAACATATCCGGAACGTCCCTGAATATCTTGGAAAAGCCGTATTTTGACTTTCCGTAAAGCCTTTTTTCATGTTCCACCGGAACCTCCGCCACTTCAAATCCTTTTTCCGAAACCAAAAGCGGGATAAATCGGTGCATTCCTCCGTATAAATTCAGGCTTTTGGCAGCATCCTTCTTGTAAAGTTTTAATCCGCAGTTATAATCATGCAAGTGTACTCCCCAGAACGAACTCATGATAAAGTTGAAAAGTCTCGAAGAAAGCCTGGTTTTTAGAGCATCCTTTCGGTCTTTTCTCCAACCGGATACAAGGTCGAAGCCTTCCTTTAATTTTTCCATTAATTTCCCTATTTCCTCGGGCCTGTCCTGTAAATCCGCGTCCAGGGTCACGATCAAATCTCCCTTTGCCTTCTGGAATCCGACCGTTAAAGCCTCTGCTTTGCCGCGGTTTCCCCGAAACGAAAAAACTTTGACGTTTGAATTCTTTTTGGCAGATACCTTTAATATTTCGAGGCTTTGATCGGTCGAACCGTCATCCACGAAAATAACTTCATAATTATCGTCCAGCTTGGAAAGATTGGGAATCAATATCTTATAAAAAGCCTCAAGACTCTCTTCTTCGTTATAAACGGGAATAACGGCGGAAATCATACTGTTATTAAGTATTGTCTACAAAATGACTTAAAAAATACTTAAGTTGATTTTACCATTTCCTAAGCGCCGAAGTCTAATTATTTATCGTTATATAAAAGAATTATCGATAAAAGAAAAAATGCTGCGGCGTAATAGACCAGATGCTGGGCGGTAAAGAAAACCCAAAATGCAAACAGAGGAATGGATAACAATAGACACAAGATGCCGGCCAGAGTCGAAATCTTGCTGTCCCTTTTTAAAGCAATAATTATGAAAATTATGACGAATATGATATCTTGAATTTTCATTTTTTCAATCTTAGTTTATCTCTGTACACAAAAATCAAGTACCCTAAAACCGTTAGTAACGAAACTCCGCTGACAACCAGTCCGATATCAACGTATTTTTGTGGAGTGTAATAAACCGTCGCAGAATAACTTCCGCCGTCAGGCAGCAAGAAACTATTGAACCTTTGGTCGAACTCAGAACTCCCAACACTAAAGTGTTCGATCGTCAGTTCCCAGTTCTTATCAAAACTCTCCGCAAAAACCAATCGGTCACCCTTTCTGGCGTTTTGGATGCTTAATTTGTACTCAACCGGACTAATAAATTGAAAATTAATCGTTGAAGATTGATCATTCAGATAAAAATGTCCTTTGGGGGTTGGAACCTCAAAAACCGCTATCCTGCCAAATCCGTAAACTTCTTTGAGGTATTTTATTTTTGCTACATCCGCAACAGTCTTTTGGTATAAAACGTTATCATATTTTCTGTCGTTTAGGAAAATCTCGCCCTCGGAATCAAAAGGAACGATTACGTATTTAACGGATGCCTCCTGAAGCAGTTTCTCCGAAACTGCTAGCTTTTTAACCAGCGCCTGTTCATTGTACGAATTAAAAAGATCCTGGCCTGAGATCTCAGGATGCAAATCGGTATAGTAGCCGAATCTTTGTGTTGTCGGCACCCAAAGCGTCCTGGAAAAAGAAGATTGCGTAGAAAGAAACTGCCCAAGCTTATTGTATTCGGGCGGAATGGTTGTTGGTTTGAATGTTCCTGTCAATTGGCCAAGTAACGCCGGCCGGATCAAAAATAAGAGATAACAAATTACAATAAATACGAATAAGTTTTGGATATTAAAAACTTTATTCCTGGTCAAAAATTTTAGATCGTACATCTTAAATCTTAAATCCGTTTTTAGCCACTCATAAACTTTCCACACCGTGAAAGGTATTAGAACCGAATACGAAATCGCCACCAATGTATACCATTTGGTAGAATCCCGAAACATTACAAACCCCGGAACGTGATCAAACATCCAAAGATATATTCCGCCGAACGGATCGTTTGCTCCTTTTGCCAAAAACGCACCGACCAAACCCAGCAGGGCAAAATAAATCACATAAGTCTTTAATCTTGAGTCTTTAATCTTTGCTGCAAACAATAAACTTCCGTAAGCAAATATTGGTAACAGCAAAAATTCGGGGCGCATAAAATATACCTTGCCGAAAATGTTTTCCGGCCAGTTTGGATGCAAAAGACTGATTGTATTTTCAAATTTGGCAAAGCTGAAGTACTGCACCGCACCGGTCGACGTATACGCAGTCCCCAACTGCGTAAGCGGATTTTGGTGATAAATCACAGTTGGCAAAAGCCAAAAAGCATGGAGAAGAAAAGTCGTAAACCCCGGGATGATGAACATATAAACCATTGACTTTATGAAATACCGCACTTTCTTTTTTTCAATAGCTGTCACTAACCAATAGAGTCCGGTAGCCACCAAAGTAATATATGCAACCCTAATATCTAGTAGAAGTTGAGCGGATAACAAAATACCGAAGAGAACTGATCTTTTTATACTAATTTCCTGGCATTTTATAAATGAATATAAAACCAGAGGCGAAAGTGCATACGAAAGTCCAATAAACACTTGTCCTCCACCGACTAGCATTAAAAAATATGTATTTGATACAAATATGATCGATGCTAAAAACGAAAATGCCGTATTGAATAACTTCTTAAATAAAATGAATGAGGAGGCGACAGTTAAAATTAGAAGTGGAATGAGTAATGAAAATCTTTCAATGTTCGTCCAACTAAGATTTAATAAGATTCCAAAAACATAGGTCGGAATTGCATAGGCCGTATTTATAGCTTGTAAGGGAGGAGCGAACCCGCCTAGTCCGTTCAGGTCGAAAAAGTTCCACGCCATCGGCCACAAAGGCCTGTTGTAAAACATTGAACTGTAAACATAAGTCAGGTCACCTCCCGTTATTACTTTATTTGTAAAGAGAAAATTAAAGTCGATCAGTATAAATAAAAACACTAGGATCAATAAAAACTTTTTCATAAAAATTTAAAATGACCTTTAATAAAATCAACGATGTCAACCATTTTCGCTTCTTTATCAAAATAGAAAACTTTTTCAAGTACTCCCACAACCAGAAAAAAATATGCCCACACTGAAAGCTTATAAATTAAATCGGAATTACCGTGAAATTGAATCAGCGTTACCGAAACAACAAATATTACCAAGAATACCCCAAGGGAGACGTCTGATTTCAATTTATAGATTGAAATTGAAATTGTCCATAATCCCAAAATTCCAAAAAGCACGCCGCTATATACGTCTCTTATATAAATAAAGTTCATTGCCATTAAAATCAAACTTATGGTCGCAAGTAGATATTTATGAGCTATAAACTTAGTTAGAACAGTATTCCAGAATATGTAAAAGAAGGCCGGAAGAAAATAAAGAATTGATGAAAAGATAAAATAGATGTTCTCATAGGAATACAGAATTTTCTTAAGCATAAAATTCAAGAAGCTGTACTTACTGGCCAGAATCTCACTTTTTGGAATTTGGTAGCCGCTGGCGAAAGCAAAACTACTTAAATCTACAGTTACAGCATTTAAGTAATTTCCATTTAAGGATTGCAATTCGAAAACGTATGTTTTCCCTTTTGAATCGGCTATCTTTGGAAACCCTAAAGGAAAAAATAAATTCCCTTCTATAATCCCGGATTTATAAGTGTTAATGGCAAACCACTTGCCTGAACCTTTCTGTTTAATTCTAAATACTAGGGTGTCTTCGCTTTGATAATCCGGCTTAACGTAATTATTGAACTTTAAATAAATTATACCTAAGTTATTCTCTTGTGCGACAAACTCACCGGTCACCTTTTCGCCTTTATATAAAGTCGTCGAATTCGTAAATCTTAAATTCGCTTTATTTTCACCAATTGTTAAAACTGATAGGCTTGAATAGGGATTAAATATAATCGAAAGAACGACCCCAACCGCTATTAGTAACAATGAAACCAATATGAAAAATAACTTATTTGTGTATATCTCTTTCATAAAATTTTTTAAACAACAACAAACATATAGAAATAAATGATAGGCTCGATATTATTGAACCAATATAAAAGTATAGCTGCGGATAAAAATACAAGGTCAGTTCGAAATTGAGACTGCCGTCTTTATTAATAGTATAGTCATTTTTATTAAAGTGACCTTTTATATAATTAGCATCGATTACCCAATCGTTTGAATAATCGCCTAAGGCCAAATGCGAATTACTAAAAAGATTTTTACTTACCAAGTATGTAAGCTCGTTGCCTTTTAGCAAGACCTCGTTACCCTTACACTCTATAATATTACCGGAGAAAATCTTAAACGGAAAACAATTATCATTAAGATTACCCATATATAATTTCCAGCCATTATTGTAAGCATCGTTGAAAACCAATTTTTCTTTTCCCTTAAGGTCGCTGAAATAAATTCTGTACATCGTGGGATTAATTTTAACGTATTTTATATTGGATGCCGAAAAAAGAGACTTTTGTTGTTTAGCGGAATACAAAATATAATTCCCAAACTCACTTTTTAAAATTACGCCGTTGGTTATACTGCTTATCATTTTTGAATCCTGTTTGGCTAAGTCCTTGCTGTTAAATAAATACGATTGCTTAATTTCATTTGGGATATTTTTCGTTAATAAAACGTAGTCTATATTAAAATCATACATAAACTTATTCAAATCCTTGTAATTTCTTGTATTGATATCACTATTTATTCTTTGCGCCTCCAAAACATTAAACGAAAGATCTCCGGAAAAATCATTAATACCTGTAAAAACTTTCATTGGCGAAGTGCCAACATACGCGTTATTTGAATTGTCGTCCTTAATAATCGCATAGGCTGCATTATTAAAAGGGATTTCTAAAATATTACTAGTCGGTTGAATTTCCCGCTGTATTTGGTTAACAAAATTTAGATATTCGTTGGATAAATTAACTGTAGTATACTCATTGTTAGTGGTCCACAACGGTTTGTTAATTATTTGTTTAATCGGTATTATGTTTACAATTAAAACTACTAAAAATATTGTAAATATATAGTTTTTAATACGAGGGTAGCTTCTTGCAATGATTATCAATGAAAAAGTAATTAATGCCGCATAAAATACCACAAACCCCAAAGCGAACTTATCATAAAAATTCCTAAACATTACAAACCCAGGTATATTTCCAAATAATAAAAATGCATATTTTAAAGGACCGATGTTCACGGTGAAGAAAAATAGTGAAAAAATAAATGAAAGTAAAATCAGTTTGTAAATAATTTTTTCACTATTAAATAATTTCTTTGTATTGACAATTCCTACAAATATGATAAAGACAAATATTAAGTTTATAAATAAAACTTTGTCATAAAAGTTAATAAAAACATATTTTAAAGGCCAACTATAATCAAAAGCTATTTGTCTATGAAAGAGATTTAATAATGGATAAATAATATTTCCTGAGGCCGTTGAAAGAACAGTTCCAGTAAAGCTATTTAAAAAACTTGTAGAAAAAATTTCTCCTCCAACATTATTTCTGCTGGAAAACAAATACGAAAACACAGCCGGTAATAGCCAAAACGATTGAGAGAAAAGGATGGAAAAGCAAAAAATAAAGATTCTTTTTATATAAACCGACTTCGTTCTATATAAATGATATATTAATAATAAGCTTATAAAAAGTGGCATTAAAAAACCCAATATCCACGGTAGTGCAAATATTCCCAAAGAAAAAAACACACAAAACATGTAATTTATAAATACATATAAAATATTGCCAGTCTTTAAATATCTAATTATGTAATAGCTTATTACCGGTATAATGCAGATTAACCAAACAGAATTTAAGAAAATCGAAAGTTGATTAACGAACAAAATGGGTGCCATTAAAAATAGCAATGCCCCAATATCTATTTCAAAACCATAAGCTTTATGGTTATGTACTAATTCATGAAACAATATTTTGAAATAAATAAATCCAATTATTAAAGGGGAGGAAAAGGATAAATAATCCAAAATTAACTTAAAATGAATCACTTCATTAATTAAAGACCAAACTATTGTAAATGGGAACATGAATTGTTGTGGACTATTTATAGATAAAGAGGAAAGGTTAAACCAGGAATAAAACGAAATGTTAAATAGCCATTGTCGTGAATAAATATAATAAAGTCTAGTATCATCACCACCAATGAAAAATTTCCCAGCAAATATCCAATAAGGTAGCAATAACAAAAAAATTATTATTCCTAGATCAAAAAACTGCTTTATTTTTTTGCTATTATTAGACATGTAGAAATAAAATAATTAAAAGGTACATACATTGGCATCCTAGGATTAAGATATTTATTAATTCTCCATACAAATGGTAAAAAAGACATTGGAAATGTTTGGACAGAACGAAAACCTGCTTCGAAAAATATCCGTTTCCAATTCTCAGGATGCAATACGTAAACGTGTGTTTTATCTGCGAATATATTCTTTTTAAAAGGATAAGGAGATGTTCCACAGAAATAACCATTTTTCTTCAAAAGCAAATGAATTTTCTCAATCTCTTGCTTTGGGTAATCTAAATGTTCCAAAACTTCAAAGGCGAATACAATATTATAGGTATTTGTATTATTAAAATCGGTAATTGATTCATTTTTAAATACTTTTGTTTCAAAAAATCTATTGGCAAAATCAACAGCATTTTTATCTAACTCTAGTCCTAAATATTTTTTTTTATTAGATTTATTTAGAAATGAATAAAATCCACCTATACCAGATCCAATTTCAAGAATGTTGTCATCTGCATGTATAGGCACCTTGTTGTTTATGAAATTCCATTGTGCATAAAACCAATTGCTATAATCATCAATATCCTTCTTTGAAAAATTATAGTTATAATGACTTTTAAAATAATCTTTATAATCACTCATAATTGATTAAATTCCATCTTTTAATTTATTCATGGATAGTATTAATCTCTGTATTTGCTTAAATTTCCAGTTAAAAGATATAAATAGTATTTTGGTTTAGGATTAATTTTAACAATATTATTTATGTTTTTGTCATTTCTTACCCTAATCAATTTTATAATACTTCTTTTTCTCAATGTATTATTCAAATTTCGAATATTCCAATAAATTGCCTTATATAAGGCAAGGAAATGTTTGTACTTACCTTTTGTCAACCAATATATGCTTATGACTAAGTTTATGAAAAGAAATGTGGGAACAATAGTAATTAGCGAATTACGTTCAAAATTTTTAAGAAAACTCAAAAGTTTGTTTTTAAAATTATGGTATTGGATAAACGAATTATCAAAAGTAATAGATGTTCCACCTAGTGCATGATATACAACGGCTTCGGGCCAATACCAACATTCGTACCCCGCTAACCAAGCGCGATGACAAAAATCTGTTTCTTCGTAATAATTAAAGAAATCTTCATCAAAAAGTCCAATTTTCTCAATTATTTGTCTTTTTATCATCATTGAAGCACCTTTATTTGAAAAAAATGGCATAGGAATATTATATTTTTTTAGCTTTGCATCTTTCCCTAAACCATAATAATATAGAAATGAAGAATCGGTCCAATAAGCTCCAACCAAATCTAATTTTTGAGGATTATCCATTAATACAATTTTAGACTGGACAGAAGCTAAATTGGGTATTTCTTTGAAGGCTTTTAAAAAGTCCTTAAGAAAATTTTCCCTGACATATATATCATTATTTAAAAGTAAGATAAACTCACCTTTAGCTTTCTTATAACCTAAATTGTTTCCTCCCGCAAAGCCTAAGTTTATTTCACTTCTAACAATTCGGGTATGGGGAAAGTTATTTCTTACGTAGTTTACACTGTCGTCGGTTGAACCGTTATCTACAAAAACGATTTCAAAATTTTTATAAGTTTGAGCATATAGCGAACTTAAACATTTCTGTAACCATTTTTTCCCATTCCAATTTACTATAATTATTGAGATTAGATCTTTCTTCATAACTATTATTTAGTGAACTAATTAATCAAAATTTACTCGTGATAATTAATATTTTTAAACAAACAATCTACAATGGGAATTTCCCCCTCAGAAACATCCGCAAAATTACGAAATGATACTAATTGGAAATTAAATTTTTTTGGCTTATATAATAAACTAATCAATGAAGAAAATGTATATAGTTGATTGTTTTTTAGCGTAATTTCAATAAATAGGTATTTAGTTCTCTCTAATGTTTTTTGAGCTCCGTATAAAACATTTTGCTCATACATCTCCGTATCTATTTTCAATATGTCCAAGGTTTTGATTTCATTGCTAATGATTAAACTATCTAGGGTTAATGCTTTAACGCCTAGTTTTCCTTTCTCAGATACCCTACTTAACGCAGGATTTTGTTCATCAAAAGTCATAAATACCTTTTTGTTAGAATCTGAAATACAAGAATTAAATAACTTAATTTTAAGATCGCTATTAAAATTCATCTCTAATAATCTAAATACTTTCGTGATTGGTTCAATAGCATATATTTTTGCCTTAGGAAACATCATCCTTCCGAGCATGGAAAAATAACCTACATTAGCTCCAACGTCAACAATCGTCTTAATATTTCTTACTTTAGAAATTTTTAGTAATCTTTGATGCGTCGATAAAATTCTTTGGTACCCAGCAAGTCCGAAACGAGAATCATAATAAATTGTGTTGTTAAAAAGTTTTATACGACTTTTACCCAATCTAAAAGGAACAACAAAATGCTTTATAATTAAATAGTATTTTATCATTATAAATTTTATTCTTTTTGACATAGGCCAATTTGATGCCATTAAAAATGTAGAATCTAAACCAAGGGACTGTTTTACAAACCAAAAAATATTTTTCATAAATGAATTCTACTATAAAGATTGTTGTAATCGAGTTGACGACAAAACTTACGAGCTCTAATCTGAAATCCATCTGTATCAAATTTCAGAATTAGATTATTAATATCATTAAATTTTAAATTTTTATATACGATTCCTAATTCTTTTTCTTGAATATCTTTTGATATCTCAG
>DAHWUP010000004.1 GCA_027334565.1 Candidatus Levyibacteriota bacterium | reverse complement strand
GTTATCAAGCCCAGGCAGAAGTCTTAATAACAAGTCTTTGTTCGCCAATTTTATCCAATCCAGCTTTTCCGCCTCGATCCTTTTTTCTAAGTTTTGGTAATCGGCCAACGCTCTTTTTAACTGATTTTCAAGGTGCTTGAATTCTTGTGTTTCTTCATGTTTCTTGTCCTTCTTCATCTTTTTATCGTAATTTGTAAATTGAAAATCGATACTTGAAAATTGTTTTTACCATCCTTGGGCGATCTCCTCGATCAAATTACCGAAATATCGTACCGTTGGAACGATTTGGGTGTAGTTAAGCCTTGAAGGACCTAACACCCCGACTTCACCCACAAGATTCATCGGCGTATGATACCTTCGGTAAACGAATCCGTAAGGGCCGTTCAGTTTTGGCCCGAGATCTTCTCCCAAAAGGATATGTATCTCGTTGTCGTCCGCTTGTCCTGAAAAAATGCTTTGCAGATAATCGGCTTCGTCGACCGCCTGCAAAAGATTCTTGGTCAAATCGATGTCGAAAAACTCCGGCATGTCCAGAATGTTGGCATAACCCGCGCAGAAAATATCCCCCTCGTTGGTTGCGGTTACCGCCAACGCTTTGGTCCTTTCCGCCAAAGCCCGGGTGACTTCTTTTAAAAAGTCCCTCTCTTTTTCCCGAAGGTCCCACACTTTTTCCTTTAGTGAAACCTCCTCCGCCGTCGAGAGCTCCTTTTCCTTCATGAGCTGTTTTACGTAAAACTTCATGCCCAAAGGCGTAGGAACTCTTCCTGCCGATATGTGCGGTTTTTTTAGGTATCCTAAAGTGGTAAGCCTGACCATCTCGTTCCGGATGGTCGCAGGACTTGCCGAGAGATTATGCTTTTTCTCCAAGGTCTCGGAACCTACCGCTTCCGCCGTTTCGATGTACTCTTCGATTAAACTTTTTAGGATCTCGACCTGCCTTGCTGTTAAATCATGCATAAAATTTATCGATAAATTTCCAAGATACGCGTAGAGCAGAATACCAATCTCTTCCGCATTTTTTGATACGACGTATCGAGGTAAACCCTAAGATATACCAGAATCTAGAGTCCTGATGTTTTCGAAGGATTAGCAGTAAGATATCATAACTGCTAATTGTTTGTCAATACCTAATTTTCGAGAAATTATATATTGATTCTTTCGACGTCGCTCGAGTTCAAGGGATCGTTTTTTACGATTAAAGAGTAGACCTTAAAAAATTACTCAAATTCCAAATATAGCGGCAGATGGTCGGAGATCTTTTCGTTCAGTACTTTAAAATCCAAAGCCATAACATCGGGCGAAACCAAAGCATAATCGGCAAATCTAAGTTCTTTTTCATAAAGCTCGCCTCTGGTATCTTTGATGTTAAACTCTTTGATCAAATTTCTCATACCCTTTTCAAGGATATTAAGACTATTCGTGTCGGGTAACAGGTTGAAATCACCTACCAAAATCTTTTTGCCTTTCGCCTTATCCATTACTTTCTTTACGTTTCTTGATTGATCAAGTCTGTCATTGGTATCCGACTTTCCCTGCCCGTTCCAAAGACCATGGAAATTGATTACCGAATATTTTTGCCCATTTTTGATGATCTCGATTAACTGAATGTTTCGTCCAAGGGTACTTATATCCTTTCCGATCATTGCGCCATACCATCTATAAACAAAACTCTCTTCATATCTATCGACAGCAATTTTTTTATTGATAAACGTGGCCAGGCCTACCTCGTTTCCCTGATAGGGGGCATAATAAAAATTGAAGTGTTTTAAAACTTTCATCAAGGTTTTAAGCATATTTTTGTTGCCCGCCTTGACGTGTTCCGCCAGCTCGTCGCCGTTGGTAACTTCCTGAAAACAAAAGATATCAACGTTTTTATTGTCTTTGACAAATTTTATCAGCGGCTTATAGACCATTCCGGCCCATATGTTCAATTGAATCAACTTCACGAAAACGATTATATCAAAATACTTTTGCCTAAAAAGTCATCCGGTCTTTTTAGGAATGACCCGAATGTTCCATGTGCCTTAGCATCATCGGCCCGCCGGTTCTTAGAAATCTTGCTAAAAGCATGAGCGAGATGATGATGAAAATTACATCCAGAATACTTGTGTAATTAAGTTGTATCCCTTGGGCAAAAACGGAAAGACTCCTTTTCACGGGTATCAGATTAAGGTATGAGAAAATTATTTCGACAAGATATCCCGCCAAAACCATGGTGGCATAAAAAGCTCCAAGGATATATAACATCACTTTTGTGCCGTAATATTTCCGGTAAATATTTAAAATCGGAAGGATGATCAGGTCCGCAAAAATAAAACTTACAACCCCGCCAAAGCTTATCCCTCCCGCCCAAAGAACTGCCGCCAAAGGGATATTACCGACCGAACAAACAAAAGAAACTATTGCCACCAACGGTCCGACCAGCGGTCCTTCGATGAAAGAGATTTTCGGATCGTTGGTGAAAAAGAACACCTGCCAGAAAGAATGCGGTACCAATACTGCCAAAACTCCGGCAATAACAAGCCCTAAAACGATATCCTGCCAGATCGAATAGACGTCCGCCACAAAATAATGACTGACCGAAGTCATAACCTGTTTTGAGAACAGTTTGGAAAACAATTTTCCCCCGGATAAACTCATGTCCATTTCGGCATGGCCTTCCATTTTACCGACAAGGCCTTCCCCGCTTTGTTTCCTGGCATTTTCGGTCATTTGTTCGGAAAGTGAAATTTTAAAAATAAAGGAAACGATAACAACCATCAATATCCCGCCCAAAAATTCTGCCAAGGCGAATTGCCATCCCAAGAAAACCAGAAGAACTATCGCCAGCTCAAACACCAAATTTGTGGAAGCCAGCTCAAAAATCATTGAATTGGTAAAAGTCGCTCCTTTTCGAAAAATTGAACGGGCCAAAGCGACCGCTGCGTAAGAACATGAGCTTGAGGCGGCTCCGAACAAAGTTGCCAGCGTAAAACATTTGGGCGTATCTTTACCCAGTGCCGAAGCCATTTGTCTATGGGAAACCAAAGCCTGGATGATAGCGGATAATAAAAACCCTAACGCAAGCGGCCAAAAAATTTCACACAACATAAAAAATATTGTTTGAAAAATCAATAAAATTTGCATTTACGGTTTATTTTTTATCTTGAATTTTTTTAAAAAGCCAGACCCCGAGAAGGATCAGATCAACCAAAACCACCAGCCAAGTTATAAACCAGAAAACTCCGAAGCCAGCCCCCCATCCGGCGGCGCCTCCGGCACCGTATCCCCACATCATGTTGTAATCACCTCCTCTTTCTGTATTTGAATTATTGCCGCTTGAAGTTGAAGTTTGATTCGGGTACCGATCCTGATTATAGTGATCCATCATCCTCCAAAAATATGAAGGCGTGTTGGAGGGAATTGCCGCATCGGCAAGACAGCCGCTGCCCCTCTCTCCCCAGGCAATATGCATATTTGTGTCTCCCGTAACGCCCATCATGTTCTCGATCCCGCGATCCCAGTAAACGTGATTTTGCGTGCTTCCGGCGGCCTGACCCATAAAATATTCGCCTAATTTTTCGAAGTCATCGGTTGTCAGCTGTTGACAGGTAACGGTTCCCGACTGCAGGTTTTGCCAAATCTGCTGTCCCGCATTCTGCATATTCTGCTCGTTTTGAATCTCTGTTTGTGTCAAAGGATTCTGATTTTGATAACCCCAACCCGTCATTTGGGCATCGGCTTTAACGGGCAGGAAAAATAACGAAATGAAAGCGGTACCTAAAATCAAAAGTCTTTTATTCATATTTTGCAAAAACTTCCATCACTTCTTTGATCGCTTCGTTCTTGTTGCCTTTTTTGAACGAATCGGCAACGCAGGTCTTCAGATGGTTTTCCAAGATGATCGAGTCAGTCCGCCTGAGTGCGGCCTGGATTGCCTGCGACTGATGCAAAATATCTATACAGTACTTGTCATCTTCGACCATCTGAATGACTTTTTCAAGCTGACCTTTGGAAATCTTTAAGCGGTGCGAAATTCTCTCTTGTACACTTTTCGGTCTGTATGCCATATTAAAATTCCCAAACTGCCGAAGGATATCTCTCCCCTGGAGATATAGTAGGATAGCGAAAGCCGACTGTCAAGGGTCGCTCGCATACCCTTTGTGCTAAACTTAACTCATGCGAAGGAAGAAAAGGAGTTTTTTCGAACTTTTACTCGGTTTCGTGTCCCTTGGATGTTTGATGTATTTAATAATTAACTATCCGCCGGATTTTCAATTTTCAATTTATAACTATAGCCTTCAAATCATCCCTGTTTTTTTTGTTTTACTGTTTGTTTTCCTCTATTTTTTGTTTGACGTCCTTTTTGCCAGCAGAAGACGGGGGCTGTTTGCGGGATTCTTTGCAGCTACTTACTTGTTGCTAAGGTTAAGCGGGCTGACGCACCCGTTTTTTTTGGTGATGTTGATCATTTTATTCGGCTGCCTTGAGCTTTTTTTCGTCAAACGGAAATAATTCTGATATAATTTCCCTGGCTATGAATAAGTTCTATATTACTACCGCAATCGATTACGTGAACGATACAATTCACGTAGGCCATGCGTTCCAAAAAATCGCTGCCGACGTTTTGGCGCGCTATTACCGTACAAAGCTTGGCAAGGAAAACGTTTTTTTTCTGACCGGAACCGACGAATACGGACAAAAGGCTGAGAAAGCGGCCAAAGAAGCAGGACTTGATACCCAAGCGTTCGCCGATAAAATTGCGAAAACTGACCAACGACAACAGGATTCATTAAATATCTCATACGACCGGTTCATTCGTACCACCGATCCTGACCACTTAAAAGTTGCCCAGGAGATCTGGAAAAGGGTTAATAAAAGCGGAGACATCTACCTGGATAGATATACGGGGCTTTACTGTGAAGGTTGTGAAGCATATTACACCGAAAAGGAACTTGTAAAAGGCAGATGCCCGTTACACCCGAATCTTGTCATAAAGAAAATTTCGGAAGAAAATTATTTTTTCCGCTGGTCCAAATATAAAGATTTCCTGATCGGGCACATCAAAAATAATCCGGAATTCATCTTTCCCCGCCATCGCGCGAACGAAATGCTAAGCTTCGCTAAAGAGATAAACGATATCCCGATCTCCAGGACAAATTTCAGCTGGGGAATTCCGGTACCCGGCGATCCCGATCAGGTGATCTATGTCTGGTTTGACGCGCTGATAAATTACTTAACCGGGGTAGGATTCCTGGAGAACAATAAATTCTTTGCCAAATTTTGGCCGGCAGATGTACATATTTTGGGAAAAGACAATTTAAGATGGCATTCGTTGCTTTGGCCGGCAATGCTTAGGTCGGCCGGCATAGAACCGCCCAAAACAATTCTGGTGAACGGATTTCTGACACTAAACGGAGAAAAAATCAGTAAATCTTTAGGTAACATCATCCGCCCTTCGGACTGGGTCGATAAATACGGAGCGGATGCGCTAAGGTATTACCTTCTGCGTTACACGGTTTTGACCGAGGATAGTGATATCTCGGAAGAAAAATTGGTGCAGGCATATAACGGCGACTTGGCCAACGGTCTGGGTAACCTGGTGGCCCGCGTTGCCAAACTTTGTGAAACCGCCAGATTCAGACAAACCTCGACCCGAAAAAGCGGACATATTATTATGGAAAAGAAACGCTATGACAGGTTGATCTCGGAATATAAATTTAACGAAACCCTAAGCCTCGTCTGGGAAAAAATCACAAATCTTGACAGGTATATCAACGAAGAAAAACCCTGGGAATTACTAAAATTGCCCGAAGGTGATAAAAAACTGCAAAATATCGAAAGCGTTTTGGCACATGCGGTAGAACAAATCCAGGAGATTGCGATCTTGATAATTCCGTTTATGCCCGATACCGCGGAAATAATCAAAAACCAGTTCGAAGCGCCGGAGATCATTTCGGGTAAACCTTTGTTTCCGAGAATTATTTAATAGTTTTATGGAATATCTGGTAATTCTTAGCTTACTGGCGATACTTGTTTATTGCATCAACGTTGTCCCCGCACTCATGCCGCCCACGTGGATCGTGCTCGCATTCTATTATATCCACCTCCATACCCCGCTTATGCCAACGGTTGTCGTAGGAGCTGTTTTTGCAACTCTGGGAAGGATAACATTATATTTTATTTCCAAACGACACTTCAGAAAAATCTTCTCCCAGAAAATATTGAAAAATTACGATTCGCTCGGAAGATTTTTGGATAAAAAAAGGAGACTTTCCATTCCCCTTTTTTTAACTTACGCTTTTTTCCCGATATCCTCAAACTATGTTTATATTACGGCGGGCTTAACAAGAATGAAAATTTCGATTTTGGCTGCCAGCTTTTTTATCGGCAGACTTTTTAGTTATTTTTTTTGGGTTACCGCGACACATATTGTATATATGAAAATCGAAGACGTTTTTTCAAACCATATCTCCAACCTGGGCATACTGTTGTTTGAGCTTTCAGGTTTTGCGATCGTAATATTGATCGGTAACATCAAATGGGAAAAGAAGCTGAAAATTTGATTAAAATCAATTATTGACATACGTTAAATTAGTGCTATATTAAGCGTAATGACCAACAAAAATTTAGTAATTGCTTTAGTTGTAATCATCATATTGCTATTGGCCGGCGGCGGAGGATATATGTTGTTGCATAAAAGTACGGGCAACTCCCAAAAGACCGCTAACCAAACCAATCTCCAACCGACAAAAACACCTCAGCAAACCGCAGAATCATTACTCGATCTGGTTAAAATGGGAAAGAATTTACGCTGCACCTTTAAAACCGAAGTTGCCAACGGCGCCACGGCCGGAACCGTATACGTGAGCGGGCAAAATATCAGAGCGGATTTCAGCGTAACCAGCGGCGGTAATACTCAACAAACCAGCATGATAAAAGAGGGCAACACCAGTTACATTTGGGGCGGTACTCTGTCGACAGGAGTAAAGATGACCGTATCCTTGGAACAGCTTGCCCAAAACAAACAGGCATCACAGTATGTAGATCCAAACCAGAAAGTAAATTACAGCTGCTCTCCATGGAACGTCGATCCTTCGCTGTTCACCTTACCGACCAACGTCAAATTCACCGACATAACCTCCCTGATGGCGCCAAAAACGACCGGGACATCGCAGGTTCAAACGCAGACCACCCCCGCCGCAGACCCGTGCAGTCAAATTGCTGATCCGACCACCAAAGCAGCTTGCGAAAATGCCTTAAAACAGAGCGGGCATTAATTCATCAAGAGATCCTGTTATGTACCGACAGGACGGCAACCGAAAGACTAACGGTGCCATTCCGGGAAGGAAGATGAGGTCTTAAAGCTAAAACGCCTTAAGACAAGTCGGATACCTTTCCTTGAAGGAGAGGTTTTTTTATGGATTATACGTTTACATCCGAATCTGTATGCGCCGGACATCCGGACAAAATCTGCGACTCGATTAGCGACGCGCTTTTAGACGAAGTTCTTCGACACGACCGAAGCGGACGGACCGCAATCGAAACCATGGTGGCGTTTAATAAGGTGATCATCGTAGGCGAGGTATCGACTTCTGCCAAAATAGACTATGAGAAAATCGCCCGGAAAAGGATCAAGGACCTTGGATACACCGATCCGCAGTTCAACTTTACTTACCTTTCTCCGATAGATATTGACATCCATGAACAATCGCCGGAAATTTATGAAGGGGTCGAAACGGGGGGCGCGGGAGATCAGGGAATGATGTTCGGTTTTGCCTGCAAAGAAACCAAGACCTTAATGCCCATGCCGATAGCCATCGCCCACAAGCTTGCCCAAAAACTGGATGAGGTTAAAATGAATGATTTTTCCTTTCTTCGTCCGGACGGCAAGACCCAGGTTTCCATTGAATACAGGAACAATGAACCTAAAAAAATAAGACAGGTTGTGATCGCCGTACCGCATGACGAAGATAAAACGTTAAACGAAGTAAAAAATTATTTATTCAAAGAGGTCGTTCAAAAAGTATTGGATGAATTCGGCTTCAGAGTTTCGAAAAAGGATTTCATAGTCAACGGCACCGGCGTTTGGCACATGCCGGGACCGGCATCCGACGCCGGACTTACAGGAAGAAAAATTATCGTCGACACTTATGGAGGTTATGCCAGAGTTGGCGGCGGAGCTTTCTCCGGCAAAGACCCTACCAAAGTCGACAGGTCGGGAGCCTATGCCGCAAGATACTTGGCAAAACATATCGTCAGGGAAGGTCTGGCCGATAAAGCAGAGGTCAGACTGGCATATTTTATCGGAGCGAAAAAGCCGGTTATGCTGGAGGTTGAAACCTTCGGAACGGAAAAAACTTCTGTTAAAATTATCAGAAGTTACATGTCAAAGATCTTGGACACCTCAGTTTCGGGAATTATCCGGGATCTGGATTTACAACGACCGATTTATCTTCCGACCTCGGTCTACGGACATTTCGGACGCGAAGAATTTCCTTGGGAGCAGTAAAATTTTGTGCTAAACTAATTCAATGAATAGGCTTTTAGAGCTGCTCACTTTTCTTTTCGCAACTTTTTTCTTAAATCCGTTTTTTACATTCGTAAACACTACTACCACGACTTCGGCCGGTCCGGCTGCCAACCCCGCAACAGCCATTCCGAATAAACCCGGCTTGATAATGTTAAGCACTGCTTCCCCTAAACTAATGAGTCTAAAGATAAGAAATCACGGTAAAGACAGTTTTTATGTTTGAATGATCTTTGCCCTTGTGTTTATGATCGATGTTCATTGCCATCTAAATTTCCACGCGTTTGAAAACGATATTGATGACGTAATTAAAAGGGCCGGTCAAAAGGGTGTTGAAAAAATAATAAATGTCGGGACAAGTCTTGAATCCAGCAGAAAAGCGGTAGAGCTGGCAAACAATCATGAGAACCTCTACGCGGTGATCGGTATTCACCCGTATCACGCGGACAAACTGGAAAACGATTGGGAAAAAGAATTAATAAACTTGGGAAAAAATGACAAAGTTATAGGCATCGGCGAAATCGGGATGGATTATTACAGTTATACATCTAACGACGTCGTCGATCCCAAAATACAGGCGAAGGTTTTTGAAGCCCAAATTCAGCTGGCTCACGAACTCGAGCTTCCTCTTCAGATCCACAACCGTCATGCGGGAAAAGATGTTATCGAAATTCTAAAACACCACAAAAATCTTTTACGTAAAACGCCCGGTATGTTTCACTGCTTTGCCTCAACCGAAGACGTATTGAAAAATTTGCTCGAGCTTGGTTTTTATGTCGGTTACGACGGAAATATAACCTATAAGGGCTTGGCGCCGGGCGAGACGGTAGAATCCGCGCGGCTTATAAGCCTTACGCCGCTTGATCGAATCGTTTGCGAAACCGATTCGCCGTATCTAACACCTGTTCCCTATCGTGGTGGCAGAAATGAACCGTCCTATGTTATAATTGTAGGCGAATTTATAGGCAAAATTAAAAATGCCCCTTTTGAAAAAGTAGAAAAAATTACGACCGAAAACGTACGTAACTTGTTTAAAATATGACCGACTTTTTTAACAAAATCTTCAACCGCTATCCTCTAAAGTCCAAGCGGGCGCTGGAAATGCTGCCCGGTTTTTTTTCGTGGTCGTTGATCCTTTTCCCCGTGTGGGGTTCGTACATTATTCCCCTGGTAGTAACCTACTTCATCCTGTTTTTTGACGTTTATTGGTTCTATCGAAGTTTCTCCCTGGTCTTAACCGCCTTTGTCGCCTCCCGAAAAATCAAGCAGGCTGAAAAAGAGAATTGGTTGGAAAATGCAAAACCGTTGGAAAATTTCGAGAACGTAACCCATATCGCCGTGATCCCTAATTATAAAGAAACCACGGAAAAAATAAGGGAAACCTTACGCAGTCTTGCTGACCAGACCTTTCCGACTCGAAGAATTTATGTCGTCCTGGCGATGGAAAAAAGGGAACCCGAAGCCAGTGAACGGGCGGAAGCGTTAATCAGGGAATATAAGGATAAGTTCGGCGACATTTTTGCAACCTTCCATCCCGATATCAAGGGTGAGGTAAAAGGAAAATCATCAAACGAAGCTTATGGAGGGAAAATGGCCTATAAACGGTTGGTTCGTAGCGGGAAAATAGATTATGAATATGCAACCATCTCTTCCGTGGATGCCGACTCGATCTTTGATCCACAATATTTTTCCTACCTTACTTTTGCGTTTTTAACGGATAAGCACAAGTATTTAAAATTCTGGCAATCCGCAAACGTGAATTACAACAACTTCTGGCAGGTGCCTGCCGCTATTCGCATCATTTCCTTCTTCGGAAGCCTGTGGAGAACCGCCCTGCTGGTACAAAAAGATAGACTGATCTCCAATTCTACTTATTCTTTATCGCTGAAATTATTGCATGAGATCGGATACTGGGATACGGATGTGATACCCGAGGACTACAGAATTTTTTTCAAGGCATTTTTCAAAAAACAAGGACAGGTTTACATGGAACCGATCTTCTTAAAGACATCTATGGATGCTCCGCTTTCATCTTCTTACTTTAGGACACTTAATAATAAATACCAGCAGGAAAGACGATGGAGTTGGGGCGCATCGGATGACGGCCTCTTTATCAAATGGTGGCTAACGGTTCCAAATGTTCCTTTCCTAAGAAAAACGATCATGATCTATAATGTCCTGGTCGATCACTTTTTGTGGCCGGTGAATTGGTTTATAATAACAGTGGCAGCGAATATCATGCCTTTTGTCAATCCTTCATTTGCAAGAACAACGCTTGGCTATAATCTGCCGCGTCTGGCCGGGCTTATCTTGACCCTTTGTCTATTGGCCACTTTTGGAATGATTGTCATAGATTACAGACAGCGTTCATTAAGGTACAGAACCAGCAAAAAGAAACAGTTATTATTCCCGTTGGAATTCATACTGTTGCCTATTGTTGGGTTTTTTCTTTCTGCACTTCCCGCCCTGATTTCACACACCCAGTTGATGCTGGGTAAAAGATTAGAATACAAAGTGACCGAAAAACTTTAATTATGAAGATGCTGGCAAAGCTTGAAAAAAGTTTTAGTTTCTGGTTTTTAATCGGTATCTCATTTTTATTTTTCCTGTTAAGACTTCCATCTCTTTTTGAACCGGAATGGTATGGAGACGAAGGGGTTTATCAGGTACTGGGAATGGGGATTAACGCAGGCAGACTATTATACCGTGATATATTTGACAATAAACCCCCGCTTTTATATTTGCTTTATAGCTTTGTGAACTCCAACCTTTTCGGCATAAGGTTACTGTCGCTGATTTTCGGACTAGTTGCTGTATGGGCTTTTTATGTCCTGGCCAAAAGGGTCCTTTCCTCACTTAAACCGGTATATCTTGCCACTGCCGTCTTTGCGGTACTGTTCGGATTACCTTTAATCGAAGGCAATATCGCTAATGCCGAAAATTTTATGCTTTTACCCAATATTATCGCTGCGATCTTGATCCTGGTCTCCATTAAGGAAAAATCCGCGAAACGAAGATTGCCGTTGATCGCCCTGTCGGGGTTAATTTTGGGGATCTCGTTTCTGCTGAAAGTAGTTGCTGTATTCGACTTTGCGGCCTTTTTTGTTTTTCTTATATTTCTGGACCTTCCGGAAAAAATAAAGGATACACTTAAAAAACATTATATCCAAAACGAACTGATAAAACTGGGCACTTACACCCTTTTCTTTGCCGTACCGATATTACTAACGACCATATTCTTTACCGTTAAAGGTGCCTTATCCTATTTCCTAAGAGCTGTTCTTTTTAATAACGTCGGTTATGTCGGTTACGGAAATACGTTCATAATTCCCCAGGGATTGTTGCTTTTAAAGCTTTCCTTGCTTCTTTCATTTTTACTTTTCTTTTTTTGGAAAAGAAAAACATTCGACAAGAATTTTATTTTCGTATCGGTTTGGCTGGCGTTTTCCATGTTCAACGCATTTTTTTCGCAAAGACCCTACACACATTACGTATTGAATTTATTGCCCAGCTTCTGCTTGATCATTGGACTATTCGCGCTTAATAAACGGTTTTCCAAACTGGCCGGAATTTTTACTTTTGCGACCTTTATTATAGTCGTCTTAAATTTTACATTTTACACAAAAATATTATCCTATTATCAAAACTTCTTTTCATTTTTGACAACCAACAAGACCGTCACCGCATATCAAAGTTTTTTTGATCGAAGTACTCCCCTAAATTATGAAATTGCAGACTATATCATTTCACATGGCAATTCAGATAAAAGTACCTTTCTTTGGGGCAATAATCCCCAGGTATATTTTCTCCTGCACGAACTGCCTCCGGGCAGATACACGGTCGCCTATCATATCACGGGCTATAAAGACGGATTAAGCAACACTCTGGATGGGCTTAAAAGAGAGAAACCGCAGTTTATTGTGACAATGCCTAATGCCCCTTCGTACCCGTTTTCCCTAAATTCGTACTACTTAAAAATGAACATAGGGGGTGTGAGCATATATGCAAAATCTTTTAAGTAATATTAAATCGGATAGGATTACTTTACGGGGTTATTTGATGAGTCTTTTTTTGAGCATCATAACCGTAATTTATATCCTCATTAATTACAAAGCATTGCCGCCGTTTATCCCGATGTTCAATCAGTTGCCGTGGGGTAACCAGAGATTTACGGAGACTCCGGGAATTTTTATAACCATGGTGGTCTTTGCTCTTATATTCCTTTTAAACTTTATCATTTCGGTTTCCATCTACAGTAAAAATCCTTTGATCGCCAGGATATTGGCATCTACTACATTGTTACTATCGATCATCAATCTGATTTTTATTGTACGGACAATTTTGGTAGTTATTTAATGGAAAATTTAATTCAAATCGTATTCTTCCCTTTATTGTTATCGTTTCTGGTGACAGTCGCATCAACCCCGCTGGCGTTACATTTTTTAAAAAAATTTAAAGTGATAGATGACCCGTCGAAACATAAACATCCCGCAATAATACATAAGAAACCTACCCCAAGAGGAGGAGGGATTCCGTTATTTTTGGGGGCGTTCGTTGGCAGTCTTGTATTTTTACCCATGGATAAAATAATGGTATCGGCATTGATCGCCGGTTTTATCTCGCTTGTGATAGGCGTATTGGACGATAAATTCGATCTTTCCCCGTATTTTCGTTTTTTGGTAAATATCGTTTGTGCAGTACTGGTAGTATTAATGGGCGCAACAATACCGTTTATTACGAATCCGTTTGGCGGAATATTATTTTTAAACCATTTCCATCTGCCTTTTTCACAAGCTTTGTCGGTTCCTTTCCTATCCGATGTCATCGCAGTTCTCTGGATAGTTTGGGTAATGAATATGTTGAACTGGAGTAAAGGAGTTGATGGTCAAATGCCGGGCATCGTCGCGATATCGGCAATAATCATCGGCGTATTAAGTTTAAGATTTTATCCATTGGACCTAAATGCCGCAACGGCGGCAACGCTTTCTTTTATTATCGCCGGTGCATCGTTGGGTTTTTTAATATTTAACTTTTATCCTGCCAAGATTTTCCCCGGATACGGAGCGACCAGCATTTATCTCTTACTGGCGGTTGCGTCGATTATGTCCGGAGCAAAACTTGCTACGGCAATTTTGGTAATGGGGGTGCCGATGACCGACGGTCTTTTCACTATTGTTCGGAGACTATTCTCCGGGAAATCACCTTTTTGGCACGACAAAAAACATTTGCATCATTTATTGTTAAGCTTAGGTTTAAGCCAAAGGAAAATAGCGTTGTTTTATTGGTTGGTTTCTGCTATATTAGGCGCAATATCGCTGTTTCTATCAAGTAAGGGTAAGCTCTTTGCGATAATAATGTTATTAATTCTGGTAGGTGGAGCAATACTGTTTTTGCACCTAATGATAAACAGACAGAATGATAAAGTTAATTTATAACATTATCCGATTGGTCAGACCGAGGCAATGGATAAAGAACTTCGCCGTATTCGCCGCGATCACCTTTGCCGGACAACTATTCAATCCTCCTGTCTTTGCCAATGTTTTATTAAGTTTCTTTGTTTTTTGCGGACTGGCCAGTTCGACGTACATAATCAACGACATTTTCGATGCCAATAAGGACAGGCTCCATCCTTTCAAAAAGTTCAGGCCTATCGCACATAATGACGTACCAATACCGCTGGCGGGGGGGCTTGCGTTAATTTTAATGCTTGGGTCACTTGCCGTCGCGGCGACAATCACTCCCAGTTTTTTTGCGATCTCGATCGTTTACTTACTGATACAATTTTCGTACTCAAGCTACCTAAAGGGGCTTGCCGTTATTGATATCCTTGTCATCGCAGCCGGTTATATTTTAAGGGTTTATGCCGGAGAATTTGCGAGCGGATACCACATCTCCGTTTGGTTGTTGCTTACGACAATTTCTATATCTTTATTCCTGGCAATAGGCAAGCGAAGGTCCGAATTGACTTTACTATCAAGAAACAAGGAATCAAATATCGCAGAAACCCGCAACGCCCTTTCGCACTATTCAGAGAAATTATTGGATGTATATGCTTCGGTTTTTGCAACCTCAACCTTTATCTCTTATTCCCTGTTTACTTTTTTGGAAAATCCGGGAGGATTTAAACTATCTATCAGCAGCTTGATGCCTGATTTTCTGCCCACATTTTTGCAGAGAAAATGGTTGATGATTACGATAGTACCGGTGGTTTATGGATTAATGAGATACATACAAGATATCTACGAAAAGGATGAAGGAGAAAGCCCGGAAAAAGTTCTTTTTTCCGATAAGCCGTTGTTGGCTACCGTTTCTTTTTGGGTACTACTGGTAATCTTTTTGATCTATTTTGTTTCCTAACCGTTTTTTTGGGCATACTGGCCGCTAATCCAGCCTTTTTGATTATTGAACTCGATCTGATACCATCCGTTTTGCTCATCTAACAAATTATAAGTTTCCCCGGGTTTAACCTGACCGATTTCGTTACTATTTAACGAAGCCTGATCCCTGACTCTTAAGAATCCGGTCGGGGTATTAAGGATGGTCACAGTTTGGGTTTTGTTCGAAGGAAGAGCTCCCCAAGATGCTCCCGACGTGGCAACGGGATTTAGTCCCAAGTAAATTACGGCATTAAGTTTAAAACCCGAAACCGTCCTGACTCTGACAATTTTATCTTGATACCCGCTTTTTGAAATCTTTATGTTGTGATCCGCCACACCGATGTCTTTAATCCAAACGGGACTCTCGCCTTTTGAATTATTATCTACATAGACTTGTGCCTTTCCGGGAAAGGTCACAACCAAGAGTTGGGCGACTTTTGAATCTTGGACCTGACTTAAGTTTATGACGCTCGCATTACCAAATCCTCTTTGGGCAAAGTTCTTATCAACTGCCGTTAAAGCGTTCGGTGCGATCGTGATCATTTGTTCAAAAGGGTCAAAATTTCCCGACTTCGCGACGAGTTTTAGGGTATAATCGCCCTCGGTAAGCAAATCCTTCTGCTCGCATTTACAGAAAGGGGTAGTACCTACCAGCTTCCCGTTCAGATATACGTTGGCGGTAACGCTTGCGGTAATTTGTAAAGCGCCCTTACCTTTATTTTCGACGAACAGAAATAAAATTACGGAAAAGACCAAGACAGCGGCAACTATGGTCAAAATAAAATAAAGGAGTTTTTTCATATCTTGAGATTATAATTATATCCTAAATTCAGTCACAAAAAAACCGCTTCGACAAGCGGCTTTATAAGCAAAGCTTAAATTTACTCTGTCCGGCAAGGCCTACCTTTGCAAACGATACCTTCCTTAGCGATAGTTAAATTAGGAACCAGCCCGGCCGCGCAACCGATCGATTCGGGGAAAAAAGTTATTCTTCCCGTGGCTTTTACATCCTCGACCAACCTTACTCTTTCCAAAGCTGGACAATTAATGACGGTGTGGGCAGAATTTGAATGCAAAACCTCCGAAACTGCCGCCATAGAATTAATAATCCATCCCTCCCGGCATTCCGCCTCCCATCGGAGGTTCTTTCTTTTCCTCGGGAATATCCGTAACCAATGCTTCCGTAGTTAAGACCATCATTGCTACCGATACGGCATTTTGTAGCGCCGAACGCGTCACCTTAGCGGGATCAATGATGCCTGCTTTAAGCATCGATCCGTATGCCATGGTCATCACGTTAAACCCGAAATCCTCTTCCCTGGAGGCTTCTACTTTCCTAAGTACAGGCATCGGCTCTACCCCCGCGTTTGCCACTATCCTTTTGATGGGCTCTTCCAACGAGTCGTGTAAAATACTAATTCCAACTTTTTCATCTTCGGTGATCGTTGTATTTTTTAACAATTTTTCCAAAACTTTTCTCACTCTTAACAAAGCTACGCCTCCGCCAGGTACAATTCCTTCTTCCAATGCCGCTTTGGTGGCGGCCACGGCGTCATTAACCCTCTCCTTTTTCTCCTTCATTTCGATTTCGGTGGTTGCGCCGACGTTAATTACGGCAACACCCCCCGACAACTTCGCCAATCTTTCCTGTAACTTTTCTTTGTCAAAATCGGAGGTCGTCTCATCGATCGCCCGTTTTATTTGAGCGACCCTGGCTTTAAGGTCATTCGGATCACCTTTCCCGCCAATAATCCTGGTATTATCTTTATCTGACCAAACCTTATCGGCTCTTCCGCAATCTTCAATGGTCACGCTTTCAAATTTTCTGCCTGTATCTTCGGAGATGACTGTCCCTCCGGTCAGAACCGCGATATCCTCAAGCATTTCTTTTCGTCTGTCACCAAATCCCGGCGCCTTAACCGCCAAGGCATTGAAGGTACCTTTTAGTTTGTTTAAAACCAGGACCGCCAACGCTTCGCCTTCTATCTCATCGGCGATTATCACCAAGTTCTTGGAAACCTTAACCAAATTTTCAAGAAAAGGCAAAAGCTCCTGAAGATTAGAGATCTTTTTATCGGTAATTAAAATATACGGTTCATCTACTTCCGCCTCCATTTTATCCGGATTGGTCACAAAATAAGCCGAAGCATACCCTTTATCGAATTCCATGCCTTCTTTATAATCGACCGAAAGCTCGGTTCCTCTTCCTTCCTCGACCGTTACCACACCGTTCTTGCCGACCTTTTGCATCGCCTCGGCAATTTTCTGACCGATTTCCACATCCTGGGCGGAAATGGTAGCCACTTTGGCGACATCGCTTTCCTTTACCGGAACCGCCATTTCTTTTATTTTCCCGACGATTTCCGAAACTCCTTTTTCCATTCCCATCCTCATGATCATCGGATTTACTTTAAACTTCCCCTGGGAATTCACTTTATCAAAACCTTTATTGATAATCGACTGGGCCAGAAGCGTTGCGGTTGTGGTCCCGTCTCCCGCGACATCCGAGGTCTTTGACGCTGCCTCTTTTATAAGTTGTGCCCCCATGTTCTCGAACGGATCTTTAAGCTCGATTTCTTTTGCAACCGCCACACCGTCATGGACAACGTTAGGCGCTCCCCATTTTTTGTCCAAAGCGACATTTCTACCTTTTGGCCCCAGGGTTGTGACTACTGCGTTTGCCAATTGATCGACTCCGCTTTTAAGTTTTTCTCTTGCTTCCTTTGAATATTTGATCTGTTTTGCCATATTTTATTCTACCACCGCCAGGATATCTTTTTGCTCAACCAGCATCATTTCTTCGCCGTCTACCTTAATTTCCTGTCCTCCCCATTTCTTATACATGACCTTTTGTCCGACCTTAACCACTATTGGCTCTTTGTCTCCTTTGGGTGTAATTTTTCCCGGCCCGACCGCTATAATTTCTCCCATCTGCGGTTTTTCTTTTGCGGTATCGGGAAGAATTATTCCCGAAGAAGTCTTTTCCTCGGCCTCGATAGGCCTTATTAAAACATTGTCGAAAAGCGGAATAATTTTGTTCTTTGCCATAAAAAAATAATATCAGTCAGATAACTAGAGTGCTATTTTAGAAAAAATAAAGAAAGTTGTCAAGTGGAACTTTATCGGGTCTCAAGCATCGATAAAAGAGCCTTTTGCGGGATTTCCACTTTTGATACGCTTGACATGCGCGATTTCCCTTTTTTCTGCGCCTCCAGAAGTTTATCCTTTCTGGTCCTATCCCCCCCGGACATTTTTGCCAGAACATCTTTTCGAAATGGGGGTATTTCCGTCCTTGCCAAAATCTTTGCCCCGATCGCCGCCTGAATGATTTGCCTGAATTGTTGCCTTGGCAGGAATATTTTAAGTTTATCTATTTTTTCCCGTGCGAGACGTTCCGCTTCATCCCTATAAACCAACTCCGACAAAACGTCGATAGGGTCACCGTTTATTAGTATATCCATTTTTATAAGATTTGCCGTTTTATAACCGGTGATTTCATAATCGATACTGGCAAACCCCTGGGAAACACTTTTAAGTTCCTGGGTTAGTCCCCGGATAAACATCGAGTAAGGCATTTCGTATTTTAAAATTGCATTTTGTTTGTGATATACCATGTCCAAAAGTTTTCCTTGCTTACTCTGCGCTACCGTCATCACTGCCCCGACGTAAGGGGATGGAGTAAAAATGGTCAGTGCCATATAGGGTTCGGAAACTGTTCCCCCTTCCTCGCGATATAAAACCCTGGGCATAGTTAACAAAGGATCTATACCTGCTTCCTGCCTCAATCGTTCTTGAATTATCTCGGCATGCAAAAGTCCCAAAAATCCAACCCGAAAACCGCTGCCTAAAAAAGCGGAATATTCGTTTGCTACCGTCAGAGATCCGTCGTTTAACGAAAGCCTGGTCAACGCATCACGAAGATGAACATAGTCGTTTTGGGTTTTGGGATAGACACCAAAAAACACCATGGGTTTTGGCAAGCGGTAACCCGGGAGGGCTTCAACCTCTATCTGCTGGTTTCCGGTTTTTAGTTTTTGAGTTGTGACGGTATCACCGACCCTTGTCATCCTGATATCTTTTATTCCTGTAACTATATAGCCGATCTCTCCTGCTAAGAGCCTATCTTTGGGAGTTAAAAACGGAGAAAAAACACCCACCTCTGAAACATCGACTTTTGTCTTGCTTTGAATGAATTCGATCTTATCCCCTCTCCCTACGTTTCCACCGACCAACTTGGTAAAGATAACTACTCCCCGGTGCTCATCAAAAACCGCGTCAAAAACCAAAGCTCTCAAAACGCTCTGTTCGTTAACGACCGGCGCAGGAATTCTATCGATCACGGCCTTAAGTAAATTTTCGGCGTTCTCGCCGGTTTTGGCGGAAACATAATGGATCTCCTCTTCTTTAAACCCGAACATGTCGGTAAGGTCCTTTTTTACTTCCAGCGGACTTGCGGTCGGAAGATCGATCTTATTGATGGCGGGGATCAGAAATAAGTTCTCCTTTTTCGCGGCGTTAAAGTGGGCTACGGTTTGGGCCTGAATCCCTTTGGTGGCATCCACCAAAAGAATCGCTCCTTCGCATGCGGCGAGCGTTCTCGAAACTTCGTAAGAAAAATCCATATGCCCGGGAGTGTCGATCAGATTCAGGATATAATCCGAGTCGTTGTACCGATAAACCATTCTGACCGGTGCAAGTTTTATCGTAATTCCCCTTTCCCGTGATATCGGATTCTGGTCCAAAAACTGCTCCCTGAGTTTATCTTTGGCAACGGTATTGGTTATTTCCAGGAACCGGTCGGCCAAGGTCGACTTACCGTGGTCGATGTGGGCAATAATCGCGAAATTTCTGATGCTTTGGGAAAACATGAAGCAATTCTAAGGGTTAAACTTGTTTGATGTCAATTACTTCTTCCGTCTTTCCTAAAATCTGTCTCCAGTCACCGACTTTTTTAAGTATCATAATAAACATACCGGCTTCCTTGACATCAAATAACCAGGTCAGGAAAAGATATATACATAGTCCGGCGAAACTTGATATTCCGGTTAAAAGTATCAAGTTGATCGTTCTGGTTGTATCGAACACCAACTGGTCCAAAAGTTTGATCGGGATATAAAGTGCAAATGCGGTGAAAGCGCTGGAAATAAAAATTTTTGAGGTCGTGATGATCAAATGCACTCTCTCAAAACCTTTTACTTTTAAGTCCAGCAGCACAAATAGGACTATAAGGTTGACTATCGAACCGATGGAGAATGCCAAGGCGATGCTCTGTACCCCAAAATGATAGTAAAAGATAAAGGCAAAGCTCAACAGGATCATCAATGCGGTCGAGAACGCACTTACCAGTAACGGTGATATCGTATCATGTAGGGCATAAAAACCGCGTGAGACAAGATAGATTAAGGCTTGTGCAAAAATCGAGATACTGAAAAAAGCAAGAGTTCTTCCCGTCAGAACGGTTGCGTCCCAATCGAATTTTGCCGCTCCAAAAATAAGTCTGACCATCGGAATTCTTAATACTAAAAAAAGTACCGAGATCGGCAACACTAAATAAAGTAACTGGTTAAAGCTGGTGATAAAAGTGTTTTTAAATGCTTCCGGATTATCCTTTTCTTTCGAAAGAACGGGGAATGCTGCCTGAGCGATAGCCTGGCCGAACAAAACAACCGGCGCAAATGCCAATGTCTGGGCATAATCAAAAATTACGTAATTTCTTCCCGGATCCTGTAAAAACGAAACCAGTGTCAAGGTAATTACCGTACCCAACTGCGTTATGCCGATCGATAAAGTTCTTGGCCAGATCAATTTCAAGACGCTCCAGACCCCCGAAGAACGGATGAACTCCAAAGATAATGTAGGTAAAAAGGAGAAGCCCATTTTTTTAACAAGAGGGGCTTGAACCATGACAAAAATCAATGCTCCCAGGACAACTCCTACAGCCGCCGAATAAATGCCGATAACGGGAGAGAGAAAAAGAATTCCGATGATAATTCCAAGGTTATATAATGCCGCCGCAATGCCCGGAATGAAAAAGTGGTTATAAGACTGTAAGACAGCGGATAAAAAGCTTCCGACGATAAATAGAATTTCACCAAAAATTACTATTCTGGTTAAGCTTGCCATAAGACCCAGCTGGCTTTGGGTGAAACCGGGGGCGATGACCGAAGAGAACTCTTTTGCGAAAATGAACAATATCAGGCCGAATAGTAAGAAGATCAGCAAACTGATCGTCAAAAGCGTTGATGCAACTTTTTGTCCTTCCCGTTCGTTCCCTTTAACCAGATAGTCGGAAAAGACCGGTATAAAAGCGGATGACAATGCACCGGTGATTATCAGTTGAAACAGAAAATCCGGAAGACGGGTTGAAGCAAGATATACACCCAACGTATTCGAAGCGCCGAATATTGAAACCAGTAACCTCTGTCTTACAAGCCCTAAAATTTGGGAAAAAATAATAGTAGCCATGATTACGGCTGCAGCGGACAAGATATTACTTTGTTGTTTAAGCAGAAAACTCAGACTTTTCCTAAAAAAATCCTTAGGCATACGGTTGTTTTTTACAGTATAGCATGCTAAAATACCCGCATGCCAGTAATAAAGTCCGCCAAAAAGAAGTTAAAACAGGACAGGAAAAGAGAAAAACTTAACAATAAGGTCAGGATTGCTTACAGAGACGCAGTTAAGGTTGCACAGAAAAGTAAAAATGCCGAAAAGGTCAGGATTGCCGTAAAGTTTATCGATCAGGCTTCCAAAAAGGGCATAATCCATAAGAATAAGGCAGCAAGATTAAAATCCAGGTTAAGTAAGTTGGCCAAGCCCGGCGCAAAAACAAAAACGCCCGCTAAACCTATCGCCAAAATCGGCGCAAAGGGACCCGTCGCAAAAAAGAAATCCTTACATAAATAATCGGGTATTATTGCTTCGTATTTGACCTATTTTGGCTTTGACAAAGAGGCTAAAAAACCTTAGACTAGACTTACTATGGCAAAAGGCCCCGCATCCATTAATTTGATTAAAACCAATAGCAACGAATTGGCGAATCAGGTCATTAACTGGGCACTTACCATCGGAAGGTTACTGATCATCGTCGTCGAGCTGGTCGCACTGTCGGCGTTTATCTATAGATTTATCCTGGACAACCAATTAAGAGACTTAAATTCTAAAATTATCGCCGAACAGGCCTATCTTAATACCCAGCAAAAACAGGAAGCGACCTTCAGAAATTTACAAAACAGGCTGACATTGGAAACTTCGACAGTAAACCAGGGGAAAGCAAAAGCCAAAATGGTCAAAGACGTTATCGCTTTAGCTACTCCCGGCATCAGCTTTATCAATTTTACTTATTCCAAGCAACAATTCATAATCCAGCTAAATACCACGTCCGTATTTCCCCTTAGCGTTTTTATAAATTCATTGAAATCATATCCTCTCACGGATTCGATAAGCATAGACCTTATCAATAATCATCCGGATACCGCAACCATAGAAGTCGATCTTACGGTGAACTTAAAAAACGGAGGTGGACAATTATGAAATTTCAAGGAATCGAGGATATCATACTCAAAAGCGTAAAGCAGGACAGATACGAGAAATATAAAGAGCTGTTGCCCGATTTTAAGTCCGAGAAGAGTTCCAAATTATTAACCTCGGTCCTTACCATCGTAGCGTCAATTATTTTAGGGATATTTGCGATAAATCCGACACTCACTACCATCGCGGGCTTGCAGAAACAGCTGGATGATGATAAAAACTATGAAGCCCAACTCCAGCAAAAGATTACTGATCTTTCCGCCCTGGAACAGGAATATAAAAATATGCAAAACGACTTGCCGTTCGTATACGATGCCGTTCCCAGAACACCACAGGTTGCGACCCTTACCGCCACTCTTCAAACCATCGTAGCCTCCGAAAGTGCGGTCAAGCTGACCAATTTACAGACGGTCAACGTGGACCTCTCAAAAGATTTATTAGCAGGTAAAAAATATTCCGCATTTGAATATGACGTTTCCATGGAGGGCGATTATCAAACCATGTTAAATGTTATAAATGAAATTTTGAATTTCCAACGGATTCTTACCGTTAACTCAATCTCCTTCGTCAAGGTGAAATTGAACATCGGATCTGCATATTCTGCTTCAAATACCAACAACGAAATACTACAATGCAATGTAAGCGGAAACGCATATTATCAACCATAAATTATGAAAAAACAAGATATTTTAGTTATCCTGATCCCGACCCTTATCTTCGTTTTCGCATGGATAGGCTTTAACATTTACCATAGCGCGGTAACGCCCACCATAACCGAGCAACAATTAAATAAAATCACACCGATCGATCCGAATTTTGACACGAAAACTATTTCTTTGTTGAAACAACGAGTTAACGTTAAGCCCGTTTTTATCAACGTGGGGCCCGTTAATCCTTCACCCGCTCCAATTCCGGGCGCGCAAAGTTTAAATCTTAATCCGGGGCTATCAAACCAAGCTACGACAGGAGGAAATGTCAAATAATGCGACAAAAACTTTGGGATAAAAAAATACCTTCACTGCTGGGTGTTGTAATTATAATTATTGGTTTGAGTGTCACCACTTTTTTAACCGATAAACAAACGCTTTTTAGGGTCGGGGCAAACGAAACGGCGCAACCGCAGGAAGTTAGGATCACAAATATATCGGAGGATTCTTTCACGATCTCATATATCACCTATATACCGGCCAGCGGATATATCGAATACGGATCGACGGGTGATTTAGGGCAAAGCGAATTTGATGAAAGAGATGTCTCTCAGAAACTACAAAATCATTTAGACCACAGTTTCACGTTAAAAAACCTTAGTCCTTCAACCAAGTACTACTTTCGGATAGTCAGCGATTCCAACATCTATCTTAACGACAGTCGAAATTTCGAGGTTACGACCGCACCTTCGGTACCGTTCTCTCCCACCATTAATGAGATATCCGGTAAAGTAATACTCCCAAACGCCAATCCACCAAGCGAAGCGATTATTTATCTTACATCCAATAATTCACAAACCCTATCTTTCCTTGTGCCAAATAACGGAATTTACCAACTTAATTTAAATCATTTATTATCCGCAAATTTGTCCAAACTGGCCGATTTATCAAACAAACCCGAAATGCAAATGTTAATACTTGGAAATTCTTTAAGTTCGGAAGTTAGATTTAGCTTTTCGCCGGGGATGAAGATACCGGTGATTACCTTATCCAACAACTATGATTTTAGAGAAAGTTCCGCTAAAACCACCGGTTTTCCGGAAGCTTCGGAAAGCTTTCCCGTTTTAAATAACGTATCTACACCGCAAACAACAGGAGGACAATTGTTAAACCTGGGCACGGGCCAGACATTTTCAAGTCAAGAACCGATAATTTATGGAAAGGCGGCTCCTAACACCAGCGTGCATATAATTATTCACTCCACGCAACAAATTGAAACCACAGTCATATCGGATCAAAATGGAAATTGGAGTTATCAGCCTACGGTCCCGCTGACCACAGGAAACCATACTATCATCGTAACTGCCAAAGATGCAGCGGGAACAACAAAAACGGTCACTCAAAATTTTACGATCACTCCACCTCAAGCCTCGCCAACCAAAGCGGTCGCTGTTACTACGGGAGAAAAACCCGGCAACCTGTTAACGCCGACTTCAACAAATCCTTTTTCAATTAAAAACATGAACGGATCGGTAATCACTGCCATAATCATAGGCCTATTGATCACCGTTGTCGGCGGCCTTATTTTCCTTCTGACCCGCAAGGGACTATAATATGAAAATTGCAATAATCGGTGCCGGATTCACGGGCTTATCCGCAGCCCACGAGTTGGCAAAAAAATCCAATGAAGTTACCGTATTCGAAAAAGATGAAAATCCGGGAGGACTTGCTTTAGGCTACAAGGAACCTAATTGGACTTGGTCCATGGAAAAACATTATCATCATTGGTTCACAAACGATAAAACCGTTCTTAACCTGGCTAAAGAATTGAACCATAAGGTTATTACCAAAAGGCCCAAGACTTCAATCTTTGTTAAAAACCGGATTTATCAGTTAGACTCACCGCTGAGTGTATTACAATTTCCTCTTTTAACTTTTCCGGAAAGATTGAGAATGGGTTTATCGCTCGCTTTTTTAAGATACAACCCCTTGTGGAAACCGCTGGAGAAATACAATGCTACCTCAATACTTCCCAGACTGATGGGTAAAAGAGCATATAAAATGGTTTGGGAAGCATTGTTATTGAATAAATTCGGCAAGTTTGCCGATAACATATCACTTGCCTGGTTCTGGGCAAGGGTAGTAAAAAGAACCTCTTCGTTATCCTACCCCACCGGCGGATTTTTGGAGTTCGCCAAAACCTGGACAAGTAAAATTGAGGAGGCAGGAGGAAAATTTTATTTTGATACCGAAGTACTTGAACTTTCCTCAAGCGGTAAACCACAAATACGTTTTAAGAATAAACATTCTAAGACAAACAGCGAAACATTTGATAAAGTGATTGTTACCGTCCCCTCATTTATTTTTTTAAAAATTTCGCCTCAGTTACCTCACGAATACCGCGAAAAATTACAGCAACTGAAACACTTGGGCGCAACGAGCCTGATATTAAGACTCAAGTATCCGTTTTTTAAAGACGGCACATACTGGTTGAATGTTTGTGATAGAAATTCCCCGATAATGGCCATAGTTGAACATACCAATTTTATGGACAAACAACACTATGCCGGTGAAAGCTTGATTTATCTGGGCAATTACAAGCAAAGTGACGATAAGTATTTTGCGATGACAAAGGACGAGCTTTTAAAATTATTCGATCCGTATTTGAAAAGATTAAATCCAGGTTACGCGAAGAATATCATCGGCATCGAGTTTTTTAAAGATCCCTTTGCCCAACCGATAATTCCAACGAATTACTCCAAACTAATGCCTCCTTTTACGACCCCACTAAGAAATGTGTTCCTTGCAAATATTGAACAAGTATATCCCTGGGACAGAGGGACTAATTATGCTGTAGAATTAGGAGAAAAAGTGGCAAGATTGCTGTAACAATGACGAATAAGCTAAAAAAGATCACTGCCAAATACCGTTGGGAATTGGGGATTGTTCTATTTTCTTTAATTTTTTCCTGGTGGCTAATGTTCTCTACATTTTCCTATGGCAACGGTTACCTGCTTATTTCTACCAAAGCTTGGAGCGATTTTGCCAGCCATATTCCTTTAATAAGGTCGTTTGCTTTCGGCAACAACTTCCCTCCACAATATCCACTTTTTTCCGGACCTGCGATAAAATACCATTTCCTGTTTTATGCGTTGGTGGGGCTCTTGGAAAAATCCGGGATAAGGATCGACTATGCTTTTAATGTTCCTTCAGCCCTGGGATTCATGTTTTTAATTTTAATGATTTATATTTTTGCAAAAGAGGTTTTTAAATCAAGGGCGATAGGAATATTAAGCATCTTGTTTTTCCTTTTTAACAGTAGTCTGGATTTTATTAATTTCTTGATAAGCCATCCGTTGTCTGTCAACACCTTCAAAGACATCATATCCAACACCGCTTTCCCGTCTTTCGGACCTTATGACGGAAAGGTCATTTCCGCGTTTTGGAATTTAAACATATATACCAACCAAAGGCATTTAGCGTTGTCCTATGCATTTTCCCTGCTTTTAATTTATCTGGTTTTGAAGACGAAAGAGAAAAATTTACAATCCGGCATAAAGTATTCTCTGATATTGGGGATTGCTCTTGGGCTGTCATTCTTTTTAAATATCGCGGTATACTTGATGACAATAATTATCCTTATTTGTATATTCATATTATTCCATAATAAAAGATTAATATCATTTATTATCATTTCGGTCGCCGGATTGGTCGGATTACCACAATATCTTTACATACAATCGGGGGCTTCGGAATTTAAACCAATAATCCATTTGGGATATTTGGTAACAAATCTTAATTTAGGCAGCTTCATATACTACTGGTGGCAAAACCTAGGTTTAAGCCTAATTCTTATACCGGTCGGGTTTATTATGGCAACCAGGTTTGAGAAGAAAGTATTCCTAACTTTCTTAAGTCTTTTTTTAGTGGGTAACCTGTTCCAGTTTTCACCGGAAGTTGCGGCAAATCATAAATTTTTTAATTACTTCATTCTGGTTGGTAATATGTTATCCGCTTTATTAATAGTTAAGCTTTGGGGGAAGAATATTTATTTAAAGACCCTATCCTTCTATCTGGTAATTTTCATGATATTATCGGGAATGATAGATTTTTTTCCTATTTTCAACGACCATTTTATTCCTCTGGCAGACTATCCCGTAAGCAAAAATGTGTCCTGGATCATGCGCAATACTCCCCCAAATTCCGTTTTTCTAAACACCAATTATCTTTACGACGAGGCATCTTTGGCAGGCCGAAAAATATTTTTGGGCTGGCCTTATTTTGCCTGGTCACAGGGTTACGATACCACTTCACGCGACGATCTAAGAAAAGCCATGCTGGACTCAAATAATTTAGATTTCCTTTGTCATAATCTTGTTGTCAACAAAATTAACTATATAGAAATTAATCCGCTGTCATCGGATGCTACCGTAAATAAACAAATTTTCGATGACAACTTTAAAAAGGTTTACGCAAACGGAAATACAATACTATATAGCACGGGGAAAACGTGCTCCGGAGGCTAAAATGCCAAATACGCTTGCCAATAAACCGATGTTCGGAATAAGTATTCTTATTTTACTCCCGCTAATTATTTTTTCAATTCTCTATCTGCCGTTTGTAAGCACGCTTCCCTATCTTGACGGAAATATCCAGTTTAACATGTCCTACGATGTTTATGCGGGCGGGATCGGCAATTATTTCATGCAATGGAAATCGGTCCATCCGCCTTTTAAGTTCATTGCCGACTCGATTTTCTTCCGGATGTTCGGGGTTAACCCAGCGACCTACAACATACTCGGTTATATCTTCGGGCTTTTGGGCATAATCTATCTCTTTAAATTAAGTAAAAGCATATTAAATAAAAAAACCGCTTTCTTTGCATCATTGCTCCTATCGGTGTCTCCGATGTTTTTATCGGCAGGGGTATTTTCCCTTACGGATTACCTGATGACCGTATTAATAGTTATTTCGATTTATTATTACTCAAGAGGAGATTATGTTCTTTACGGTCTTTTCGCGAGTGTAACCGTCTTGACAAAAGAAACCGCACTTCTTCTTCCTTTTTCCGTAATGATTATAGAGGGTTTCTCTTACCTAAGAACAATCGTTAAAAAAACCGGAAATGCGACCTTGTCGATAATTAAAGGCTTGTATCTGATTTTACCGCTAATTATCTACTCCTTGTGGGGGTTATCCCTGGCGATGAGCGGGCAAAAAGCTTGGAACGACTGGAACTTTTCTTCCACAGCGCGTGAGGGTAGTTTTTATACCATCCTGAACAACCTGATAACTTTTAAATTCTTGAACGACTATGCCTTTCAAAGTTGGACGCAACTATTTTTCTTAAACTTCATCTGGATATTTTGGGGGCTGTTCATCGTGGGTTTGATTCTCTATTTGTATCGAAATTTGGGATACGCAATTAAAAAAATCTACCTCGGAGAACAAAACACCAAAGCATTGCTGACTTTTATTATCTTTTCCGTATTGTATGTGGTAATGGTCTTAAGTTTTCAGACGTTCACGGTGCCTCGTTACGCATTACCCGTTATTATACCTCTGTTAATCGGAACTGCATGGGCTATCGATAAGATCACCGGGAGATTTGGCATCACGGGAAAAACTTTATTCTTTATCTTCTTTGCGACCATCCTGGTGGTACGGTTATTTTATTCATTGGATCCGATCTCGATCAAATTATGGGGACAGACCAAAGTTTTCAATCTTACTTTCTATGCGCTTGACAAACATCTTGCCGGAAACGAAGGAATTGCATACAATATGGAATACCTTCTGGCGGCCAGATACAGATCGGGAAAGATTAAATCCGCAAAAGGGTATATTTTATCGGGCCAATGCGATTGGATGTTTCCCGACCCAAACAATGACTTCAAAATGATTAATGCTTTTAAATTGTATAATATAGATTTCGCTTTTCCATGTTCGTATAATTATTGGAATAATTTATGAATGTTCACGATATTCTAAGTGTTTTAATATGGTTTTTTGCATTGCTTCTGATCGGTAGCGCTTTCCTGCCTACAACCTTTTCATTATTCAGCAGTTTTAAAGATAAAGGTTATGTTTTTTCAAAGATACTCGGCATGGCTATATTATCCTACGTCGTATTCGTTCTCGGGCTTTTAAAGGTGCTTCCCTTCTCGTTCCCGACGATTGTCGGTTCACTTATGATATTGGCTTTATTGAATTATTACTTGTCTAGAAACAAAAATATCATACAAACGATCAGAAACAATTGGAAAATCTTTATATTTGAAGAGCTTTTATTTTTGATTACGCTTTTTTTCTGGTCTTTTGTGAGAGCGAATAATCCGGACATTTTTGGCCTGGAAAAATTTATGGATTTCGGATTTCTTAATTCTATCCTCAGGAGTACTTACTTTCCGCCTAAAGATATGTGGTATACCCCTCTTCCGATTAATTATTATTATTTCGGACATCTTGTCACGGCTGTTGTTACCAAACTTACCCAAATCCCCTCTTATATCAGTTTTAATTTGATGCTCGCAACCATTTTTGCACTGAGTTTTTCCTCTGCCTTCTCGATCGGTATGAACCTGTTTCCGGAAATTAAATCCAAACTGATCCAAATCGCAGCAGGCTTTTTAACTGCGGCTCTGCTAACCTTCGGAGGAAACCTTACGACTGTTTATGCCTTTTTCAAGGCTTATATACCACAAGACAGTCCCGTTCCATTTTGGACACTGCCTTTTAAGCCGTTTGATTTCCCCAATAATTACTGGTATCCGAACGCAACCAGATTTATCCCTTTTACGATTCACGAGTTTCCGATCTATTCTTTTGTCGTCTCCGACCTGCACGGCCATGTTTTAGACATTCCATTCGTACTATTGATGATCGCTATGGCGCTGTCGATCATTTTTGAGAAACGGATTCGAACTTGGCATATATTTATTATTTCATTCTTACTGGCGGTAATGTACATGACCAATGCCTGGGACGGTTTAATTTATCTGCTATTAAGCGGGGCGGTCATTTTTTCCCTCAATCATTTAAAAGGCGGATGGAAAAGCATCTTCTCTACCGTTTCATTATCTGACTTCATCAAAAAAATTGCGGCCGTTTTCGTCGGATTACTGGTTTTTTCCCTACCTTTCAGCTTAAACTTTAAACCTTTTGTATCGGGGATCGGCATACTGTGTGCTCCCGGTTTCCTGACAAGAATAGGCAAGATCGGTCCTTTTCTTTTTGAAGCGAATCATTGTCAAAAATCTCCGCTTTGGCAATTGAGCTTACTTTATGGGTTTTTTTATTTTCTTGCTATTTGTTTTATAGTTTTCTTACTGATTAAGAAAAGGTATAAACCTACTCCCTCCGATATTTTTATTTTAACCTTGCTAAGCCTATCTACAATTTTGATAGTCGTCCCCGAATTTATTTATGTAAAAGACATTTATCCTACGTATTACCGTGCAAATACGATGTTTAAGCTGGTTTACCAAGCCTTTATGATGCTTTCTCTGTCCTCCGCTTACATAATTGTAAAACTGATGATTACGCTTAAAAGTAAAATAGTAAAAGCGATCTTTTTTGCCGGTACGTTGTTTCTTTCATTCTTTATTTTTATCTACCCGTTTTTTGCAATAAATTCATATTACAATAACTTAAAAACTTACAAATCATTGGACGGGCTTTCTTACCTTAGACAAACTTACCCCGAGGACTATAGTTTGATCAACTGGATGAACGCCAATATAAAGGGCCAGCCGGTTGTGCTTGAAGCGAACGGAGATTCGTATACCCAGTACGCACGGATTTCAGCCAACACCGGCCTGCCCACAGTTATCGGCTGGCCTGTTCACGAATGGCTTTGGCGGGGAACCTATGACATCGTCGCTCCCAGAATAGCCGACGTCCAAACCTTATACACAACAAATAACCTCGCCGTGGCAAAAAATTTGATCAAAGAATACAACATTGCTTATGTAGTTGTTTCAAGCCTTGAATATCAAAAATATCCCAATCTTGATCAAAATAAATTCAATGTTTTAGGGAAAGTGGTTTACAATAATAATAGGGCAACTCTTTATAAAATAAATCCTTAAGGTTTAGGCGTGGGCGAAGGGGTTACCGGACAACTGCCGGTTTCTATTTCGCAGGAAATATAATTTTGTATCTCCGAAAAGTTCCCATTTCCGGCTCTTGGAGTAAGCACCCATTCATACTGGAAGGCACTTGAGGTCGGGGGGTTTGTCAAAAGACCCGCCCTATTGGTTGAGGGGTCTCCCGTATCGATCACAGCGGTATGGATTTTTGCATTTTTCATCTTCTCGGCAAGTCTTATGAAGTCATCGAATTGGTCTTGGGGTATGTTCATATCGATACTGGATCTAAGCGTACTATATAAACTGATGATTTTCTCCGGATTTAGGAGAGTTTGTACGGATAATACCTTATCCTTAAATGCTTTTATCACTTTCTCCTGTCTCTTGCTTCTGGCAAAATCGCTTGCCTCTATCTCTTGAACCGCATGTCTTGACCTTACGTACTCAAGAGCCGTTTGTCCGTCCATATGCTGTAACCCCTTATTAAAATGCACGTGCATATACCTACAGGGGAAATCTTTTACAAGCTGGTCCTGGGTATCATTTGCCATTGCCTCAAGCTCGGCCGGCGTATGCCCGCAGGTTGCGTTTTCCATTCCGTCTATCGGATATTGATAGTCGTCAAAGGTGTTGTCGACGTTTATATCCAAACCTCCCACAATATTCACTGCCTGAACAAATCCAGAAAAATCAATTCTTACTCCGTAGTCGATTTGCTGCCCGGTGATTTTAGAGACGGCCGACTCGGCTTCATTTAATCCTCCCTGTCCGTTTATCACCCCGTTAGCATAAGCATCGTTGATTTTCTGGTTAATAGGCGGATACCAAAGATCTCTCGGAATGGAAATAAGGGTAATTCTGTTGTCTTTTTGATCAAGACTTGCAAGCATTATCGTATCCGTCAAATCCGGTCCGTCGTGAGTTCCGCCTCCTATTCCCAAAAGCAGTATGTTAATCCTTCCATTGCTTTCCTTAACGTTTATGCCCGTATTTGTAACCAGTTGAAACAATACGGGGTATATACTAGCTGTTTTAACCACGAAAAAAATTACCAAAATCGCAAATATTGTACCGACCAAATATAAAAATCTTTTCTTGGGTCTACGCATTTTTTACAATCCCTATAAATTCCTCTGCATCGAGGCTTGATCCTCCTACCAAAACTCCGTCAATATCCGGTTGTTCGGTGAAACTTCGAACGTTTACAGAAGTTACGCTTCCTCCGTATAGGACCCGAGTGTCGGGCCGGACGGACTTTATGGCCTTAGACACAAAGTTGGCGTTTGGGGGTGTATCCGGATTACCGGTACCGATTGCAAAAACCGGTTCATAGGCAATCAGTTTTACGCCATCGGGGATTGGAGTGTCTTTACCCTGAACCAGAAAAATCGGGACAAGTTCATATTTTAATGAAACCTCAACCTTATTTACCAGCATGTCCCCGGTTTCGCCGAAATTCTTTCTTCTCTCCGAGTGTCCTATCAGGACATATTTTGCGAAATCCTTAATCTGTTTGGCGTTTACCTCACCCGTATACGCCCCTTCCTCAAAAGGAGATACGTTCTGGGCACCAATATAAGCCGTAATAATATTGGAAGAGAAAAATGAGTGGAAGCTGAAAAGTTGGGTAAAAGAGGGGCAAACGATTACCTCCTTATCCGACGGGTTTAAATTTAGGTCCTTGATTTTTTTAAAGTTTTCCAACCATTCTTTAGCCTCAACCTCATTTTTGTATGACTTGATATTGGCGACGATGGAAAGCTTTTTCATGGGTTGAGTCACGCCTTAGGTGATGCTATCATTATACGGTATGAACGCCGATTTTCTCAAGGACTTAAATAAAGAACAGCTTGAAGCGGTAAAACAAATGAACGGCCCGATGATCATTTTGGCAGGTGCCGGAAGCGGTAAAACCAGAGTATTGACCTATAAGGTGATCTATCTTATAGAACAGGGTGTGGACCCTTCTAACATACTGATGGTAACTTTCACAAATAAGGCGGCCAACGAGATGAAGGAAAGAATGATTAAGTTCTTCAAGAAAGAAGATAAAAAGATTTCCGAACTTCCTACCATTTCTACTTTTCATGCTTTATGCGCCAAGATATTAAGAATCGACGGTGAGCATATCGGTATCCCGGGCAATTATTTAATCTACGATGAACAGGATCAAAAAGACGCGGTTAAAGAGGCTTTCAATTTGCTTAATGTGTCGGCCAAGGAATACAAACCCAACTCGGTCTTGGCAAATATCTCACAAGCCAAAAACGAACTGATCAATGAGCTGGAATACCCACAATACGCCAGAGGGCAATTTCAGGAAGTAGTTTCGAGGGTATATCTTATTTACCAAAAAATATTAAAAGAAAATGCAGCTTTGGATTTCGACGACCTGATCTTAAAAGTGGTGGAATTATTAAGGAAAAATCCCGGAATTTTAGAGAAATACCAGAATAAATTCAAATATATTCTGGTGGACGAATACCAGGATACCAATCATGCCCAGTACCTGTTGACCAAAATGCTTTCCAAACGATGGAATAATATTTGTGTCGTCGGAGATTTTTCTCAAAGCATTTACAGTTTCCGCGGAGCAGATTTTTTAAACCTTTCAAAATTTAAAGAGGATTTTAGCAATGTTAAGACTTTCTCCCTGTCTCAGAACTACCGATCCACCCAAAGGATTTTAGACGCCGCGTCGGCGGTGATTTCCAGGAATAATTCTCATCCCGTCCTGAAGCTTTGGACGGAAAATAAAAAAGGCGAAGACGTCTTCATCCACGAATCCTTGAACGAACAGAAAGAGGCTGAATATATTTTTGAAATGATCAACGAGATCAAGTACCAGAACCCGCGCTTAAGCTATTCCGACTTTGCCGTACTTTATAGGACCAACGCACAGTCAAGAACCATCGAAGAGGTGTTTATCCATAACTCCATTCCCTACATTTTGATCGGCGGAACCAGGTTTTACGAAAGGAAGGAAATCAAGGATGTTCTTGCGTACTTAAAAGTATTGGCGAACCCTAAAGACAAAGTTTCATTAAAAAGAATCGAAAAGATCGGCAAGACAAGACTTGAGAAGTTTTTGGAAGTTAAAAAGGAATTAGAGAGCAAAAATATCTACGGAGAGAAAACGATTGATATTTTAGACGGGGTTCTGAAAAAAACCGAGTATCTGTCGTTATACGATGAGCATGACGAGGAAGATTTGGCAAGACTTGAGAACATAAAAGAACTAAGGTCCGTTGCGCTCACTTTTCCCGCCTTGAATTTATTTTTAGAAAACGTTTCGTTGGTCGAACAGGAGTATATGCCCGATCATGCCAAGGATGAAACCGGTAAAAAGGATACGGTCAATTTAATGACCCTTCATGCGGCCAAGGGGTTGGAATTCCCGGTCGTTTTCATGGTCGGCATGGAGGAGGGTCTGTTTCCCCACAGCCGGAGCATGATGGATAAAAACGAACTTGAAGAGGAAAGAAGACTTTGCTATGTCGGAATGACCAGGGCGAAAGAGAGATTGTTCCTTACTTATTCGAGGAAACGTTTGTTTTTCGGCCAAAAAACGACAAACGTCGTCTCAAGGTTTATACTTGAATTACCGGAACAAACTTTAGAAAAAAGTCTGAATAATATGCAGACAGATATTCCCGATTATTTATGACAAGCCAACATCCGCTTCAAACCAGACTGTGGGGAGAATTTCGGGCCAACACAGGCCTTCGGGTAATAAACGCCGGCGGATTGATCTTGACCATCCATCCCGTTTTGCATACCTCCTATACCATTGGTTACCTCCCCAAAGGTCCCAATATCAATAAAAAAATGCTCGACAAACTTTGGGAAATCGGTAAAAAGGAAAATTGTATTTTTATACAGCTGGAACCGAATGTCGAAAAGGGGAAAACAAAATATAATTTCAAAAATCTTAAAACCTCTGCTCATCCTCTTTTTACCAGATATAATTTCATTTTGGATCTGACGCAGTCGGAAGATGAACTGCTTAAGAATATGCAGCCTAAAACAAGGTATAACATCCGCCTTGCACAAAAAAAAGGAGTTAAGGTAACTGAAGATAATAGTGATGATGGGTTTAACGAGTATCTGAAATTGACCGAAGAAACTACCAGGCGCCAGAGGTTCTACGCACATACCCCTTCATACCATCGGCTAATGTGGGAAACATTTAAGAACACGCAAAATAAAGGTGCTGATAATTTTTCTCCTCACCTTTTCTTGGCAACTTACCAAGGCAAAGTACTGACTGCATGGCTACTTTTTGTTTTGGACGACACTCTATATTACCCTTATGGGGCTTCTACCAGCGAAAACCGCGAGGTGATGGCCTCAAACCTAATGATGTGGGAAGTGATCAGATTCGGCAAAAAAATGGGGTTAAAAAAGTTTGATATGTGGGGTGCCGCCAACGTAGCCGATCCTAAACCGGATGATATCTATTTTGGTTTCCATCGGTTTAAACAAGGATACGGGCCAAGACACGTGGAATATGTAGGAAGTTACGACCTCGTGATCAATGAGAAACTCTATGCCGTTTTCAAGATTGCAGATAGAATAAGATGGTTTTTATTGAGAGTTAAATAGTATAAAGAAAAAGTTTATTATCTGTATCTTTATCTTTAAGCTTTAATTTCATCTCGTACCTAAAACTGACTATTTTCGTCCCTTTTTTCAATTCTTTTTTAAATTTGGGGATCAATTTATCAAGCGTTGCCGGTACAAGATATACTATTACTATCGAGGCCTCGGATAAGTTTTCGTTAAAGAAATTTTTCCTTCTGATAAGCACTTTCTCTTTAAGACCGTTTCTTGAGATTCTTTGCCGTGCGATCCATGCCCTTATCGGATCAATTTCTATCCCGACTCCTTTTGCGCCAAGTTTTGCAGATTGGATCAACGCCTCTCCGTCTCCGCAACCAAGATCATAAACAGTATCTTTATTTGAGATGTCCGCCAATTTACATAGCGCGTTGGCGACATTCTTATTGGTCCTCCACCATGGAGCCCATGGACTGTCTGGAGGCCAAACCGCCGATAGCATTATCAACAAAAATATAACTGCGAGTAGGATGAATACCTCTAAAAGCATTTATAATTTAAAAATAAATTTCCCCATGATTTGCTTTGGCAAAACCTTACCGAACCGTCGGCTATCAAGGCTGTCTTCCCGGTTATCTCCCTGAACATAATACCCGCCTCGTACCACCCCTGATACCCTTTTAATTAAAACTTTATTGTCTTTGCTTACAAATGCAACTATATCATTTATTTGAGGCTTTTTGAACCAAAACGGAACTTCGCTTACCAACACTTCTTCCCCGTCCCCAATCTGTGGCTCCATGCTGTGGCCGTAGATTTTAAACCTTGCCAAAAGAAGCATTATTTATAGGTTACTATTTCTCCCAGTGTCGGATATACGGATTTGACCCTAACGGGTGTCACGCCTTTGGTCTTATAAAAAATTTCCGCGATCGCCTGCGTTCCCGCTAATGCCTTAAGCGCAACATCCATATCGATGTTTTGCCTTGCCTTGCTGGCAAAATCGATTGTATCCTTGATCAATTCCTCAAGATCCGGATATTCTTTAAAATGCTCGTCCTTGAAATAATCGTTGCGCAATGTTTCCAGTTCCTCCTCAATCCTTCCAGCGTGCTCTTCTTTTACGTGAGTCATTCTTGAGACATTATGTATCGATTTCGAATCCGTGCCCTTGGTATCCAAAATAAGTTGTGTCATCCTGACAACCGTATGTGCGGCAACCTGCGCCATATGAGGATCATATATGCCGCATGGGATATCGCAATGCGCATATGCCGTTCTTACAGATAATAAACTGGTTAAAGTTTTTAAAATCATTGTTTTAACCTTTCGGCCCATTTTGACAGAGCTTCCAATAATGCTTTTATTTTCTCTTTTGTGTGCTCATCTGTCAAGTTTCCCTCTTTATCGAACTTGTCACTGGCTTGCGGTACCATCAATTCCGGTTGAGTTAAAACCGGCGAGTTCAACATTACCATAATCTGCCTTAAATGGTACGCTGCCCTCGACCCGCTGATTAATCCGGTGGACTCGCTCATAATCGCCGCCGGTTTTTGGTCAAACGAATTATCTCCGTACGGCCTCGAAGCCCAGTCGATCGCATTTTTCAAGACGCCGGGAACCGAATAATTGTATTCCGCGGTTGAGAAAAGGATCGCGTCTGCCGACCTGATTTTGTTTTTAAATTCCTGAACGTTTTTCGGAACGGGTATATCGGGATTATATAAAGGGAAGTCTCCTATCTCTGTAATTTCTATTACAACACCCTTGGGGGTCAATTTTTGTGCAGCAAAAAGCAATGCTTTACTAAAGGAACCTTTTCTTAAGGTTCCGCCGATGCCGATAATCTTCATTAAGTGTATTAATGACATAATAAACTGAAAAATAACTTAAAAAATCATAATTATTTGAAAAATATATACATTGTGCTAAGCTTAAGGCGTGGAAAAAACAACTTTTGCAAAGATTCAAAAAGAATATCCGGTCAAAAACGTCAACAAGATTCACCGCCAGGGATTATCGTCGATGGAAAAGCTTGCTCTTTTGATAACCGAAAAAATCGGCACGATGGGCTTCTTTTTTATCATTGCAGCCTGGACAATCATCTGGTTATCCTGGAACATATTTGCCCCGAAAAATTTACGTTTTGATCCATATCCGGCTTTTGTACTTTGGCTTTTCATTTCCAACCTGATCCAACTACACCTGATGCCGCTTCTTCTAATCGGGCAGAATATTCAGGGCAAGCATGCCGAACTTCGGGCCGAACACGATTTCGAGACGGACAAGAAGGCGGAAAAGGAAATAGAAACAATCTTAAAGCATTTACAAACGCAACAGAATTTAATGCTTGAAATCTTGAAAAAAATAGAGAAACTGGAAGAACGGAACAATTAGCTAATTGTCTGTCTGTCAACTATCCCCTGGAATTTCGCGTAACCCGAATATCTTCTAAATCCATGGTCGTCGAACAACCGGGTTCTCGGATTATGACCGGGTTTATGGTCTTCTGCCAAAACGTAAACTTCTCCCCAACCGTTTCTTCTGGAATTGTCGGATTCCCATGAGCCTTTACGGACAAATATCCAATCGCCTGACCGCAGTTCATAAAAACGGCTGGCATTCCCCACTCCCGGCGGAACACTGAATAAACCTAACGGTTCGACCCCTTCCCTAAGTTGATAATACCTTCCTTGCATTCTGATATCTCCTTCGGGGTCTGCCGGAACAACAAGTTCCTCCCAATTTGTTTTTGCCTTCTCTTGTTTTCTGGCGGCAATGAGTAATTTTCGCCTGGCTTCTTCGATGGTTGGTGCGCTCGGTTCCCTGGGCGGCAATTTACTTTCAGGCAAGACAGGAAGTTGACCTTCGCTGATTCTTCTTAATTCCCTACCGCCTCTTTTTGCCGGAGGCTCACCGAATACCGGACCATCCTTACCTTCACCGTTCATAGACGGATTATAACACAATCTGTTGAACCGACCTTTTATTTGCTGCATAATTGACTTATGCTGGATATTTTATGTATCGGGGATTCGGTGATCGACATTTTCCTAAAAATCCCGTCGACCGATCCGAAGTTTAAACATGATAGAGAAAACAACAGGCTCGAGATAAGTCTGGGTGAAAAAATCAGCGTTGAAAAATATATCGTCGGTATCGGCGGGAACGCGACCAATACGGCGGTGGGCACAGCAAGACTCGGATTAAACTCAGGACTTTGCGCCGAGATCGGAAACGACGAATTTTCACAAAAAATACTCTCTACTTTAGGAGATGAAGACGTCAATACCGACTTTGTGATCCGGGACAACGATAAACAGACGTCTATCACGGTTGCCTTAAGCTATAACGGCGAACGGACCCTTTTTACCGAACACGTCCAGCGAAAACATAACCTCAAATTCGAAAATGCCGATACCAGACTGATTTATTTAACCAGTATCGGCCATGTCTGGGAACATATTTACGAAAAGGTCTATGAACACGTAAAACAATCCGATACTTTATTGGCCTTTAATCCGGGATCTTTACAGTTGGAATATAAAAACAGATTTGTGATGGATGCGATCGAAGTGACCGATTATTTGTTTGTCAATAAACAGGAGGCGGAGGAAATTCTATACGGAAAAGAGCTGGGACTAAAACTAGAAAACAATAAAAATTTGATCAAGAAACTATTATTCGGACTAAGAAGCCTGGGTGCCAAAAATGTTATCATTACCGATTCTGTGAACGGTTCGTATGTTCAAAACCAGAATAATAAGATGTTTCATCTTGCGTGCAATAAAGTTGAGGCGATAGAAAAGACCGGCGCCGGCGATGCTTATACCGCGGGTTTTCTTTCCGCGGTTTTAAAAGATCTGTCAATTGAAGAAGCAATGGTCTGGGGAACTATAAATTCATCAAGTGTCATCCGGGAAGTTGGAGCGGAGAACGGATTACTACATAAAGAAAAAATGATTGAAATAAGAAAATCGATGTCCGGATTTTTACCCCACGAAATTTAATAATGCAGAAATTTATTTGACCGACAAAACCTCCACCTCAAAGATAAGCGTGGAGTTTGGGGGTATTGAGCCTACATTTTGCGCACCATAACCAAGACCAGGGGGAACTACCAGCTTTCTTTTGCCCCCTACCTTCATACCGACTATTCCTTCATCCCAGCCTTTGATGACCTGCCCGACCCCGATTTGAGTGGTAAAGGGCTCATTTCGATCATAAGAGCTGTCGAATTTGGTCCCGTTTTCCAGAGTACCCACGTAATTTACGGTTACCGTATCCCCGCTTTTAACAATCTGGCCCGTACCGACCACTTCATCAAGATATTTCAAACCGTCCGCTGTCGTAACATAATTATCCATATTAGCCCCTGCTGTTGCCGCTCCCAAAACCGGCGATTGACTTATTATAGCAGGTATTTGGGTAACCGGCGTTGGAGTAGAATTTTGCGCCGGGAATAGGGTCGGAATTAAGTCTGAGGGGTTTTGCGAGGGAACAGATGTTCCTTGATTCGATAAAAAGAAAATTCCTCCGATGCCGACGAAAATTACCAATAACACTATCACAAAAGGAACTATGTTTTTTGACATAGAGGAATGATACTAAAAATCAAAGGATTATAAAAGGGGCAGGTTAAGCTTTTCCCCAAAGCCCCAAAAATGTATTGGAGATAGATAGTACGATGCCAAAAACCAATGCTGCTAAAAATCCCTCGACCACAAAACCAGAAACGATTTTGCTTGCCAAAAGGATCAGTAATGCGTTCAAAACGAAGGTGAATAAACCCAGTGTTAAAATGTTTATGGGAAGAGTAAGAATTATCAGTATCGGTTTTAAAAATGCATTGATTATTCCCAAAACAAGAGCAACCGCTAAAGCGGTCACGAAACTTGCGACATGGACGCCGGGCACGACGGTTGCCAAAATAAAAATGACCATCGCCGAGACAACCCAATTGATCAAAATCTTCATTTACCTATATTATACAGATTAATCAAAATAAGTGAAATCAGTATACATCTTTTTATTGGTAATTCTGTTAAAATTTTGACATGGGAAACGAAAGCGCTACCTTCGCGGGAGGATGTTTCTGGTGTTTTGAGGCAATATTTAAAAGATTAAAAGGGGTTTATGATGTCAGCCCGGGATACAGCGGTGGTGTAAAAGAAAATCCGACCTATGAAGAGGTCTCATCCGGACAAACCCAACACGCCGAAAGCATCCGAATAGAGTTTGATCCGGAACAAATTCCCTACACCGTATTGCTTGATGTGTTTTGGCACACGCACGACCCAACCACTTTAAATCGGCAGGGTAATGATGTCGGAACGCAATACCGCTCGGCTATTTTCTACCATACCGATGAACAAAAAAACGAAGCTTTGGCATCAAGGAAGAGGCTTGAAAAGGAAAGAGTCTATAAGAATAAAATAGTCACTCAAATTCTTCCCTTTAATAATTTCTATGAGGCCGAGAGCTATCATAAGAATTATTACGACAAAAACAAAGAATATCCCTATTGTACTTTTGTAATTAACCCCAAAATCCAAAAGCTAATTAAGAAATACTCGAAGATTATCAAGAGCGAATACCAAAAAGATGCTATTTCCTGACAAACAGAAGGGCGTTAGGTATGTTCCTGCCGGGGCCCGCCTTGTAACCCCCGTACCAAAGCGCGGTTGAACCGCCCTGATCCAAATTCATGGCATTGTCCATTCCCAGAGCCTTTAGCACATTCGCGCTATCCTGCATCGAGGCATTGAACACAATTCCGATGTAAACCATACTGCCTTTATTGGCAATAAATGTTCTGACGGATTTTGGCGCAAATTTCGGGTCCCCACCGCCCGAATAAACGACGTTTCCGTTGTAAACCAACAGCGGATAATTCGAGATTACCGCATCTACGCCGGTATCTCTGCCCCACTGCAAGGCCTGGGAAACAAACCTTACCGTATTGCCGTAAAATATCACAGCCGGATTCGTGCTGTAGACATTGTTTGCGGAATTGAAATATACCTTGTTTTTGTTCATCACCAAAAGGTCGAACGAACCGGTTTTTCCCGCACAGCTGGGATATTCGGCAGGGCAAAAATACGTTCCGTTGATACCTGCGAACGCGCCGCTTCTTGCAATATAATCCGATAATGGCAGGACCGGACAGTTATTTGAACAGTCCCCGCCGGAGGCCGTATCGACGACCACTCTGGTGGTATTTAAATCGGCGGCGATGATATAAACCGTAAAGTTACCGTTTGGGGTGGAGACGGATTGCACCGAAAATCCGTTTGCGGGAGGAGTATTGCTCTGCGTAACGTTTTGGGCCGCTGCATTTTGCGCCTGAGCCAAAGCCAAGGCGTCCTGCATTTTCTTTATATCCGCCGCCAAAACTGCCAGCCGGGACGAGGCCGAAGCATAATTAAGCTGGGAAACGTAACTTAAACTTTGGGTGAATTCCACTTCGAGCGTACTTGTATCTTGTTTTTGTGCCTTTAGGTCCTGAATTTTTTGGTATAGATCAACAACAGTTTTATAAGAAGATTGTATGTCGCCGATGTTCTTTTTAAGCGCCTGGTTAATCTTGTACTGATTTTGGTTCTTTAAATCGGAGTACTGCCTGTTTGCTGCAGTCAGCCTTTCGGATAAAGCCGCTTTTACAAGCTTAGACTGATTTAAGTTATAAATAAATAAACCGCTTAAAGCAATAACCGCGATGGACAGAAAAACTATGATCAGAAGTTCGATCAAATGATTTTTTAAGAACGGTTTTAACGGGGGTATTTTTACTTTTAACAATGACTTTAATTCCACTAATTCATTATAACAAAGAAGCTTAAACTTTCTTATTTTTTTTAAATTCAAGATAAAGCGCAATTACAAAAATCGTGAACATCACCAGTTGGCAGACAAGGCAAACCGGACATAGAACATGCAAGAAAAATACTTCCTGAACGGTTATATAAAGACAAAAAATCATCCCAAAGATAGACATCCCCAAAACCAACTTCTTTCTTCTAAAAATTGATGAAAAAAGTATAACTACGTACCCGACCAGTCCGACCAAAGCTACCGGAATACCGAATAATGTTGACAGACTGCCTTTGGTGGTGGCATCACAGTTAATGATGCTATTTACATAACATGATTCGAAACGCGGCTTAGCAAGATAATTATAAAAAAGATAAACGGCCAAAAGAATTCCGATTATTGAAAGAGCCATCAGAATTTTCCATACGTCGACCTTTTTTGTCATGTTCAGGTTAATTATGACTTATTTTTCATTATTTTTGCAAATTTTTTGGAGAAATGTTACCCTTGACATTACCCGGTAAATACTATTGACTTAAGTAAGAGACTATTTGCCTAAACTTTTTATGACTGCCCTGATCCGAGCATCAGAAAATCCAATTATAATCCCTAATCCCGAAACCGACTGGGAACACGACGGCGCGTTTAACGGATGTGTCGTTTATGCGCAAGGTGTATATCACATGGTATACCGTGCATTATCTTCACCCAAAAAGCAAAACGGTATTAATAATATGCAAGTTTCGTCTGTTGGATATGCACAAAGCCAGGATGGGATAAATTTTACCGACCGAAGAATGATAATTTCTCCATCGGAGAACTGGGATATTTACGGTTGTGAGGACCCGAGGATCATCTATATCAATGAAAAATTTTATATTTTTTATACCGCCCTATCGGCATATCCGTTTTCGGCTTTCGGAATTAAATTGGGGGTTGCTATCACCAAGGACTTTAAAAATTTCGAAAAACATCCCGTAACAACATTCAACTCCAAGGCGATGGCACTTTTCCCGGAAAAAATTAACGGTAAGCTGACCGCAATTTTGACCAAAGATACGGACCAGCCGCCGGCAAAATTGACCATCGCCGAATTTGACAAGGAGGAGGATATTTATTCTCCCGAATATTGGGACAAATGGCAGACAACGGCAAACAGCCATATCGTCTATTTATTAAGGGATATCCATGACCAGGTTGAACTGGGTGCTCCTCCCATAAAGACCGAAAGGGGATGGTTGGTAATTTATTCCTATATTAAAAATTACACATCAAACAACAAAATCTTTAATATCGAAGCGGTTTTGTTAGACCTTAATAATCCCCGCAAAATTTTAGGTCGTTCCAAATCCTCCCTTCTAAACCCGAAGGAAAAATACGAAATGGACGGTAATGTAAAGAATGTGATATTTCCCTCCGGCGCGGTCGTTAAGGATGGAAAACTATCCGTTTATTACGGCGCCGCGGATACGGTTTGTGCTTTGGCGACTTGTGATTTGAACGCTTTATTAAACGATCTACTGGCGGAAGAAAAGCCTCATGAAGAAGTTAATCCCAGAAGGTTCACCCGCTTTGATGAAAATCCCATTCTCTATCCGGTCCCTGAACTCGAATGGAAGAAAGCCGGAGCTTTTAATCCTGCAGCAATTTACTTGGAAGGGAAAGTGCATATTATTTATCGGGCACAGGCAAACGACGGCGTATCCGTATTGGGTTATGCATCCAGCAAAGACGGTTTGCACCTCGATGAGGTGTTGGACTATCCGATATACACGCCTAGAGAAAATTTTGAGAAGAAACTTAATCCCGATAAAAATAAAACGGGAAACTCGGGTTGCGAGGATCCTCGAATTACCAGAATTAACGACCGGTTATATATAACCTATACCGCTTATGACGGGCATAATCCACCCAGGGTTGCCCTTACCACGATTTCTGTTTCCGATTTCCTAAATAAAAACTGGAGTTTCGATAAACCTAAACTTATTTCGCCTCCGGGGGTGGATGATAAAGACGCCTGTATAATCAGAAAGGTCAATACCAACGGTTATCTTGCTTTCCACCGCCTCGGTGATGTCATTTGGATGGACCACTTAAGGGACTTGGACTTCCCTGATAAAAAATATCTATCGGGAGGAATTATTGCTCAGGCAAGAAAAGACAAATGGGATAACGTTAAGGTTGGTATCGCCGCCCCACCGATCGAGACCGAACACGGATGGCTGCTTTTATATCACGGGGTATCGGAACCCGGATTCATTTATAAGGTCGGGGCGATGCTTTTGGATTACAACGAACCGAAAAACATCATTGCACGAACGGACGAACCGATATTAGAACCGAAAAAGCCTTATGAGCTAAGTGGAAGAGTGCCCAATGTGGTCTTTCCCTGCGGGGCGGCGGTTGTAAACGATACATTGTTTATTTATTATGGCGGCGCGGATACGGTCACGGGGGTTGCGACCATGTCGTTAAAAATCCTGGTCGAAGACATCCTTTTAAAAAATAAACTTTAGTTGAGAAACCCTCTTACTAACCTCTATAATTACAGATGAACCTATGTTTTTGAATAAAAAAACCATATTTTCACTGGTAATAATTTTAGCCTGGTTATTTTCAATAAAATCCGGGGTCAGTTTCGCACAGTCTAACCTTAATAACTTTTCAATCACAACCGAAGGTGCCGCGAGCCTTGGAGTAGCGCAAATGGTAGAATTGGCCCAGCCCAATGTTAAGGACGGTAGCATCGTTTCTTCTTCCACCCAAGGAGTGGTCTTATCCACGATTCCCTACGACCCGCAAGTCTTGGGGGTGGTCGCAAGAGACGCGGCTATAATATTCAGCACCAATGACGTCAAAAACGGGGTACCGGTTATTCCTGTCGGCAGGGTTTATCTTCTGGTTTCAACCCAAAACGGAATAATCAAAAAAGGGGACGAAATCACCACCTCGACAATTCCCGGTGTAGGTGTCAAGGCTACCAAGGACGGTTATGTTTTGGGTGTGGCTCTGGATGACTATACCGACCCTAATCCTAGCCATATCGGAAAAATTGCTTTAAACCTTGAGCTTCATTATTTTAATGCCAAACCGACGCTGGCCGGGTCGTTGACCGATATCTTCAAGTTTGCCATTCTTCCCACCAAGCAGGGGCCATCTCCGATTTTTAAATACATAGTAGCAGCCGGTGTGGTATTGGCATCGATTATCTTTGGTTTCCTCAGCTTCGGCCGAACCGCTGCCAAAGGGGTCGAGGCGTTGGGGAGAAATCCGGCGGCGGGAAAAATCATTCAATTAGGGATCATTTTCAATGTGGCGATTGTTATCGCAATAGTCTTGGCTGGACTTTCTGTGGCATTCTTAATTCTTAGACTTTGACGCGACAAATTCTTTTATTTCCTTTTTAAACCTAATTTTTGAAAATTTTTTCGCTTGCTCAATACAATCACTGCTGTTAATTTTTAAATTTTCAAATTTTTCAATCGCTTCTATCAATCCGTAAACCGAATAGTCGTCAAAAAGAACCCCTGTCTTTTTGGAAACAACACTTTCTTTATATCCGCCACCGTTAAAAGCGATAACAGGAGTGCCGCAGGCTTGCGCCTCCAAAGGCGTGATGCCGAAATCCTCTTCTTTTGCCAAAGCGAGGAAAGCTTTTGCGCCTTGGTATAACTTTACGAGTTCCCTATCGCCGACTTGTCCCAAAAACTCGACTTTTCCCCGTGCGTTTTTAACTAAGCTTTGCTGCATGGAATAGTATCCCGCTGATGATCCGGCTATCTTTAGTATGAACCCACGCTTTATGGCCGCTTCAACCGCGAGCTCTAATCCTTTGGCTCCAACGATCCTTGAGACGATAAAATAGTAATCTTTGGAAAGTTTAACTTTTGAATCTTGGGGTTTAAAAATATCGTTTACCGGTGGGTAAATTACAATTGCGTCCCTTCGGTAAAATTTCTTAATCCTTTGTAAAACTTCATTTGAGTTGGCAATAAAATAATCCACTTTTTGTGCCCTTTGGAAATCATACAATCTTAGGAAATGTCCGACAATTAAAGCATATATCCTGACCGGCCAATGCTTTTTAAAATTGACCGACGTTTGATATCCGTAAAGCCAGCGGGGAGGAGTATGACAATAACAAATTTCAAGCGGATTGTTCCTCCCGGAATTCTTCCGACCGAATCCTTTAGTGATGTACCAACTGGCCGAGGATATAACCATATCGTATTTCGAAAAATCAAAGCTTCCCCAAATCAAAGGCGTTAAAAACCTTAAAGGACTGGCAAGTTTTGCGTAAAAAGGCAAATACTGAAACCAGGAGGTTATGATTTCCCTATTTTTAAACTGTTCGTAGGCGCTCGACCGCTTGTCGCAAAAAGCGGTATAAATCGGCGCATCGGGATATATCTCGCTTAGTGCTTTAAGAACTCGTTCCGCTCCTCCGAATTCTTTGATATAGTCGTGTACCAAGGCTATTTTCAGGCTCGCGTCTTTGCCATTTGTCATAACAAGCTCATCTGGTTATCGCTTTTTTTGTCCTTCGATTTATTATCAACAACCGTTTTCGGCTCAAGTTGGGGAAGCCTTTTTAAAAGACTGTTAAAATTTAACTTTTCAAATTCTTTCTTTAAACCGGTGCTGTCGATCCTCGATACCATACAGTCTTCTTCGTTAAACGATAAAGGTGCATCCGTGATAATAGTCGCCAGTTTCTTTGCCAATGCCGCGGCTTCGGCGTCCTCTGCCAGTTTTTCCGATAGATTGTTTGGAAGTTTTGAAAGATGGGCATATAAATTTTCAAGATCATGATATTCATTCAACAGATCGGAGGCGGTTTTCGGTCCGATTCCGGAAACGCCCGGGTAGTTATCCGAAGAATCACCGGCAAGTGCTTTATAATCGATGATTTGTTTAGGGGTGAGTGAGTATTTTTCTTTAATTTTATTCTCGTCAAACAATGTCATATTGGTTATTCCGGTAACGGGAGCGAGTATCAGAACATGAGAGTTAACCAATTGCAACAAGTCTCTGTCGCCGGAGACAATGATTACTTCCATGCCAGCTTCAACCCCTTGTTTGGATAAGGTTCCGATCAAATCGTCCGCTTCGTAGCCGTCAATCCCGAAATGGACAATTTTGGCGGCATCCAAAACCCGGTGTACCACCTCGATCTGAGGAACCAGATCGTCCGACATTTTCGGTCTTTTTGCCTGGTATCCGACATACATTTGTTTTCTAAAAGTCGGTGCCTTTTTATCAAAACAGACGATCAGATTCTCGGGGCGAAGATCCTGAATGATCTTAAAAAGCATCGAGAAAAATCCATAAACAGCGTTGGTAGGTTGACCCTTTCTGTCGTTTAATGGCGGCAGCGCATGATAAGCACGGTGAATGATGGCATTTCCGTCGATTAAAACCAATTTCTTCATATGCTGATTATAGCTTATTTGAGGCTTGATTGGCTAAGAAGCTTTCTGAAGACAAAGGCTTCGGCAACCATTGTAAGAGGAACCGTAAAAAGCAAACCGACCAAAAGAAGGACAAACCCCAAAACATTTATCAAAAATAATAATATTCCGAACAAAAACAGGTTCCACTTAACGCCTTTTGTCATCTCCCATGAACCGTTTAAAGCGTCAACAACGCTTTTATTTTTATCTATTACCAGATACTCCGCAAACTGCAATTTTATCGAAAAGATTATTCCGGGGATAACCAACAAAATTAAACCGATAAAAACAATAAAACCTTTAATAAGGTTCACCAGGAAGAAGTTCAACAGTGATTTTGTATAAAAAAGGTCCGACAATTGGGGTTTCTTCTTATCTACGAATTCTAATGTTATTTTTATCAATCCCATTGAAATGATAAGACTAACTGCTATCCTTAAAATGACTACAATTATAAGCAATAAAAAATTGTGTCCGAACGTAAAAACAGCCTGAAGAATTCCCATCGCGGCATAGACAAGCAATACGACTACGAAAAGGGAGATAAAATAAAATAAATTATTTTTTACCGTGTAGAAGCCGAAATTGATCGCCTCTTTCTTGGAAAAAGTCAAGCTTTTTCTTGGCTCCATAAGCTAATGATAATCTTATACACTTACGGTTGCAAGTGCCGGTTTTTTGGGGCCGACTATTCTTTCGAACTCCTCCGACTCGATGGTCTCTTTTTTCAATAACTCTTCCGCCAAAAGATCGAGTTTTTCCTTAAGTTTTCTAAGTACCTCGATCGCATTTTTATAAGCCTCGTCTGTGATCTTTTTTACCTGTTCGTCCACCTTGGCGGCCATATCCGGAGAAATCGTAACCTGCTCATAAGGCATATGTGATTGGGTATCAAAGTTTATCGGTCCCAGATCGCTCATCCCATACTCTACTACCATTGTTCTGGCAACTTCGGTTGCTTTGGCGATATCATCCGACGCTCCGGTGGTCATTTCTTTAAATATCAGACTTTCCGCCGCTCTTCCTCCAAGCATCACCGAAATCTGCTCAAGAAGATGAGTCTTGGTCTCATGCAGCCTATCCATCGGCTCCATCATCGTATGTCCCAGAGACATTCCTCTTGAAACGATTGAGATGCGGTGAACCGGGTCCATGTGAGGCATAAACCAGGAAACCAGTGCGTGTCCGGCTTCATGATAGGCGGTCATTCTTCTGTCTTCCTCGGACTGTAGACGTTTTTTCTCCGGGCCCAGTTTTACCTTAGTGGCCGCCTCTTCCAAATCGGACATGTCGATAGATTTTTTACCCAAGCGCGCGGCTAAAATTGCAGCCTCGTTCAACATGTTTTCCAAATCCGCTCCCGAGAAACCGACCGTTCTCTTTGCAACTTTTTCCCAGTCTACGTTTTGGGCAAAAGGCTTACCCCGTGCATGGATCGCCAAAATATTTTTTCTACCGTTTACATCTGGAAGCTCCAAAACTACCCGCCTGTCAAATCTTCCGGGCCTAATTAGCGCCGGGTCCAATACATCGGGACGATTGGTTGCCGCGATCACAACTAATTGTTCAGTCGGAGAAAAACCGTCCATCTCCACCAGGATCTGATTTAAGGTTTGCTCTCTTTCGTCGTGCCCGCCCATAAAACCTACACCGCGCTGTCTTCCGATGGCATCAACTTCGTCGATAAAAATTATTGCCGGTTGAGCTTTTTTCGCCGTTTGGAACAAATCCCTGACCCTCGACGCACCTACGCCGACCAGCATCTCCATGAATTCGCTTCCCGCCATGGAAAAAAAGGGCACTCCGGCTTCCCCGGCAGTCGCCCTTGCCAGAAGTGTTTTGCCCGTACCGGAAGGGCCTACCATTAAAACCCCTTTGGGGGTTCTTGCACCCATAGCTTTGTATTTTCCCGGGTTTTTCAAGAAATCTACCACCTCGGTCAGTTCCTGCTTCGCTTCATCGACCCCGGCGACATCCGTAAACGTGACCTGGGGATTATCTTTGTTGAAAACCCTTGCCGACGATTTGCCGAAAGAAAAAATGCTATCTTGTGCGCCTCTTGCCTGCCTGAAGATAAACCAGAAAAAGGCGACCATCAAAATGATCGGCAATATCGAGGAGAACAGCAGACTGATCCAATTATTTAAGGTCGTGTCATCTTTGATCACCACGTTGGTTTTACCAAGCGAAACGCCGGCGTTTTTGAACAATTGATAGACGTCGGCGTTGGTTTCTTTAGTGCTTTCAAGCGTGACGGATTTTTCCACCGCGTCAATTTTGTCCGAATAGACGTTCAGGGTAGATACTTTACCGTCCTTAACGTCACGTATAAGCTGTGACAGGGGAACCGTTTTGACAGTAGGAGCATTTATTGCATTTGGGCTACTTATACCGAAAAAAACAAACCCGGTAAATATGATCAGGAAGGCATAGATCAAGAGATTCTTCCAAGAAAAATTCATCTTGACTTTAAACTGTTTTATTTTTTTGGGTTTCTTAATGGCCGGCATAACTTGGAAAGTATAACACAATTTGAAGCTAAATAAAAGATTGTAGAATTAAATTAGTCCGACTTTTTCTTTAACCTTTCGAAGAGTAACGGAAGATTTTTCCAATGCATAATTTCTTCCTTCATCCAAAATTTTTCTTAAAGCCTTTTCACCATTTCTTATTTCATTATATCTTTTTTGAATTTTTGCCAATTCAAAAATTAATAAATTTGCCAAGCCATCCTTGAAATCTTGGTAAGATTTATCAGAATTTTCTTTCCATGCATCATGAAAATTATATCCTTTGAAGGCTGCGTAAATAGTTAGTAGATTTCCTATTCCTTGATGCTCTTCCATCATAAAATTCATGTGTTCATGCATTTTTAAAACACTGGGGTCAGAGTCAGTTACTGCTTTTTTGACTTTTTCTCTTATTTGCTCTTCCGTATCCAGAATATTAATGGTTCCCAAAGGATCGTTGTCCGATTTTGACATCTTCGCCGCCGGATTTTGCAAACTCATGATCCTTGCCGTCTCTTTTTGAATGACGGGAACGGGAAGCTTAAAGGTCTCTCCGAACCTTTTGTTGAATCTCTCAGCCAAGTCCCTGGTCAGTTCGATATGCTGCTTCTGATCCTCTCCGACCGGAACCTCGTCGGTTTGGTACAAAAGAATGTCCGAGGCCATTAAAACAGGATAGTCAAAAAGTCCCGCATTTTCTTCATGTTTTACAGACTTTTCCTTCCATTGGGTCATTCGTTCCAATTGCCCAAACGGCGCAATTGTATTTAAAACCCACGCAAGATACGAATGATTTGGATTTTCACTCTGAATGAAGATATGAGATTTTTTAGGGTCGATACCGCAAGCAAGATATAAAGCAGCCACTTCCAGCACTTTATCCCTTAAAACTTTTGGGTCTTGGGGCACGGTAATTGCATGTAGATCGACAATGCAAAAAATGCTCTCGGTCAAATCCTGCAATTTAACCCATTGCGAAATTGCTCCGATATAATTTCCGATGTGCAAATTTCCGCTGGGCTGAATTCCGGAAAAAACAACTTTACTCATAAACTTATCTTATCATACCAACCATTGTTTCTTAAGGGTTTTAAACTCATCCGTTAAGATGGCGTTTCTTATTTGTCTTGTTAAATTAACCAAGAAATGGACGTTATGAGTACTAAGGAGCGAATATGACAACAGTTCCCTGCTCCTAAACAAATGGAAAATATATGCTCTTGTAAAGTTCTGACAGGTATAGCAAGTGCAGTTTGAATCTAACGGCTTTGGATCGGTTCGAAATTGCGGTTTGTTGATATCGAATCTGAACCTGTTTTTGATATTACCTTGCGAAGGTGAAACAAAGAAAAATCCGGTCCTGCCGATCCTGGTCGGGATGACACAATCAAAAGTATCCACTCCTCTTTCAATCAGTTCAAAGATGTCGTCAACCTCACCGATCCCAAGCATGTGCTTGGGTTTTTCATCCGAGACATTGTCAACCGTCCATTCGACGATATCATGCATATTTTGTTTGTTTTTATGTGCTCCCCCCAGAGCAATTGCTTCAAAATATTTGTCGTTGAATTTGGCCGAACGAACACGTAAATCTTTGAACGCTCCGCCGTGCGTCACCCCGTATAAAAGTTGCCAGGAGTTTTTGTAGGCATTTTTACTTCTTAACAACCATTTCTCTGTCAGTTCCAAAGACGCTTTCGTTTCTTCGAAATTATGTTTCGGCGACTCCAAATCGTCGAAAGCAACTATCAAATCCGCCCCTAATTTTTTCTGGATTTGAATTGAAATTTCGGGAGATAAAAATTGGGTGCTACCGTCAATATGCGATTGGAAAGTAACTCCTTCCTCAGTTATTTTATTAAGCCTCGGCTTTGGTTCCCCTTCTTCCTCCCTAAGTAATTTTCCTACGCCGTGCTCCAATCCTATTCCTAAGGAAAATACCTGAAAGCCTCCGGAGTCGGTCATGGTGGGGCCGTTCCATGACATCCACTTGGATAAGCCGCCGAATTTATTGATCAAATCTTCGCCGGGACGAAGGTGTAAATGATAGGTATTTGCTAAAATCGCCTGAGCTTTCATTTCCCGAAGGTCCCTTGGACTGACGGACTTAACCGAGGAGTTTGTCCCGACCGGAATAAAAGCCGGCGTCTCAACATTCCCATGGGGCGTCTTTATGATTCCCGCCCTTGCTTTTATGTTTTTACCTTTGTTAATTATTTCAAATTTAATTTTACCCATCGGTCTTTAAAGCCATGACTGCTTGCTTAAACCGCTCGCCTCTGTCTTTATAGTTTTTAAACATATCGAATGAGGCACAGGCCGGGGTAAGAAGAACTACGTCTCCCGAAGCGGCAACTTTAGCGGCCGCGGCGACTACGGTCTGCATGTTCTTTGCTCCATCGATCACAGAAAACCGGGAAATTGGATCTACGATATGTGATTTTATTTTCGGCCACTCCGCTCCGATTCCGATAATCGCTTTTATATTTTCCGCTTCCGAAATGGTTCTCCCGAGTTCCGAAAAATCCGAGTTCTTGCTCGAACCGCCTAAAATCAAAATTTCCGGTTGCTTAAAGCTTTGAATGGCCGCGATCGCCGTTTCGGGCGTGGTCGAAAACGAATCGTCGTAATAGCTGACATCATTCACCGTTGCGACCAATTCCAGCCGGTGTTCCAAACCCTTAAAGTTCTTAAGCACATGAGTAATATTTGAAACGGATACCCCTGCCAAATAAGAAGCCAGGCTTGCCGCACAAACGTTTTCCAAGTTATGCCTTCCCGGCAGAAGAATTTCGCCGGTAGCGATTATCTCCCGGTCCTGGCCGTTAATCCTTAAGACGATCATTCCGCTTCTGACAAAACAGCCTTCTTCAAAGCTTTCCCTTTCCCTGCTGACCGTATAGACTTTACCGTTGGTATGAATATCCGATTCATTGGTCGCCGGATAATCACGGTTTAAGATCGCGATATCATTTTCACCCTGATGTCTTAGAATGTTTCTTTTGGCATCCACGTATTCCTTGGTATCACCGTGGTAATCCAAATGTTCGCTGGTAACCATCAGCATTACGGCGATTTGCGGGCTTTTCGTAAGATCGATCAGCTGGAAACTCGACAATTCCAATACCACAATGGAATTTTTGTCCAACTTATCCAAAAAGTCAAAAGGGGGAACTCCGATGTTTCCGCCTAAATATACATTACGTCCCTGTCTTTTAAGCATCTCATAAATCAACGAAGCGGTAGTGCCTTTGCCTTTGGTTCCGGTAACGCCGATTATTCTGCAAGGACAAAGATCAAAAAATAATTTTATCTGACTGGTAATTTTCTCGGCAGAAACGCTACTTAAAAGTTCCGGTTTTACCCCCGGGCTCCTGATTATCAAATCGTATTTGTTTAAATCATTAAGATAATCATTGTCCAGTTTTTGGTCAAGAATTGTCACCGAGGCGCCTTTTCCCCTAAGATACTTTGCGCTGGAAAGCCCCTCCAAGCCTTCACCGATAACCGCGATTTTTTTATTCTTTAAACTACTCATCGAAGCGAAATTCTCTCAGTTTTTCCCTGCTTTGTCAATTTATTGACGAAAAAATTGAGTGTTTCCGGCCTAGCCGTCGTATAAAAATTATAGCTTGGATTTTGCGACTTTGAAAGAATCTTGTTGTTTGATAAGACCCTTTTAACCTGCCTGGTAACTGCCCTGGATGAATCCAAGACCGTAACTTTTTTCAAGTTTTTTTGAATCAATTTTTTGATCAGCGGAAAATGCGAACAACCCAAAGCCAGGGTGTCGACCCGAGCGATCCTAAAAACCGTCAGTTCCTTTTTAAGCACCTTTTCCGCGTTTTCAAAATCCAACTTCTCAATCAGGGGAACAAGAGCCGAAGAACCAATGTTTATTACTTCGTAACCTTGTAAATATTTATCAATTAAATTTTTTTGATAGTTACTTTTTGCGGTTGCCTTGGTTGAGAAAACGCCGATTTTCTTATTTTTGGATTTTTTTGCCGCGGTTTTAATTACCGGTACGATACCGATAATCGGAATTTGCGGATAAACCTCCCTTAATTTGTCAATGGACGTGACCGTTATAGTATTGCAGGCCACTACCAATAATTTTATGTCTTTGGCAAGCAAGAACTCGACCATTTTTTCTGTCAAGCGGAAAATCTGTCGGGAAGACTTACCCCCATACGGACAATTTTTTGAATCGGCAAGATAAATGATTGATTCGTGGGGTAACTCTTTGATTATTGCATTGGAAATTGTCAACCCTCCCACGCCCGAGTCAATGATACCTATCGGTTGATCCATGTGGCTATTATACTACGGCTTTTGAGTATACCAAGCTTAAATCGAGTGCTTAACCGGAGTTTTCAAATCAAATATTGACAACTATAATTGTTTGGCGGTAAACTGGGATTCCAGGGGGCATGAAGTTGTTAACCTGGATTTTCTTTAGAAAAGGGCGTTTAAAATATTTATCTTTTAATTATAAAGAGCCGTAAGGCTTTTTTTTATATGGGAAAGGGGGTGAGCTAATTGACAGCAGAACAAGGCGTACAAATGACTGTAGAGCAAGGTGTCCCAAGAATAGATTACGATTTGAGTCAAATCACAAGGTTTATACCTGACATTAAAAGTTCAAAAGATCCACGTATAAAACTTGTGTTGGAAGAGCTGGGACATGATGTATCTGGAGTTGTTGTTTGGGAAGAAAGGAAAGCGGAAAAAGCGTAAAACTTTAATCTGAAACGTTTTGTGGTAAGCTGCCGGAAGCGGTCGCTTACCTATTTTTTAATTTGTTGCGGGGATTGGAAGAAATTATAACCTGGTTTAAGGCTGGAGATAATAGACAAAGTTAAAACTTTTTATGCTAATTTGTAAACTTAAAAGTTGATAGAATTTGATTAAAAAGTAAATCTTGTGGAGAAGCACTAAGCATATATATAAAGTAACCATTTCCTTTGTGAAAAACTCTTAATTCATAACCCATTTGTCCTTGATAATTATATGCCTTATCGGTCGTCCATAACATTCCTTTTTCTCCATCTAACAAGATCTCCTTTCCGGGGTTTACAAAATAACTCTCAACTGGTTCTGCGCGTGTGTAAGAATTGTCCGCAGTTATGACCACCTCTAGTTGATTTCCTTTACTAAGATGTGGTAATTGTTGAGTATCATTAAAATATTTAATATCGGAAGAGTTAACAAAAATAACGTTGTCACTACTTTCTCCTTTAATTATCCAATCTTTGGGAACTTTAAACGTGTAATTATAACTTTTATTTATATAGACTTGCCAGTCTTGAGTTATTAAATTTGGTGATAAAGTAGGAGTAACTTTATAAATTGTGGAATTTTGAGCTTCAACCAGTTTGTTTGAAGATAATTGCTCTTGATATTTCATACCCAAATAAAATCCAATAATAGGAAAAATAATAAACATTGATAAAGCGAGGTATTTTGAAAATGTAGTTACAGTAAAAAGATATTTATATCTTACTGGGTGTTTTAATTTAAATTCTTCAAGCATAAACTAATCATCTGAAAACCGAAGAAAAATGTCAAATCTGAGGCTAAATTTTCGATGTTGCGGGGCTAGGAGTTGCGCCTAGCCTATGAGATTATGCCTCCTGTTTCTCCAGTTACCTAGAGTGTCGGACTATATCATCATCCTTAGATAAACTCAGGATGTCTGGCGTGTAGTCTCTACGGGATCTCAATTTTAGATTTCGACTTCCCTCGGTGTTACCCTAAACGCTAGGGGTTCACCGATATAGCCAGATTCTATTCTAATATTACTATTAAAACGGCCCATTATTAAGCCTCATGTGCACTGTACACTACCCCGCGTGTATTGATATTTTAACAAAATTAAGAACAATAAGCAATGAAAACAGCTTTGACAAATTAAACAAACCGACGTTATAATATAAATATTAACTAATATTACTGTTCGTTCATATGGCAAAATATTCATTGAGAATTAAGGCGCGTCAGATGCGAAAACGGGGCAAAAGCGTAAAGGAAATTGCTTTAAAACTCGGGGTATCTAAAAGCTCAGCAAGTATTTGGGTAAGGGATATTATTTTAACGGTTGAACAATTAGAGCACCTAAGAAAATCAAGCATATTAGGGTCAGAGCGCGGCAGATTAAAAAGTGCATTATTACAAAAGGAGAGATGGTTAAAAAATTTTGAAAAAAATAAGAATCAGGGGATAAAAGAAATCGGTAAGCTTACAAACAGAGAAATGTTAATAGCAGGTATTGCTTTATATTGGGGAGAAGGAAGCAAAAAAGGAAGAAAAATAGAACTGTGTAATTCTGATCCAAAATTAGTAAAATTTTTCATTTTGTGGCTTCAGAAATGCCTAAATATTAATTATAAAGATATATATTGTTATGTCGGCATTAATCTCATCCACAAGAAACGGGATACTATTATTAAAAGGTATTGGTCGGAGTTAACCGGAATTCCAATAAATCGCTTTAATAAAACTGTATTCAGAAAAGCACAGAATAAAAAAATATATGCCAATTATAACGAGTATTATGGTACGCTTATAGTCCGGGTCCAGCAGCCTTCAAGGATTTATGGTAAAATTATGGGGTTATTAGAAGGATTATCCCAAATTGATTACGCCAACGTAGCTCAGGGGTAGAGCGGACGTTTCATAAGCGTCAAGTCGCTGGTTCGAATCCAGCCGTTGGTACTGAACAATTTGAATCTCGCCCCTAGTACTTTAGAAAAATAACTGAAGCCACTTTTGCCAATTCGGACGATTATCCACGGTTGCCGCAGGCCTACTTGAATTGGGTGTCTGATTCTCAATTATCACTTGCTGTTCTCCGGGCTTTGACAGGAAAAGTTCGTTTCGGGCCGTCTGGTTAATAAACTGAGGGCTTTGTACGTAAGAAAGTTCTGCTTTTAACTTGGTGTTTTTAAGCTTTTGTGCGTTTAGCTCTTGTTGCGCTTGAGTCAATAGGCTTTGTTTTTGCCACAAATCGAAGATGGAATGAACCAAACCGTTGACGATCAGCAAAAGTACTATAACCAATAATACAAATCCCAGCTTTTTCATAATTCAAATATCATCATAACACATTAAGCAGGTATTCGTGCTTGACTATTGTGAAAATTGGTGATATTATAGGATACATTAAATAGCCTTTTGAAGTAAGGGATATTTTGAACTTATTTAGTTATGAAACCGGTGACATTAAGAAATGCCCATGAGGAATTTAAGAATTTTTTAAAGCAAAACCAAAAGTCGGCTTCGACGGTGGTTGCTTATGGTAAGGATGTCGACCAGCTGATTACTTTTTTGGAAGAATTAAAGAAAAACAATATCCATGAGGTGTCGACCGAAGATATCCAAGCCTTTTTGGCCAAATTAGGCAAGGAAGGTTATACCCCAAAGTCTGTCTCCAGAAAAATCAACTCGACCAGAACGTTTTACAGATTTTTAAAAGTCAACGAATATATCACGGATGATCCTTCACTTTTGGTTGCGCACCCTAAGTACCAACTTGCACCGCCCAGAATTTTGACGCCTACCGAATACAGGGCTTTAAGGGATGCTGCCAGAAATGATTCGCGGATGTTCGCGGTAATCGAGCTTTTACTTCAAACCGGAATCAGGATCGGGGAACTGGCAAATCTTAGGCTTTCGGATATATTAAAAGATTCTCTGCATATCTCCCCCTTTGAAAAACATGAAGAAAGAAATGTCCCGTTAAACAAAAGTGCCCAGAGCGCACTTGACAGGTATCTGGAAATAAGACCAAAAGTTTCGGACGATCACGTCTTCGTTACAAAAAGCGGAAAACCGTTTTTGATAAGAAACATCAGGACCGCGGTAGAAAGATACTTTAGGCTGGCGGAAATCAAAGACGCTAAAGTTAACGATTTAAGACACACCTTTGTTGCCCACCACTTAAAACACGGCGTCTCCTTGGTAGTTTTGTCCAAGGTTTTGGGTCATAAAAGGCTTTCTACCACCGAAAGATACCTTCAGTATGTTCCCGACCGGGGCAAAGAAACCTCCACGCTGACCGAATTGTAAATTCGTTCCTCGGTTAAAAAACTGTTATAAAACTTAAAAATCCTGAAGGATTCGCTTTGTGGGACCATTTTCATGGAGGAACTGAAATGTTCTTCCTAGAAGGAAATTTACGTTATAATCTTATGAAATCCGCGAACCGGAAAATGACCGGTGCGCAAAAGTCTTTTTTAAACCGATAGCTTTGTCTAATAACATTAACCGAAAGTGCGTCCACTTGGATTCGGACCAAGGACATCTACTTTATAAGAGTAGCGCTCTACCGCTGAGCTATGGACGCTTGCCATGATTATAGCAAAGCGGAAACTTAAAGTCTTGCTCTTTGTGCGATCTGCGCCTCGAGGTTGACGACATCTTTTCCGTATTTTAACCTTGAAAGCTCCCTGATCAGTTCCGCTACCCTTGGGTTCTCCATCCCTTTTTCCTTGGTCATATCTTTGGTGGTATCGATAGAAAACGGGGTGACCGGTTCGTTGTTGACAATGGTTTTGACAAAAGCATTATAGACATCGACATTGATAAGATCCGCTTCGGTAAAGGTCGGCTGGAACTCATGCTGAAGGTAGTTTGCATCGGTGACGCCCACCCTAAACGACATGATCGTCCCGACATTCCCAAAGATGGCATTTTTGACCTCCTCCTCCATTTGCCCGATGAACTGGTTGGCGACAATCAGATTAAGACGGTATTTCCTGGCTTCCGAAAGGATCTGCGCGAAATCGGGGGTAGCAAAATTCTGGAACTCGTCGACATATAGATAAAAATCCCTCCTTTGTTCCTGTGGAACGTCCTGTCTGCTCATGGCTGCAACCAGAATTTTCGGTACCATCACCAAACCCAAAAAACTTGAGTTCTCCTCACCGATTTTCCCTTTGGAGAGATTGACCAAAAGTATTTTTCCCTCATCCATTACTTTTCTAAAGTCAAAAGCGGATTTGGACTGACCGATGATGTTTCGCATCATTTTATTCGTGACGAAACGACCGAATTTCGAAACAATATAATCTAAAACTTCGGATTTATGAAAATCGCTGGTTTGCGCAATCTGATCGGTCCAGTAGCGTCTGACGATCGGATCGGTGACTTTAGGTAAAAGTTCCTGGACAAAGGATGCATCGGTTAAAGCCCTGACCACCTCGATAAAAGTGCTACCCGGTTCGTACATCACGGTAAGCATGGCATTTCTGATCGCGTGCTCAAACCTCGGCCCGATAATCCCGGTTTTATTGGGGTCATACAGTTTGTACATTAATCCAACGATCGAAGATACGATATAATGTTTCTCCTGTTCTGTCTGCGCCTCGAGCATATTTAAACCAGCCGGTCTTTCGGTATCCGAGGGGTCGAACAAAATTACATCTTCGGCCCGCTGCGGCGGGATCAGTTTTAAGATATCCTCGATCAGATCCCCGTGCGGGTCTATTACACCGATGCCCTTGCCTTCATTGACATCCTGAACGATCATTTGTTTTAATAATTCCGACTTTCCGACACCAGTTTTACCGATAATATACATATGTCTTCTTCTATCGTCTTCCTGGACATACACCGGTTTGGCAATCCCCCTAAAGGTGCTCATTCCAAGATAAAGCCCGGATGATGGAATTTGTGCCGGGGCCGGCGCCCGTTTGGCATTGATCCACTCAATGTGCGGTGTGGTAACGCTTTTGTTAGGCAGATGGAAAACGCCGGCCAACTCTTCGCTGGTTAAGACCGAAAGGTTGCCACGGGTAGGAAAATACCTGTAAACAAAGTCCTGGATGAATCCCCCTTTAAGCCAATGTTTGTTTTTAGTTAAAGAGTTGGTGCCGTCAAACTGGGTAAAGGCCGTTAATATATTTTCAAGGTGTGCACTGGCCGCTTCCTGAGACATTGAGGAAACTACGATTCTTATCACGGAATAAAAACCCGGTTTTGAAATCTTATTCTCAATTCCCTCAAGCTCTTTGGGATCGGATGAATACTTGGCGGTTTCGGGGTTGGATTCGCTTTTCTTGGTGGTAGCAATATAGCTTCTTCCCGATTTGCTCCATTTAGAATCGGCTCCTGATACCAAAATCTGAATCGCTGCGCCCTCCCCCTGACTCATTTTCGCCAGAACCGAGGTCATTGAAGCCATCGGATCGACCGCAAAATCCTTGTACATCTTAAGCGGTTTATAGTTAGAATCCTTGAGCTTGAGTGAAGCAAAAGCGACTTTTCCCTCCTTACTAAAAATATTATATTCGTTTCCGATGATGAACCCTTCCTTTGCCTGCTTCTCATCAACCACCCTTATTTCCGCATCGGGGTAGGAAGCGTTGATTTGTTTTTCTACAATATCACGGTATTTATTGGGAGTATATATATAGAACCTGATATCTTCGGGCATCCCGACGATTTCAAAAGAAATATGTGGGGGATTTTTTAAAAATGCGAACATTCCGTGAGTTCTGACTCCGGTTAGGCTTGAAAATAATTGTTCTGCTGCGTCGATTTTTACTTCGTTGTCCCGCGGAACCAAAACTTGAAGCAAAGTAGAATCCAACGACTGCTGTTCCCTGTCCCTGTTTTTATACCAGATGAGAAAAAGATATAATCCTCCCAGTATCAATCCCGCCGTAACCGCAAGAATAACCACCGCTAAAACCAGCGCCGTCAATAGATTGTTAATATTGGAATAAATATATGAACTGCCCATTTTATTTTTTTCTTCTGAATATTTTCTTATGCATTTCCTTGAATACTTTTACAACCAGCGCAGCCAAAAAAGGGAGTGAGTCCTCGGTATATTCTCCCGCAAACTCGCCCACGTTTTCCTGCAGATGGAATTTTGATTGTTTGGTTTTCAAGACACTGTCCGCTTCCTCTTCGCTTAAAGGCAATGTAATATTCGCCGGGGGAGACGTGCTAACCGAAACGCTTTCGGCGGAGGCCTTAACCCCGATTTGCTCATGAACCTTATCCAGCTTCGGTTTATCGGAATTAACAACAACGCCGACATTTTTCAATTCCTCCTCAACCTTTACTTCCTCCTCCGAAGGTTTGACTATTTCCGAAAATGCGCTGCTTTTTTCCAATTCTTTGTTGGAAGATGCAACAGGCGTAGCCGGTTGCTGTGGCACCGGCTGCTGGGTCTTGGAAGACTGGCTCGGTTGAATATTAGAACTTTCCTGAATATTCGATTGATTGGTCTGGGCAGTGTTATCCATACGCATATGATACCATTATTACACTTAAAGGACAATTAAAATTCACCTTCAAAACATCACCGGTCAGCATCTGACGCTTCCGCCGCAATGGCTACATTTTTCAACCAGCTGGTTTTCGGGGCGGGAATTTTTCCAACCACAATGCGGACAATCAAACGACCTTTCCCCATATCGATCGGTTAATTTACCAAATTCCGAAACGCTGAAGGGCGAATTTTGCCTTAACGCATTTACCGGACCGTTTGGAATATCAAATCCCGAAGAAGAACCGCACCCTACCATTACCTGTCTAACCGGGATCCTGCCATAGACATCAATTATTTCGTTAAGGTTACCGCTTCTAAGACCAGTCCCTTTCCCCCCCCGATAAGTTTTCAGCGCCTCATCCGCTATATTCAGGCCGGCGTTAAAACTAAGTAGTGCATTTTCAAGATCCAAATCGGCCATGGTTTTGCGATAATGCTCCCAAACAGGCGCCGACTGCTGCAGGATAAAATCAAATTCATCATCCGTGACTTTTCCGTCTTCGTTCGCAAATAACGAGCGCACTTGTTGTTTCGAAATTCCATTTACCCGTAACGGGTGTGAAAGAAAATAAGCATCGTTTGCTCCATCGTACGCGTTCATTTCACCTAGTTGATTCAACCTGTCCGAAAATTCGCTCAAGGTTAATGACGAACCGTATCTGGTTGACTCAATAAACCTGGAGCCTGTTTCATCCTCTTTTACTTCCATCCCGTCCACAAAATTATGTTGATAGGATGATCCCTCTTGTCCTCTTGGTGAAACCGATATCATTACGGTGCCCAAAGGAGTTTTAGGGTCTGTCAATACCGCCTGGACTTTTAAAAATCCCGTAAGCTCTGCTTCTTCTCTTGAGAAATCTAAGGGATTTCCGTATTTTTGTCGGTGGTCTATTCCCCGCTTAATCATTTCCGTAAACGGCAAATCGGTATTTTCTCCGTAAATTTGTCCGTCTCTTATTTTATAGTTGGTAACGCTTAGGGGCATATCAAACCTTTCGCTTAAATTGGTTACCAATTGCCGCTTGATGTATGCATCAAGGTCATCCTTACCTATATTGAGTTTTCCTTCCGAAAGCGCATGATAATATGAAAAGTCTAGGGTCGGATCGTAGGCAAGAGGCGAACGGGGTAAGCCCTGCGTTTCATGCCCGGGTTGTTGAAAATCATAATGCCTTGATGTTTCCAAATACATAAAAACTCCTCAAATTCCGAGGAGTTGTATATTAAAAACATACTTCTGCTCGGAAGATTTTTTACGGGGCTCTGGCTTTACAGTTGCGGCACAGCGCCGGGATTACACCGGCTTTCACCCGAAGAAATTATTCTATCGTGACGACCAAATAATTTCTTTAACTTTATTTTCTTTATTTATAAATCTAGCAAAAGTAAAAAGCAGGTCCGAAAGTCTGTTCATGTATATCAGTACCTTCGGGCTTACTTTTTCTTTTTCCGAAAGTTCGACGACGCGCCTTTCCGCCCTCCTGGTTAAGGTCCTGGAAAAATGCAAATTAGCGCCGGTCTCGGAACCTCCCGGTAAAATGAAATTTTTAAGAGGTGGCATTGTGTTCGTTAACGTGTCAATCTCTTTTTCAAACTGCGAAACCCTTTTTTCTAAATATTTATCAAGCGCCTGTCCTTTGCTATAAGAAAGGTTGGCAAGATATGCGCCTATTTCAAACAAATCGTTTTGGACCAGTGTTAACTCTTGCCTAATCTTTTTGTTTTTTATCTTGGATAAGATGACCCCCAGATAACTATTGAGTTCGTCCAGCGACCCATAGGTGTTAACCCTTACGCTTGATTTGGAAACGACCCTTCCTGCAAATAAACTTGTCTTTCCTTTATCGCCAAATTTCGTATAAATGGACATAATATTTTAACAATAAGAATTGTCCCTATTTTATCCTTTTTAATGAATCAGCACTCGGAATAACCGCAGGAGTAGCATTTTTTGCAGCCTTCTTCGTATGCAAGGCTTGCCGCGCCACAGTCGGGGCAGATGTCATAAAGTCCCGTTGCCGTACCTTCAGTAGCAGACAGTGTCCCTTGGGGCGTTTGAAGCGTCAATTGTTGGATTTTAACTATTTCTTCATTCGGAGCGTCCAGGTCGGCTGGAACCGGGGCGTGGGTTATGGCCACGGTCCCGGTGGTTGCGCCGTTTGAATGTCCGTTACCACCGGTGTTAACGATTCTCGGCCTATCCTCGACCACTCCGTTTACCCTGAACTCAAAGTGCTTGGACAAAACTTTGGCAACTGCGTCCGGGAGCGATAACACTTTGTTCGCTCCAAAACCAACCGCCCTTGCCCCACCGATACCGATCAGTTGTGCGACAATTTGCCTCACTCTTTCTCTGGGTGAAAGCGAGCCATTAAGCCTTAAGTTTAACGAAATCATGCGACCCAATGCATCCGCCATGGCGGTAACATCCGATCCCGACTTTCCGACGGTAATAAATACCTCGAACGGTTCGTTGTTCTCGTTATGGTTGATTGTAATGAAGGTTTTTCCGACCGGGGTTTCGGATTGATAAGTAACCCCCTCAACCATTACCGGTCTCGGCATTACCGGAAGCGTGGTTTGCGGTATAACTGTTTGTTCTTCTTTTTTATCTTCCTTTCTTGACAGTACTCCCTCCCTTGAACCGTCGCGCATATAGGTAATGCCCTTCAGACCCATGTCATGGGCCATTTCATATAGTCTTTTGACATCCTCAACCGTATGGGTTTTAGGAGCGTTGACGGTTTTGGAGATGGATGAATCAATATATTCTTGGGCGATCGCCTGAACCTTGACGTGATTTTCGGGGGTTAAGTCGTTTGCCGAAACGAAATAGTCTGGCTTTTGTTCGTTCGGATGAGCTTTTTTCCATTCATCAAAAAGCGGATGGTACATTTGGTGTTCGCCAAGCCTGTCACGCCTGATAAACTCGAATTCATAAACCGGTTCTATTCCCGAGGAAGCTCCCGCCAAGAGCCCGGTCGTACCGGTCGGAGCGATCGTTAGAATCACGGCGTTTCTGATTCCCTGTTTGGCGATTTTTTTCCTCACCTCTTCCGGCAATCTTTTAATAAACCAGCCGTTAAGGTATTTTTCTTGGCTGTACTTGGGGAACGATCCTTTTTCCGCCGCGATATCCGAAGAGGAAATATAGGCATTATCCCTTAAGGTTTTGAATATTTTCTCGATTACCTTAAGCGACTCATCGCTTCCATATTTGATTTCCATTTTAATCAAAGCATCCGCCAGACCCATAATTCCCAACCCTTGTCTTCTGATATCCTTGGCTACCTTTTCATTTTCCTTATAGAAATAATGGGTGTCGTCAATGACGTTATCCAGGAACCTGACCGCCACTTGAACGTCTTTGGCAAAGTTTACATAATCAAATTTCCTGTTTTTGACATACGCCGACAGATTCATGGCACCAAGATTGCAAACCGCCCAGCCTGATAATGGCTGCTCTCCGCAGGGGTTGGTGGCAATCAATTTTTCAAAATACCAGGTGTTTGAACGTTTGTTACTTCTTTCTAGGAAATGGAGTCCCGGTTCTGCCGATTTCCAAGCGGCGGTGCAAATCAAATCCCAAAGGTATCGTGCTTTAACGGTTTTTTTAACTTCGGTTTTTCCCCCCAGTTTTTTCCACTCGTCAATATCTCCGTTCCATTTCTTGTCGTACCTTTTGTCATTGAGGTCGGGGAAAACCAAATCCCAGTCTTCGTCGCGTTTTACGGCATTCATAAAAGTGTCGGAAACGCAAACCGAAAGGTTGGCCCCGTTAATTTTGCTAAGGTCCTGTTTTACCGTAATAAATTCTTCTATATCGGGGTGCCAGTCGTGGAGCATTAGCATCAAAGCGCCCCTTCTTGAACCTCCCTGCTGGACTATGTCTTTGGTCGCCAGAGAATAAAGTTCTGCCCAATTTAGGGGACCGGAAGAAAAACCATTGACCTTTTTAACCCTGGCTCCCCTGGGTCTTAAAGAAGAAAGGTTAAGTCCGACTCCGCCGCCGTGAGCCATGATCTCGATCATCTGGGTCAGGTTATTCATTATTCCACCTCTGGAGTCGGGGGGATTGGGGATTACGAAGCAATTATAATAAGTAACGTCGAAGCCGGTTCCTGCGCCGGCCAGTATCCTTCCGCCGGGTAAGAATTTAAAATCTTCCATCACATCGTAGAATTTCTTTTCCCAGTTTTTACGATCTTTGGGCTTTTCTACGCTGGCGATTCCTCTGGCAACCCTTCTCCACATCTCACCCGCAGTTTTTTCCATGGGATTTCCTTTTGAGTCTTTTAAGCTGTATCTGTCTAAAAAAACCTTTTGCCTTATTCCGTCCAATTTCATACTATTTAATTAGTCTTTTAACTTCTTTTTCAAAGTCCTCAACGTCCACAAACCTTTTGAAGACGCTTGAGAACCTGATATAAGCTACTTTATCCAGTGTTTTTAGCCTCGCAGAAACCAGTTGTCCGATCTTTTTGCTTTCGACCTCCACCGAATCGGCGTTCCTTAATTCCCGCTCGATTTCCGTTAGGATCTTTTCTATGTCTTCAAGAGATACTTTGGTCTTTTCGCAACTCCTTAGGATTCCTGCTCTTAATTTATCTCTGTTGAATTGTTCACGCCTTCCGTCTTTTTTAATAACTATTAAGTTAACGTTCTCTATCCGCTCGTAAGTAGTAAATCTTTTCCCGCACTTTAAACACTCGCGCCTTCTTCTGATTGTTTCTAAATCTTCGCTGTCCCGGGTTTCTACTACTTCCGTGTCTTTGTTTCCGCAATATGGACACTTCATAACAAACCTTTTTGACCTTAAATCACTAGATATAGCGCCAAAAAAATCATAGGACACTAGACATATGGTGTCAACTATTAATATCTATATCAAAGGCGGTCATTAAATTTTTTAGCTTCAATTTTTTTTTATTTTGGTCTTTCGTAAAAAAAGGAATATAAAAAATATTCCTCAGGCTGATTTCAGAGAAAAACCGGAATAAAAATTATGGTCTTAAGAGGCAGTTCGTCTTATTATCTAGACCTAACCACAGATACAGTGTCTTGAAAACTCTTGGCTCTTACCTGAGCTAGTTCCAGTTGGTATTTTATATCACCTGTAGTCTTTAACGACATTTCATAAATAACCTGCTGATGTTTTTGTGATGCCAGATATAGATTATTTAACAGATCGCTTACGTCTTTTCCCTGACTTTTCGTGTTTGCGGCAAGCTGGATTGCTTCGTCAAAATAGTTACCCGATTTGCCCAAAGTCGTAAGGGATAACTGGTATTCCTTTTTATCTATTAACTTATCGGCGTATTGCAATCTTTTATTTGCCATTAACAAATCGTAGTTTGCTTTTGCTACCGGATCAAAAATAAACAGATTATATAAGTTGTCTCTGATCGCTTTAAGAAGATACAAAGGGTTATCGGGCAAAATACTACCCGGGTAAGGCAAAGTATAGTCCACGTTTATAAATTTTGCTTCATTGGTAGCGTAGGGGGCGCTTTGTGCAAAAGAAGACGACGAAAATGTCAAAGTAAGTAAGACTGCTAAAAGTGCCGCCGACAAAAATTTCATGAATTAATTATACAACTAGTTGGCAATAGTTTAATCTATTTGACCGGAAGGTGACTTAACACGAATCCCAGCGCTTCTTTTTGGTTCAAACGGAAAGTGTTTACCACGAGGTCGAAATATTTTCGGTCCCAATAAATCCACTCCGGATCGCTTGAGGCGTAAAGTTTTCTAAATTTTATCAAATGTTCTTCTTCCCGTTTATGTAATTCGTATTTTGCCTGCTCCGCGGATAATAGATCCCTGTTCATCAGCCGGTCGATTCGGACCGATTGTTTGTCTTCGCCCTCATCGTTTTCGCAAACCACCAAAATCTTATAAACCCCGCTTATCCCCTGCGCCACATATCCCGCCAAATGGCTTTGTACCACATGGTGACTTTCATTTATAAAAATTTGTTTAACCCTTTCTTCAAATTTAATGTCAAGGTCGTCTGGGATTTTGGTTTTCTCAATGATACTGATCCCCAAATTCTTGGATAGTTCGCGGAAAATTTTCCCCCCGTCCAGCAAATCCCACCTTAAATTTTCGGCCAGGTGCTCAGCAAGGGTACTCTTACCCGTACCTATTCGCCCTGAAATGGCTATGTTTCTAATACCTACAAGTTCTACTGGTGGTTGTGTCTTCTTACTCATTATGATGCGGTTTGGGGAGTTAAAACGGATGCGGGTGGTGACGGCGGTGTTTGCGTTTGTGATTTTCCCAACATTAATACCGCCTCGACCAGCCGGTTAGCGTAACCGTATTCATTGTCATACCAAGCTACCACTTTAACCAGATTGCCGATCACCTGGGTCAGGGATAAATCAACGATCGAAGAGTAAGGACTACCGATAATATCGCTTGAAACTATTGGGTCATCGGTCACCGCCATGATACCCTGTAACGCCGGCGTTTGCGAAGCCCTTCTTAAAGCGTCATTAACTTCCTGCTTGGTGGTCTCCCTTTTCAGAACGAAAGTGAAGTCGGAAAGTGAGCCCACTGCCACCGGAACCCTGATGGACATTCCGCCGAACACTCCGGAAAGCTCCGGAACTACCTGCGAAGCGGCAATGGTTGCCCCGGTTGAGGTCGGAACAATGTTTTGTCCGGCTGCTCTTGCCCTTCGGTAATCTTTGTGTCCGCCGTCTTGAAGTCTTTGGTCTGAAGTATAACTATGAATGGTGGTCATCATCGCCTTCTCGACGCCGAAAGTATCGACCATAACCTTGGCAACGGGGGTGATACAGTTGGTCGTGCAGGAAGCGTTGTTAACGAGTGTCTGCCCGGAAAGCTTATCCTGGTTGATAGGAATTACAATGGTAGGGACATTGCCCTCCTTAACGGGTGCCGATAAAACAGCCGACTTTGCTCCCGAACTCAAATGTACCTTCAGTTTTTCTTCCGTTGTTAAATGCCCCGTTGACTCGATGACCACATCAACACCCAAATCTCGCCATGGCAAAAGCGAAGCATCTTTTTGCGAAATCACGGGGATCTTTGCTTGGTCTATCAAAAGATAACCGATCAGATCTTTAAGTTTTGGGTTTTCCTCTTTTTCCTGGTAGGAAACGTCCAAAGAATAAATAGGACCGTAAGAAGTATCGTATTTTAGAAGGTACATCCAACCCTTGATATCGGTCGATGAACCGGCGTTGATCGCGACGACATCGATTTCGTTAAGGTATTTTTCCAGAATCACCCTGTGGGCGACCCTGCCGATTCTTCCGTATCCGTTAATCGCAACTTTTATCATAGGCAGTAAAACCAGTGTACAAAATTTTTAGACACGAAACAAGAGGAAAATCGGTTAATAATAACGGAAGGGGGCCAGTTCACCAACTGCCGTGGCAAATACCCTTTTTGCCCCCAAAAGTGCGGTTTGGGTATCCTCATAATATCTTCTGTCAACTCTTTCCCTGCTTGATTCCCTGATCGCTTTTGCCACTGCTCCTTTTTGAGAAAACACCTGTTTTTTAGTCAATACCCGCCTTCCGATGGTTTTTGTACCGTCAGGTTCATTATGAAACACGGGAAATTCGGACTCATATAAATCTCTAAATTCTACTCCCGGTTCTTGTCCGGTCCTGACGATCAATACCCGCTCTTTGGTGGCCGAATCGTTCCGCATTAAATAAAATTCGCGGCCGGTCTCCGTTCCCGTATCGTCGGTTAGGGAACGGTCGTAGAAGCGGTAGATAACCGTCCGATCACCCTCTCCGAGCGTAAAATGGGTTTTCTTGTCTTTGGTCGGCCAGTCTGGATCGGGCGGATCGTCAACAAGCGCCTTTTGCATCACCCCGCTGTTGTCCAGCATGTATCTTAACTTGTCGTACAAATCCTTACATGCGGCAGACAACTCCGTTCCTTTGAGTTTTTCTTCCGGCATGTCGGGCGATGAGGGTACGGTTGACGGATTACTTATATTTTCCATAACTATATGGTTTCATGATCTGCCTACAAAGTCAATCAAAAATGCATATTATTTTTGTTCCAATACCGTTAAGCCGGGGAGGCGGTCTCCCGAAAGAAACTCAAGCATTGCCCCTCCTCCGACGGACACAAAAGAGAATTTATCCAGTAAAGTTTTAGATCTAAGAAATCCGATTGTATCCCCGCCGCCCAAAATAGAATAAGCACGAATGTTAATTATTCCCTCGGCCAGCGTTAACGTTCCGTTTTGAAAATCGGGATCTTCTATTTTACCCATCGGCCCGTTCCAGACGATCGTTTTGGCATCTGCCAGAAGTTGGAGAAAATTTTCGGCAGATTTTGCGGTGATATCTTGCCGACTCTGGTTAAGATCGGCAACCAGCAGAACCGATTTCCTGTCAGACACTTTCTCGTGTTGAACCTTAAGCAGTACTTTATCATTTTCCGCGATTTCTCCCCCGACCATGACGTAATCGGCAAGCGAATGCATTTTTTCAACCAGCGGAAGCTTGGTCTCAATTTTTGCGCCGCCGATCACGACCCCCAACGGTCTATCCGGACTTTCCAAAACCCTGGAAAGAACTTCCACTTCTTGCAAAACCCTTAAACCGGCATATGAAGGAATAAAATGAGCAATTCCTTCGGTCGAGGCGTGCGACCGGTGGGCGGTTGCAAACGCATCGTTGACGAAAATTGTTCCGAGCTGAGCGAGTTTTCGGGCAAATTCCTGGTCGTTTTCCTCTTCCTCCTTATAAAATCTTATGTTCTCAATAAGCGAAACGCTGTCTGTGATTTTCCAGCCATCAAAATCGCCGATTTTTTCCTCAACGATTTGTGCTTTAAGTTTTGTGGCGATCCAATTGGCAACCGGTAAAAGAGTAAGGTTTTTATCTGCTCCATTTGGCCGACCAAGATGTCCGACGATGATTATTTTTGCCCCGTTTCCAAGAAGATATTCTAAGGTCGGGAACCACGAATTAAGCCTTGAGTCGTCCAGGATTTGAGAATTTTCAATCGGCACGTCGAGGTCGGCGCGCAAGAGAACGGTTTTGCCCGAAACTTGTGCTTCTTTCAAGCTTTTCAGATTATAAAGCATAAACTTTAGTCCGTGAACTCCTGGCAATACATCTGGCCGTATACTCCGCCGTCGAGCACCCCGATTCCGACCTTTTTAAAATTGGTCGAAAGGATATTGGCTCTGTGTCCCGGGCTCTGCATCAGCCCGTTCATCGCCAAACTGACGTTGGGCGCAAGTGCCAGGTTTTCTCCGGCATAATTAAAGCTTATGCCCGCCGCCAACATTCTGTCAAATGGCGAAGTGCCTTCGGGCGTATAATGGGAAAAATATCCGCGTTTAAACATATCGGTACAATGCGCCCTGGCAACCGCCGTTAAGGCGCTTGATGGCGTAAGCGGATCTATTCCTCTTGAGGTGCGTTCGTTGTTGACCATCGTGAGCATCTCCTGTTCGGCCTGAGTGTCTACCGAAGGGTCGGAAACGGTAAAATGGAGGTCAACCATTTGATTGCTTTGCGGTTCGATGGTAAAGAAGGACAGGGTATCGTTGACCGCGCCACCGAAGATGTCGTTCCAGTTTTTCGAAAATACCTGGGTATTTTCGACCAAAACATTGCCTATTTTTGAATTACTGACGGAGTGTTTTAAAAACACCGAGAACGGCAGGGCGATAATCAAGCTTAAAATAAACGAGGTCAGTACCAGTCCCGAAAGAATGCCGGGGATAATTCCGAGCAACTGATTTGTTCTGCGCATCTTCGCCGTTTGCGGCCCCTTAGCGAGAAATGGAATTCCTGCGGTAAGCAGTTTCAAAACGAGGTTAAGAATTATCTCAAAAAAGGCGGCGGCAACAAAAAACCCGATTGCGTTGGCGAACCCCTGCATCATCTTGACGGTCGACATCAAAACCGAGGCTACCCGGCCGTAAAAAGTGATGCCAAGAATAAAAGATAAGGCAAACGAAATAAAATCAATCGTCGCCAATAAAAATCCGAGCGAATACCCTTCCACCGCATAAAACACCAGGATAATCAGAATCAAAATGTCTATCCAGTTGAATCCGAAAAACGGCACCGACAGGGTCGTGATATAGGTCGGGATATCCATTTGTTAATTATACCATCAATCATTGTAAGCCAGATTCAATAATGCTATGATATTGGGCATGAAAAAGGTACACCTTCTAAAGAAATTGACCTCGAGAAAATGGCGAAAACGGGAATTGTTCTTATTATTAATAATAGTATTTATTGCCGGCAGCGTATATTTCCTTAAAGATTTACCCCTCCCGACCAAGCTAAGCAGCACCTCCGCTCCCCAGTCTACGCTTATTTACGACCGTAACGGAAAACTTTTATACAATATTTATGACAAAAAGAACCAAACTTTCATACCCTTATCCCAAGTCCCCAAATACATGCAGGAGTCAACGATTGCGATTGAGGATAAAAACTTTTATGAACACGGTGCGATCGATATTAGGGGAATCATCAGGGCTTTTATCTCAACCGTTTTTCACCAAAGGCTCGAAGGGGGTTCGACCCTCACCCAGCAGCTGGTAAAAAACAGTCTTCTAAACCAGGAACAAACAATCACCCGCAAAATCAAGGAGGTAATTCTCGCGTTTGCCACGGAAATGATCTATTCGAAAAACCAGATTCTAAATATGTACCTTAATCAAACCCCCTACGGCGGTCCTGCCTACGGTGTTGAGGCAGCTTCCGAGATGTATTTCGGCATACATGCCAAAGATTTGGATCTGGCACAAAGTGCTTTATTGGCCGGTCTTCCCCAGTCTCCGACAGCTTACTCGCCTTTCGGGGCCCACCCGGAACTTGCCAAACAAAGGCAGCTTGAGGTCCTTGACGCGATGTACCAGCAGAATTATATTACCAAATCCCAGGAACAGGCGGCGGAAAAGGAAGTACTGAAATATAAAAGATTAGCCAACCAGATCCTGGCCCCACATTTCGTTTTATACGTTAAGGACCTGCTTATCTCCAAATACGGAGAAAAAGAAGTTGAAGAAGGAGGATTAAAAGTAACCACCACCCTTGACTTGAATATCCAGAATCTGGCACAGGATTCGGTCACCAAGGAAGTCGACGCGCTGCCGAAATATTACCACGTTACCAATGGGGCGGCATTGGTGACGGACCCTGCTACCGGAGAAATTCTGGCGATGGTAGGAAGTAAAGACTACTTCGATACGGCAATCGACGGAAACGTCAACGTCACAACCTCATTAAGGCAACCCGGTTCGTCAATCAAACCGATCAATTACGCGGTCGGACTGATGAACGGATATTCCGCTTCAACCGGTTTTATCGACGAGCCGATCTGTTTTCCAAACCAGGGAGGCAAAGATTATTGTCCGGTCAATTACGACGGGAAATGGCACGGGATTGTACAAATGCGCTACGCTTTGGGAAACTCCGTCAACATACCGGCGGTGAAAATGCTTAAGTTAAACGGGGTCGACGCTATGGTGGCGACGGCATCGGCTATGGGGATCACTACTTTTACACACCCCAACGAATATGGGCTCTCTTTGACCTTGGGAGGCGCCGAAGTGAAAATGACCGATATGGCCACCGCTTACGGTATATTCGCCAACGAAGGGTACCGGATTAACCTCCAACCGATTTTGAAAGTGGTCGACAAGAACGGACGGGTTTTGCAAAAATATGACCCCCCGGCAAGCCCGATATTCGGGACAAAAATCCTGCCTGAGGGAGTAGCCTTTATAATCTCCGATATTTTGGCCGATAATAACGCGCGGGTGATGGAATTCGGGGACAATTCGCAGCTTAAAATTCCCGGACAGGTAGTATCGGTGAAAACCGGAACCACCAACGACTTCCGCGACAACTGGACTATCGGATATACGCCTTCCTTCCTGGTTGCTGCGTGGGTAGGAAACAACGACAATACCCCGATGGGCGGTCTTGCCTCAGGAATCACCGGTGCGGCGCCGATATGGAATGACATCATGTCGGGACTGTTAAAAGGTAATGATCCCGAACCCTTGACCAGGCCTTCGGATATCGTTCAAAAAAAGGTCTGTTCGGATACCGGACTTCTACCCGGAGCCGGGGATAATTGCCCGACCAGACTTGAATATTTCATCAAGGGTGACGAAAGAAATTACGGAAAAGTTGAAACAACCAACGTTTGGATCGATAACGCCACCCAAGACTTAGCCAAGAAGGGACAGACCGATAATATCGGTTTAAAAAGCGAGACAGTTTACACGGACCCGACCGGTGACGAATATTGCTTATCCTGCCCACACCCGACTCCGACTCCAACACCGATCCCCGGACATTAATTTACCCCTTTTAAGCTAGGCCTATAAGTAGTATAATGCTGGGCAAATATCTCCTACCATGAAGTTATTGATTCTTTTGATCAACTTGGCATTGTCGACATTAAGTCTGATCGGAGATTTTGTGATTTTTTACATCCGGGCTATCATAAAAATCATCTACATAGTTATTGATTCGCTTCTTTCATTTTTACAAAATACCCGAAAGTTATTGAAGTCAAAAGGCGGTGATCTTTCAACCGGCTTACGCTCAAGCTTAAAAAATTTTAAATACCGGCTGAATCTTGATGCCTTTAAATTTATTCTTGTTTCCAAACAAATCAAAAGAAAGCTTCACCTTGGGACCAAAAAGAAATATGCAAAAACAAAAACCCCACAAGCTCAAGTCACTATTTTCCCGGAACCGAGGCATACAAAACTGAAAATGAAATATTTCATTCTCGGTTTTTTGGTTTGCGTGTTGATACTGTTACTTCCGTTCGGCCTATATGTATTTTTGGACAGTTTGCCTAATCCAAGGCTTTTATCCGAGCGTCAGATTCCGCAAACCACCAAAATCTATGACCGGAACGGCATACTTTTGTATCAAATTTACGCCAATGAAAATAGGACCCTTGTTCCTTTGTCGGCTGTCCCGGAAAATCTGATCAATGCCACCATTGCTATCGAAGATAAGGATTTTTACCAAAACCCGGGATTCGATATCGCCTCCATCATAAGGGCGGCAGCGGCAGATCTTTCCGGCAAGCCGATCCAGGGTGGGTCGACCATCACCCAACAGTTAATTAAGTCCACTCTGCTGACACCCGAAGTAAGCATCACCCGAAAAATAAAAGAAATCGTGCTGGCCTTTTGGGCGGAGAAAATTTATACAAAAAACCAAATTTTAGAAATGTATTTTAATCAGGTTCCCTACGGAGGAACGGCTTGGGGTATTGAGGCCGCGTCGGAGACCTACTTTGGCAAGAACGTCAAAGACTTGGATTTGGCTCAGTGCGCTTTCTTAGCCGGTCTGCCCCAAGAGCCTACCTATTACTCGCCCTACGGGGAAAATCCAAACTCCTGGAAGCAAAGACAAAAAGAAGTTCTAACGCAAATGCTCGAGCAAAAATACATAACCGAGCAGCAGGAAGAAAACGCCCTAAACGAAAACTTGACCTTTTTGCCTCCCCAAACACCCATATATGCACCGCACTTTGTCATGTACGTAAAAGACTATCTCATAAAAAGGTATGGTCTTCCTCTGGTTGAGAAGGGCGGGTTAAATGTTGTGACCTCGTTGGACCTAAAAACGCAGGACATGGCGCAAACGGTAGTAACCAATGAAGTAAACCAGGACGCCGGGTATAGTCTTTCGAACGGAGCGGCCTTGGTAACAAATCCTTCAAACGGTGATATATTGGCAATGGTCGGAAGTGCGGACTACAACAACCCGGACGGGGGTAATTATAACGTTACTACCGCACTCAGACAGCCCGGATCCTCGATTAAAGTAGTAACCTACGCGGCGGCTCTTTCCAGCGGATTCACTGCGGCAAGCATTCTAAACGATGAGCCTGTCACGTACCTTAGTCCGGGAGCTTTACCGTATTCTCCGGTAAATTATGACGGAAGATTTCACGGAAACGTTACCCTAAGAACCGCGCTGGCTAACTCGATAAACATTCCGGCCGTAAAAACTCTGGCAAAAATCGGAGTTTCGACGATGGTTAACCTCGGTAAAAAAATGGGGATCACTACCTGGGGAGATCCGAGTCAATACGGGCTTGCAATTACTCTCGGTGCAGCCGATGTCAAAATGACGGATATGGCCGTTGTCTACGGCACACTTGCCAATCTTGGCAAAAGGGTTGAGCTAAATCCGATATTAAAAATTACGGATTATAGCGGGGACTTGATCTACCAAAAACAACAGGACCCTCCCGTGCAGGTTTTAGACCCGGGTGTCGCGTATATACTATCTAATATACTGGCGGACAACAATGCCCGCTCGATGGAGTTCGGGCCTAATTCGCCGCTTAATATTCCCGGATATACGGTTTCGGTAAAAACGGGGACATCGAATAATTTCAGGGATAATTGGACCATAGGCTATACGCCCAACTTACTTACGGCGATCTGGGTAGGAAACAACGATAATACCCCGATGAACGGCCTTGCTTCGGGCATTACGGGAGCAGCGCCGATATGGCACCAAATAATGGCAAATCTTTTAACCGTTAAGCCGAACACGCCGGAACCTATTCCATCCGATATCGTCGGGAAACAATGTTTTGGAAAGCAGGAATTTTTTATTAAGGGAAACGAAAGTTGTCCGATGGTGGCCACTCCAAGCGCAAGCATAACCCCTAAGGCTCATTAGCCGAGCAAGGTAAGATTTTGAAAAGCCTCGGCAGGGTTCTTGGCACCAAAAATATAACTGGTAGTGACAAACCGGGTGGCTCCGGCTTTTTTTGCTTCAACAATGGTTTTGTCGTTGATGCCGCCGTCAACTTCAATGGGAATTTGATGGTTTTGTCTTACCGAGGCGATTTTTTCCAACACCTGCGGCAAGAACTCTTGACCCGACCCCCCTGCCTTAACACCCATTATTAAAATCACGTCCAAGTCGTCCAAAGGTAAATTCAATGTACCTGTCTTACTGTCAATGGCAATTCCGACCTCGCCTAAAATTTGTCCTTCGGCAATAAACTCGTCTATGTCCTTCATTTTTTCAATGTGTCCCAGAAATCTTTTAAAACCCGCTTGAGCGTATTGCTTAATATAATTAACAGGATCTTCGACCATCAAATGCACCTCCATAAAAAAATCATTTGTGTACTTTTTAAAAAAATCCGGATCTTGAAAAGTCGCCGTTTCGGCAAATTTTCCGTCGATTACATCAATGTGCACTGTGTTTGAAAAAGGTTTGATCAGTTTTAATTTTTTTTCGATTTCTGCCGGATCTTTTTCCAGAATTCCGGGGATAATATCATGCATAATTTTTTTGTTCAATTTTGGTAATTTCCTCTAATCTTCTAATGTGTCTTGATTCGCCGGAAAAGGCAGTTTTTAAAAATTCGTCCACTAACCCTTTTGCTGTTTCCAAATCGATGAACAAAGACCCCAACGAGAGGACATTTGCGTTGTTATGCTCTCTGGCAAGTCTTACGTTCTCCCGGGAAAATCCTTGCGCACACCTGACATTTTTAAATTTATTGGCTACCATCGCCTCCCCTGCGCCGGATTTACCGAATACTATCGCAAGCTCTTCCGGGGAAACGGAAATTTTTTCGGCTGCTTTGGAAATAAATTCGGGATAATCGTCCTCCGGGTTATACGCCAAGTTTCCTAAATCTTCTAAATCATACCCCTCGCTTTGGAGGTATTTTTTTATACCGTTTTTTAACTCAAAGCCGGCATGATCCGACGCCAGATAAACTTTCATTAATTTAATTAAAACATAAACCAAATATAAAAACAAAGCCATCTGATATAATGGATTGGCCATGAAAAAGACCCTTTTTTTGCTTTTTTTCATCTTACTGTTGGCAGGAAGTGTCATATTAATGCCTTCCTCAAACGCTCAAGACACCAGTTGTGATATTTCCAACGTACAAAATGCCTGCAGCGGCACTAACGGTTTCGGTTCCGCATGCCAGGATCTGATCAGTAAATGCGAGTCGTCGATTAACCAGGCTCTGCAATCCTCACTTAACGCCACCGCGCCCTTGCAGTCTAAGCTTGACAGTTTAAATTCGCAAATCCAGGGAATAAAAAATACAATTGCCGGAATCGAAAATAATTTGGCGCAGGAACAACAGGATATCAACACCGGTTATGCACAAATGGCCACACAAACAGAAATCCTAAATGCAACCGTCAGAGATTATTACATTAAATCTTATTATAATTCTCCGCTCTTACTACTGCTTTCTTCGGGTTCGATTGCGCAGTTCACCCAAATATTGGGATTCCAAAAGGCCAATGCCGACAGGGATAAGGCGATCATCACCAACATAGCCGCGACTATTTTGGATCTTCAAAACAAACAAAAACAACTCCAAGCGCAGGAGGCGAACCTGACGGCTTTAAAGAGCAATCTGGACTCCCAGTCTTCACAGCTTGATAAAATTGTCTCGGGAGCAAGAGCCTACCAGGCAACACTATCCAATCAACTTGCTTCGCTTAACTCCATCCAGCAAAGCATCTTGGCGGCAAAACTCTCGGGACTTAACATCCCTCTTTTTGCCTATAACACACAGGGCGGGTGTTCAAGCGATATCGGCAAAGATCCCGGTTTCTCGCCCAAATTCGGTTTTTTCACCTATGGCGTTCCCAACCGGGTTGGACTAAACCAGTACGGTGCTTACGGAAGAGCTTTGGCAGGTCAAAGTTCGGATACAATCCTTCATGCATATTATAATTTCGACAGTTACCAAAACCTCAACGCTACCATAAGCGTCAACGACGGAAACGGAATTAACACAGGCAATGTCATCTGGACCGGAAGTCTTGAAGACTACGTAAAAAGAATTTACGAGGTTCCGGATAACTGGCCGGCGGAAGCGCTAAAAGCCCAGGCAATCGCCGTTCGTTCATATGTACTGGCGGCAACCAATAACGGTGCCGAGTCTATTTGCGCAACACAATATTGCCAGGTTTTCCAGACCAATCCCAAGGGAGGGAACTGGGATCAAGCGGTTAACGATACCTCCGGCCAGGTGATGGTCCAGGGCGGTGCCCCGATTAAAGCCTGGTTTTCCTCTACACACGGCGGATATGTCCACACTTCAGCCGATATCGGCTGGGCTCAAACTTCTTGGACCAAAGACGCGGTTGACACCACGTCGGGTTCTGCCGGCAGCTTTTCGGATATTCAAAATAATGCATATGATAAAAGTTCCCCCTGGTTTTATTGCGACTGGGGCTCAAGAAGCCAATATAACGGGACTGCCTGGCTAACCTCCGACGATGTCGCCGATATAGTTAACGTGCTGCTTTTGGCGCAAAAAGATTCCTCAACCGTTAACCATTTATATCAAACCGACAAACCAAATCCGGCCGGCACCGATACCTGGAGCGCCGATCAGGTCAAGCAGGAATTACAGTCGAGGGGCATAACACCGTTTAACAGTGTCAGTAACGTCTCCGTTTCGGCTGACTTCGGTTCCGGCAACACCACCGGCGTCACGGTTTCGGGAGACGCAGGAACGGTGAGTTTTTCGGGAAACGATTTTAAGAATTACTTTAACCTAAGAGCACCATCGAATATACAAATTGTCGGACCGTTGTATAATGTAGAAAGATAATGCCGGACGTTTTTGTTTCAGACACAAAAATTCAGGAACCCGAAGAAAAAACAGCAGAGGTCGTCGAAAATAATCCCCCTGCCAAAATCCAACACGTGGAAGAAAACGGCAGCGGGTCGGTCCACCTGTTTACATCCTATTGCGAAAAGCCTGACGATATCAGCTTCCAAAACCAAGAGGAGGACGAAAAGGTACTTCTGTTCATCCGCAAGGATTTTATCACTAATATACCTTGGGTCGTAACAGGGATCATACTACTATTTGTGCCATTATTGGCGATACCGCTTTTGCCATACCTACACTTTGCCGCTGGCTTCCTTCCACCCAACTATTTATTAATACTTACAATTTTTTATTACCTGGCTCTTGCCACTTTTATGTATATCAATTTTATCATCTGGTATTTCAACCTTGATCTGGTTACCGACAGGAGGATCATCGATATCGAATTTTCGGGAATCGTCTACAAAGATGTGGCCGCCACCAAATTAAGCCTGGTACAGGATGTTAGCTACGCCCAGAACGGTTTAATCAGAACTATTTTTGATTATGGCGACGTGCTGGTCCAAACAGCCGGAACGATCGATAACTTTACTTTTGATGCGGTACCCAAACCCGAGGATGCCGTGCACGTGGTGGAGAATTTAATCGGAAAGTAATTATGTATAAAATTAATCTTGCGAACGGCCTGAATTTAGTAAACGTTGCCGCAATTTCAAATTTCGGTCCGATTTTTAAAGCCTTGTTTCTGTTGGCCGATTTCTTCATCCTGATGTTTTTATTGGTAGTGTTAAGACAAATTTTTGCGATGGATCACATAATCCATGACTCGAACGACTCCATGTTCATCAAAACCTTCGCTTTTGCACTTTTGTTTGTCGCCGCATCGCTTTTCTTGATTTCACTTGCTATACTATAGAGGAAAGAAAATGGCTGATACGAATATCACATTTGCCAAAATTGTGGCCAACCCCAGCGTCTATTCATGGTCACAAGCATACAATGCCGGCAAACTGTTTGCCGTAATTTCCCTTGAAACCACACAAGACTTGGAAGAAAAAGATTACCTTAACGTTTTAGGCAAGGAAATTTTGGATACCCTGGAACAGGAATTCTTCATCCTGGAGACCAAAACCCTAGAATCAATTAAACAGGCCGTAAACACCACTTCCGAAAAAATACCCACCGACATTTCATGCTCGTTTGTGATAGCTTCATATGTTGAAAATGTTTTATACTTATATCTTTTGGGGGGCGGTAAAGTTTCTTTAAAAAGAGGTGAAAAGTTGGGCACTTTACTCGAATCGCTTGATAACGATCCCAAGAATTTAAAAGACGCTTCGGGATACCTGCAGGATAATGACATCATCATATTACAAACCAAACAGTTTGCATCTACGGTTTCAAGCCAAACGTTATCCGAACTTCTTAGTACCGGCACGCCTTCGGAGATTGCCGAACATTTAGCCCCCCTGGTACACGAAAAGGACGAGTCTGCCGCAGCCGCGATCGTCGTTAACTATAAATCACCCGTACAAAGTGAAGACGAATCTTATCTTGGTGAAGCAAAGGTCCAACCGCAAGAAACGGAAGAGTTAGTGAAACCGGATGAAGAGGCGTTATCTCCGTTTTATACCCCGAGCGTTGAGGAAGAAACGAGTAAATCGCAACGGTTCGGTTCTTTGTTCTCAAGTGTTTTGTCCGGGCTCAGAATGCCTCAAGGAGGAGGACTAAGTCATCCGCGAAAAGTAATTTTAACCATCGTCGGCGTCCTCCTGGTGGTGTTTGTCGCAAGCGTGCTGTTTGCCATCAACAAACAGCAGACCGCCAAAAATCAGGCGATATTTAACAACGTCTATCCACAGGCTTTGCAAAAATATAACGAAGGAAAAAGTCTCTTGGGATTGAATGAGGGTTTGGCCCAGGACAGCTTTAATCAAGCAAAAACGTTGCTAACGGACAACATCGGTAAGCTTCCGAAAAATTCATCGCAGGAAAAGCAATTGAAAACCTTGCTTGACCAAGTTAACCAGTCGTTAACTCAAGGGCCGCAGCCGAACATGGTTTCGGCCAAGGCGGTTAGTTCGTCCGACAGCAACTTATTAAACGCCGAGATTAACAATCAAGGATTGTACTTCTCAATCGACAGCAATAATATTTATATGCTTACCTTAGGGGCCGTTTATTCGTTCAAACTTGACGGAAGCGTCAAAAACAGCATCATCACCAACAATAACGATTGGTCTTTGCCGGGCGGATTTGCCAACTATTACGGTAATTTGTATATCCTGGACAAAAAACAGAACCAGATCCTAAAGTTCGTTGCCGCCGATTCTACCTATTCAAAATCTAATTATTTCCCGGATAATTCGGGCGTAGACTTTTCCAAAGCAATATCAATGGCCATTGACAGCTCGGTGTACGTTCTCTCTACCAACGGCAACATCGTTAAGTTCAACCGCGGAGCTTCGCAAAGCTTTACCGTAACCGGTTTGGACAAAGAATTCTTAAACCCTACGAGGATCGTGACCACGGCCGACGACAATTACATTTATGTTTTGGATAACGGCAATTCCCGAATAGTGGTACTGGATAAAAACGGTAACTATAAAGCGCAGTATCAGGCAGGCGTATTAAGATCGGCGAAAGACCTTGATGTTGACGAAGTGAACAAAAAAGCTTTTGTACTCTCCGGCGGCAAAGTTTACGAAATCGATTTACAATAAATTGCCATTTCCCTTTAATTAAAGTATCATTGTGAAAAGAAAGCTTGAAAACCCGACCACCGCATATAAACCATGAAAATTACCAATAAGAAGGCATTTTTCGATTACCGCTTATTGGACCGGTATGAGGCCGGTATCAATTTATATGGCTATGAGGTAAAATCCGTCAGGCTTGGCAAGGCGGATCTTTCGGGAAGTTTTGTCAGGATTAACGGAAGCGAAGCCTATCTGGTCAATGCCAAGATCTTTTCTTACCAACCCGGTCAGATCAAAGGCTATGACGAAAGAAGAACCCGAAAACTTCTCTTACACAAAAAGGAGATCATCGCCTTAAAGACCAAGGCCGAAGGCGCCGGTCTTTCGCTGGTACCCGTTTCGCTATACCTTAAACACGGCTTCGTCAAGCTCGAGCTGGCTTTAGGAAAGGGTAAAAAAAGATACGAAAAGAGGGAAACCATCAAAAAACGGGATATCCAAAGAAACCTTGAGCGCGGCCTCTATTAAATTTAGGTGGTCTCACAAAAATCTTAAACAGGGCTTAGAAAAGTTGACTTTCGGTATTTAAATGGGGTATAATACTAGCCACGGGGATGCAATTGCATCGACAGGATTTAGCACTTTAAAAAATGCAAGCCGGCTTTGATTAGTAGCCGTAAAACAAGAATCAAAAATTAAATGCTAGAACTTCACGTTTTAGCCCGCAATTTGCTTACGCATACGCTTAAGTAATTTGAGGTGTTCATCAAATCTTCTCCCGATGAGATTTTTTGAGCATAAACAAAGTCGGGAACTTGATAAGGAATCTGATTGGGTCCTTATTGAATTTATAATCTTGGTCTTATTTATTCCCTTCTACCGGAAAAGAATAAGGCGACTCTTAAAGGCAGAATAAGCTTGTAGATTTTTTTAAACGCATTCTTGGACTCCGGGTCATTCTCGGACATCTCCACATAAAACCCTGACATAGTGTTCAGGGTTTTTTTATGGTATGACGCGGGCGGATTACTTTTGACAGAACATATCGCCTCCCAGAGGCATTAACATTGTCAGAGGTTACATCCGGATAGATTTTTACTCGGTGTCACCGCGTTCGTCTCGGGGATGGTTCCAAGTCACCCTTGGAACAAAAGACTGTTTGTGATTTAAATTTTTGAAGTTTTATATTCTTTATATCCTTATTCCTAATCATCGGTATTTGTTTTCCAAATTTAATCAGTCTCTGGCCAGGGTCAATCCGACCACCTTTTTGACGCCAGCCCTTTTTAAAACGTTGGCCGCTTCATTTAAAGTTGAACCGGTGGTGACCACGTCGTCAATATGCAATATGTTTTGATTTTTGAGTTTGAAGTTTTGGTTTCTTAGGGCAAACGCCCCCTTGATATTCAGCTTCCTATCCACGCTCGATCTGCCGACTTGGGTTTTTGTATCTTTAATTCTTCTTAATAAATTCTGTGTTTTGAGGTCAAGTCGCTTTCCCAATTCTTCGGCCAGAATTTCCGCCTGGTTATATCCGCGCTTTCGAAGTTTGGTTTTTGAAAATGGAATTGGCACCAAAACCCATTTATCTTGACTTATTAATTTTGAGAAATATTCATTTTGAATCAGGTTTTCATAAAACAAATCAACTAACGTGGTTTTAATATCGGTCAGGTAAGGTTTATATTTGAAACTAAAAATTAATTTTTGCACCGTTTTGTTGTAGGAAAGGGCCGAAAAACAACCGTTAATTGAATATCTTTTTTTACAAACCGGATGCGTTAAGTTATTGTAAGTCGGACGATTGCAGACAAGGCATAAATTTTTAGTGTCAAAGGTAAAGAGTGTAAAACACCTATCGCAGAGGTAACTCCCTTGCTTCCTACATACTACACAGCCTTTGGGAAAAACAAAATCCAAAAGACTCATGATTTACGATTCGGAATTATTGTTCTATACTTATCTAGTACCAGTAACCAACATCTAAGCAATAATGGCAAAAATTTTTATTTTCAGACACGGCGAAACCGAAGATAATCTAACCCATACTTTCTCAGGATTCCGCCAATCCGATTTGACCAAAGCAGGGGTCGAGGAGGCAAACGGGGTCGGAGAACAACTGAAAAACGAGCCGGTAACCAAAGCTTACCAATCAGACCTGATCCGTTCACAACACACCCTTTCGCTGGTTCTAGAAAGGTACCATCCGGAAGTGGAGATCGTAACCGACCCAAGGATCAAGGAGCGGGATTACGGCGATCTGACCGGCAAAAACAAGGACGAAATTGAAAAGCAAATGCCGGATAAATATAAATTGTGGCACCGCTCCTACGATGTTCCACCGCCGAACGGCGAGAGCATCGCCATGGTCGAAGTAAGAGTGCTTTCCTTTTTAGAAGACGTCCTGCCGACACTAAAACCAACCGATATCGTTTTTATATCCGCCCATGGCAATTCGATCAGGCCGATGCGGGGATACTTCGAACATCTTCCGATTGAAGAAATGTGCTCTTACGAAAATGTCCCCGGCAAGATCTACTCCTATGAAGTTTAATTAGTCCGGCAGAGGGGTTTTATGATATAATTTTTTAACCAGGAGGGTTGCTAGAGTGGTAATAGAGCGGCTTGCTAAGCCGTGACGGTGAATAGCCGTCCACAGGTTCGAATCCTGTACCCTCCGCATGAAGAGATATAAAGACATAGAAATAGAAAAAGCTTTATCGCTAAGAACCCGATATAAATATTCGTTTGCCCAACTTCAAAAAATTACCGGAATACCCGCAAGTACTATCAGGAACTGGTGTAAAAATGAATTTATAGGAGCAAGACGGGACACACTGCTAAACACGAACTTTAGAAAAAGAAACAGTATAAAACAATCGGAAATCAAGTCGCTAAAAAACTTTAATTATTTAAATAAGAATGCAGCCAAAATATTGGCTTCAATTATTTACTGGTGCGAGGGATCAAAATACCCATCGACCAATAAACTTGACCTGACAAATTCCGACCCGCTTTTACTTGAAACATTCATTAAACTGCTAAGATCCGGTTTTACTTTAAACGAATCAAAATTCAGGGTCAAATTACAAATACATTCTGGGCAAAACTTTAGTAAGCTTAAAACATACTGGAGTAATATATTGGATATACCGGCTTCTCAATTTATGAAACCGACTGTTACAATTGCAAATGGCAAGAAACGTAGAAAAGATTATATGGGAACCTGCACTATAAGATACTCTGATTATACAATTCAACTTAAGTTGATAGGGATTTATGAACAGTTTGGAGAATCAGCTAGTAAGCTAAGGAGGAGTCGCATAGCGGCCTAGTGCAGCGGTTTACTAAACCGCCATTCCGTATAAGGAATCGTGAGTTCGAATCTCACCTCCTCCGCTTCCACCTAACAAAATAGTTAATATCGCTGCCCTGAACCGGTTGCATTTTGATTATTTGGATTGCATTTATTGACTTAATCGCCAAAATATGCATAAACTGGTAATGTGGAGGAGCTAAGTACCCTGATCCACCGGCTGGAATAATTACAGCTAGTAATTGTTTTCCTTCATTATCGGTTGCTTAAAATATAATTTATGAACGAAGATTTACAAAATACAGGAACGGTCACAAACGATACGCTGACTCCTCCCGAAGGTGGCTTAAATTCCGTAGCAACGGACCCTAACGACAATGCGCAATACCCGGGCGGCGCAACCGCACCAGACACTGACAACTCTTTTGACGGTCAGGTAAATTTAGGCCCAGACGTAAATTCCATGCCTGGAGATGTTTCGCAAACCGCTCCACCCGGCGTTGGCGGTGAAATTCAACCCGATAATACCTTCCCGAACATAATAACCGAATCGCCCGGACCCGGTGTTGGACAGGAAAACCCGGCAAGCGCCGAACCCCCTCCCTGGTACAATAGCTCCGAGCTACAAGCAACACCACCGGAAGTAATTGCCCAACCCAATCAGGCTGTCCCCGTGGATGCCCGGCCGCCGGTTTTTGATACAACCGTTCAACCGGCCGGAATTCCTTCCCAAAATGCCCAAGCCGCTGTTGCCGAAAACCAAACGCAAGAAGTTTCGGCTGGGGACAATTCGGTTACAACCGAAAACTCTGTCGAGGAACAGGGCACGGCTACTCCCCCTACCGAAACTTCTTCGAATGAGACAGAAACTCCAGCTACGGAAACGGGGGCGCCTGCCGCTACCGCAACCGGAAGCGCGCAATCAACCGATAACAAGGACATGGAACGGATCAAAACTCTTCAGGATAAAATGAGTGGTCACACCGCTACTGCCGAAGAGCTTGAGGAGCTCCGCAATTTGGAACAAAATCCTTCGCAACGTATGGAGTTTTTGGAACAGAAGGTAAATACGGGAACGGTCACCGATTTGGAGGCACAAGAATTAGCCGGTTTATATACCAAGCTGGCCGAAAAAACTAACCCTCAACAAGAGGCCACGAATTTACAGACCGATATCAAAAATTTAAAGGAGGCATTAATAACCAAGCTTTCAAACGGTGAATTAATTACCCCGGCCGAACTGCAAAGATTTAGAGAATTATGGGGAGAAAAAGTTTTGATCGATCAAGGATTGGATCCCGACGTTGCCGAAAAGACTGCTCAGCAAGCTTTTGGTGCCGAGGATGAACAACCCCCCCAACAAACCCAACCGGGAGAATAAATTCAAAATCTCCTCCCGACATTAGTTCTGCTTTTATTAATCTGGCGGCAACGGCAAAAATATAATAGAATTACCTCATAACCTTATGAACCAAAAAGTCAGCCTGTTGCAAACTTTCAGGATTCCCCTGATCATCGTTATCGGCATTAACGTCTATTTGTTTCTGCAATTTAGCAAACTGGACGAAGCGGCGGCGGCCGTCGGAATTTTTATCACTCTTCTTGGCAGCTTTAGGTTATTTGTAGAAAGCTATCGATCGCTTTTAAAAAAACAGTACGCGCTTGATTATATCGCCATTTTAGCAATACTTGTTGCGCTGGTAACTCAGGAATACCTGGTTGCGGCAATTCTGGCTTTAATGATTTCTTCAGGCCGGACGCTTGAAGACTACGGCGTTGCACAGGCAAAGAAATCCTTGACCAAACTGTCGGAAAGAATTCCCGACGAAGTTCACCTTTGGCAAAACGGCGAAATGGGCCAACGGATAAAAATTGAAAACGTCAAAAAGGGTACCGAAATTTATATCAGAAAAGGAGAAGTTGTCGGCCTGGACGGAACTTTGGTATCAGACGGCGGGCTGACCGACGAATCCTCAATTACCGGAGAACCCTACACCATCGACAAAATCAAAGGCGACCCGATCCGAAGCGGAACGATCAACATCGGGAATCCGATCGTCGTTAAAGTGCTGCATGAACAACAAGACTCAACCTACAATAAAATCCTACAAATGGTCAAAAGCGCGCAGGAGGAAAAAAGTCCATTCATAAGGCTTGCCGGTAAATACTCCGGATATTTCACCGTAATCACCTTGCTGATCACAGCTTTTTCCTATATTTATTCGGGGTTTGATTTAACCAGGGCGCTGGCGGTTCTGGCGATTGCTACTCCCTGTCCTTTGATCATCGCTACCCCGATCGCGCTTTTGGGGGGAGTGAATTTAGCGTCCAAAAAACGCATGATCGTCAAAAAACTGTCAGGACTTGAAGTGCTTGCCAACGCAACCGCGATCATTTTTGATAAAACCGGCACCATTACCCTGGGGAGGCCGAAAGTTACGGAATTTAAACTTAGTTCCGAGGAAATCGACCGGGATATACTGTTGGGGATTGCCAGGGCGATCGAAAGAAATTCACTACATCCCTTAGCCAAGGCGATTGTCGGATACGCCAACAGCCAAAAGTCAGAAAATGTTATTGTCTCGGATATCGAGGAAAAAATCGGCCATGGCATATCGGGAACGGTCGATCACAAAGTGTATACCCTCTCAAAACTCGACAGGCAAAACGGTATGGCTATCGGCGTGTTCGCCAACGGCAAACAAATTGCGCACTTTGAATTCGAGGACGAGATAAAGGATGAATCGAAGGAAATCATCGCAGATCTAATCGCAAGAGGCTTTGACATCCGCATCTTTACCGGAGACAAAAAGGAGGCGGCAGAAAAAATCGTCAAATCCTTGGGGGAAGACATTCAAATCAAGGCAGAAGCAACGCCCGAAGATAAACAAAAAGGAATTGCCGAGCTTAAAAAGCAGGGGAAAGTAACAGCCATGGTCGGCGACGGAATTAACGACGCGCCGGCACTTGCGTTATCGGACGTTGGCATGGTGTTTTCAAACGAGGAGCAGACCGCCGCCTCCGAGGCCGCCGACATCGTCTTTCTGGGAGGAGATTTTTCACTGGTGATCGAGTGCTTAAACATCGCCAAACGGACGATCGCAATTGCCAAGCAAAGTATCTTCGTCGGAATCGGAGTAAGTATTTTGGGAATGGTGTTTGCCTCTCTCGGCTTCATCCCGCCGATCGCAGGCGCGTTTTTGCAGGAGGGGATCGACGTGGCCGTGATCATTAATGCCCTAAGGGCAAGCAGGTAAATTAACCGAACAGTCGGTTTTGGGCATTCAACCCCATTCCTGCCCTGCCCGCAACTCCGCCGGCTGCCGCCGCGGCTACGGCCGGGATACCGAAACCTACTATTGCGCCGCCGGTGACGCCGACCAGTCCCGCCAGAATCGCTGCCATGACGTTCGGATGATTCACCGCTTCCCTTCTTAATTTTTCCATAAAGTCTGGTTGATCCAAGAGACCCTCTCCAAGAAGTGAATCTACCTGACTTCTGAATTCCTTATTGAATTTAGCCGCATTGGAAATGATGTCTTTACCCCAACCGCTTTCCATGATTAATCGAACATCCATCTGTTCTACTCCTCCGGTAATTTCCTTGGCAGCGACCAGTCTTTTGATCGCTTCGGGAGAATTTTTCTCCATAAATTCCCTATTTGCAAGGAGTTGCTTGATCTTATCGGGAGCATACTCGATACCTGTCTCGGGATCGATCGCCTTAGACATAACCTCGGTGAAGAATGCCTCGTCACCGTCTTTCATCAATTTTGTGAAATATGTGTTGACATTGGCCTTGTTGATGACTCTTCGCGGATTTGTCCGTCCTCCGAACCTTCGTGCTTTTTCCATGGTCAGTTCATTCTTTAAGGCCGCGAAAAATGCTTTTTCGTCCTTCGAGGTTCTCTCTTCCTCAACCTCCTGCAGCGCCTGGGCATATTTTTCCCCTAAAGCATCTATCTGCTTATCCATCATTTGAATTGCTCCCTCGGTAAATACTCCTTCCAAGGAATCAGCGATATCCTGCTCCTGGCGCTGTCTTAACGAAAGCGCATCCTGCCAATCTCGTTGCGCTTTTAACATGTTAAGGTTAGCTTCTCCGTCGGCCACACTCTTATCATGCCATTCTCTTTCCAGGTCCCTTCTTTGCTGTTCAAGCATCTGCCGCTCCTGTTCAAGCCTTGCTATTTCGTCTTTAACCGCATCCCTATCAGATCTTGCTTTAGCCACACCTGATTTGGCTCGCGCCAACCGCTCGCGCTCCGCTTTTGTATCTACCCCTTCCGTCGCTACTGCGCCTCCACGAATCGCAGTGGCCCTCTCATCCAATTTTCCATCCAACGCGGCTTGCGCCAGCCTTTCTTCCTCCTCTGCGGTTGCCAGGGCGGATTCTTTAACCGGTAATTGGCTATTTGCATTCCTCAGCTCGTCGAATCTCCTATGGTCGGTGTTCATTTCATCGTATGAGGCCAACGTATTTTTCACATACTCATATCTTCTGTTAACGTCGGTGAGTTCAGAGCTGGTAACTCCATGTTCGTCTCGAAGTCGTATGTAATCAAATTCTTTTCCGGCAGCCGAATCGTCAATATCCGGCTTTTGTGCAAATTTATTTAACGCTGCCCGGACCTCGGAAACAATTACGTTGTCGCTTGCCAACCTTTCTAAAAACGCCTTCTTTTTTGCTTCATCGCCTTGAATTTTGTCGAATTCTTCGGCTAATTTGGGGTTTCGTTTAACGGCTAACTCTATATAGCCTAAGATTTTAGATTTGTCGGCGTCATCTTCTAAACCCTTATAACCTTTTTCCAGATACCTAAAGGCTAATTCTGCCGCGTCGTTTGCCCTATTGAATCTTTGCTGTTCGGAGGATCCGGCTTCATCGCCGCGGGAAGCTCTTTCTTTTTTACCCGTTCGCTCATTGCGCTTTGCGCCTATTTGGTCAATTCTTCCGAATACGCCTTCCCGGCTGACCGGCGGCTCAGAACCGAATTTTAACGCCTCACGCCAGTGTCCCTGCTCTGCAAGCTCTATTGTCCTTAAAGACACCGCTTCGGTCCTATTCGGTCCGCTTGTGTCGATACTTTCTCTGACTACCGCTTTGGCGATCGCTTCGGTTTGAACAACGTCTGCCATTAGCTTATTCCTCCTTGACTTTGGCTTGAATCTTGACCTTGGTTCTGATTCGCCTCTTCGGTTGATCCCCTGGCCACTTTAAGTGCATCGTCAATTTTGTTTTGACTGATCAAGGTGTCGATTTGTTGTACTTTTTCCGAGACCTCCTGGTTTTGACTCTCATTCTTTTCCTCGGTCACCACATCAGATAAGAACGACCATTGGCTTCCTATTTCTTCCAAAAGTTGCACAAGCTCCGGAGCGGTTCTGGCATTGTCGATATTCTCGAGGATATAACTTGCCACTTCGGCAAACTCGTCTTGGGTTATCTCGTGGTCTTTTAGAGCTTGGGCCAGCCTTCTGGTCAGCCTGTCGCCTATTTTTTCCCTGTATGCATCTACCGGATCCATCCTATATCTATAATGTACAATTAACGGCTTAATGTCAACATTTACCGCTAATTTTGGCGGAGAGGGCGAGATTCGAACTCGCGAAGAGCTTTTGCTCTTAGCGGTTTTCAAGACCGCCGCACTCGTCCACTATGCGACCTCTCCAAAATAACAGCCTCCCTCTGATAAGGCCTTTTGAAAATTTAAAATAGTATAGCAAAACAATCGGCGTATTTAAACTTTCTTGACTTTACAAATTTTATCAACTAAATTTAAATTATGCCCAGTAAAAAAACAGAGAGGGAAAAGGAGAAAGAGAGGGAGAGGAAAAAAGAAGAGGAACAACAAAGCATAGAAGACTCTCATGACGTATTCACCGTTTTGGAATGGAAGGCCCCCGGAAGACCCTATAAAAAAAGATCCCGGCAATATTATCTGACCAGTTTGCTGATCATGCTTTTGGTCGAAATAATCCTGTTCCTTTTCTCGCAATATTTATTAATGGTCGTCGTTCTGGCTTTGGTATTCTTGGCTTTTTCGTTAGCGTTTATTCCGCCACGTGACTTTTCTTACCGTATCTCAAGCGAAGGAATAACGGTTGAAGACAGATTTTTCCTATGGAACGAGCTATACGATTTCTACGTCAAAAGGGTTGACGGCGTTGAAACGATCAGGATCAGAACTCAAGCTTATTTTCCCGGAGAATTAGTACTGACACTTGGAGAAGAAGAGACGGAAACGGTTAAGAAAGCCCTACTTCCCTTTTTGCCTTTCCGCGAATACATCAAACCGACTTTTATGGAAAGAAGTGCGGACTGGCTTTCCAGAAACTTCCCCCTTGATAACCAGTAAACTTGCCCAAGGTTTTAATATCGAGTAAAATACTTCATGAAGATGTGCCCGTAGTTCAATGGACAGAACACCTGGTTGCGGTCCAGGCGGTTGGAGGTTCGACTCCTCTCGGGCACGCGTCAAGGAGAGGTGCTGGAGCGGTTGAACAGGCTGGTCTCGAAAACCGGTATAACCGAAAGGTTATCGCGAGTTCGAATCTCGCCCTCTCCGCCAAGAATTAAGTAGATTTTAAGCATAGTCATCTAGGTTATTGTCTTAGCGGCTTCGCTTTGATAAAAATATAAAAGTGGATAATATCATTCGGGCGCAAAACCTGATCAAAATTTTTGGCACACTCACTGCGGTTGATAAGGTCACCTTCTCTGTTCGAAAAGGGGAAATTTTTGCGTTTTTGGGACCAAACGGCGCCGGGAAAACAACGACCATAAAAATGTTGACCACTCTGCTTAGGCCGACTTCCGGAGCGATCGAGCTAAGCGGCGTGGACGCAGTGAGCCATCCCGAAAAAGCCCGCAAAACCTTCGGAATCGTTTTTCAGGACCCAAGCCTTGACGATGAACTGACCGCTATGGAAAATATGGAATTCCACGCCGTTTTATATAGTATTCCCGGAAATGAAGTAAATTCGCGGATCGAAAAACTGTTAAGCTTTGTCGAACTCTGGGACCGGAGGAACGAACTGGTCAAAACCTTTTCCGGCGGAATGAAGCGGAGACTTGAGATCGCCAGGGGACTCTTGCATAACCCTGAGATCCTTTTTCTGGATGAGCCGACCTCGGGCCTTGACCCTCAGACACGCAACAAGATATGGGAATATGTCAAGAACTTAAATAAACAAACCCGGATCACTGTCTTTTTCACCACCCATTATATGGAAGAGGCCCAAAGTGTCGCTCAAAGGATTGCGATCATGGACCATGGGAAGATCATCGAAACCGGGACCGCCGAAGGCCTAATGGAACAAACCAAAACAAAATCACTGGAAGAAGCGTTTTTAAAATTTACCGGCACGGCCCTTCGGGACGAAGAAGCAAGCGGGGTCGACCGGCTAAGAAACCATGCCAGGAGGTGGACAAGATAAATATGGGAGCAGTTTATATTCTTTGGAAAAGGGAGCTGATCAGATATTTCCGTTCAAGAGCGCGGTTGGTAGGTTCCTTAGGACAACCGTTGCTGTTTTTGGTGGCCTTGGGATTTGGACTTGGTCCTGTCTTTCAAAGGGCCGGGCAGGGAAATTACTTCCAGTTTTTAGGCCCCGGGGTAATCTGTATGGGTATTCTTTTTACCGGGGTTTTTGCCGGAATACAGGTTATTTGGGACAGGCAATTCGGGTTTTTAAAAGAAACGCTGGTTGCCCCGGTTTCAAGATTCGAAATAATGTTGGGTAAAACCCTGGGGGGTGCGACGGTCGCTTTTATCCAGGGGTTGTTCGTCCTGGTTTTAGCGGTGATCGTCGGATTTCGGATTGAAAGCTTCATATTGTTACCGATAGCGCTTCTGGCGATGTTTCTGATCGCTCTTTTTTTCACCGCCTTGGGAATCTCGATCGCATCGACCCTTGAGGACATGCAGGGCTTTCAGTTGATCATGAATTTTGTGGTCCAACCCACCTTCTTTTTGTCGGGGGCGTTGTTTCCTTTGAGCGGAGTGGTCAGCTTCCTGTCGCTGATTGCCGCGTTCGACCCGCTGTCATACGGGGTGGATGCGGTACGCGGAAGTCTTACCGGAGTTTCGCATTTCGGTCTTGGAACAGATCTTCTGGTTCTAATCGCAATTTCATTGATAGTCCTGGCTATCGGAAGTTATCTTTTCTCAAGGGTTGAAGCATGATATGAAATTCGAATTCTCGGCTGGTGGAATCATTTTTAAAAAAACCGGGGGCAAGATCAAGGTTCTCGTGGCTCAGCATTCCCAGCACCACGGCTGGGTTTTCCCCAAAGGCCTGATCGGCGATCACGTCAAAAACGAAAGCAAAGAGCAGACGGCCTTAAGGGAAGTCAAAGAAGAAACCGGGGCCGAGGGGGAAATCATCAAACCGCTTGAACCCGTTGAATACTGGTATGTTTTCGAGGGGGAAAAGATCAAAAAGACCGTTTATTATTTTTTAATGCGCTATATCCAAGGAGACATTGGAAAACATGATTTTGAAATGGAAAAAGTCGAATGGCTTCCCGAAGAAAAAGTGAAAGAAAGACTGACCTATCCTTCCGATAAAAAAATCTGGCTTAGGGCACAAAAAATGATCCCAAGTAGTGTATAATCTACCTAAATCTAAGCTTTAGAGGAGGGGTCGCATAGTGGCCTAGTGCGTATCTTTGGAGAAGATATATATCCGAAAGGATATCGCGGGTTCAAATCCCGCCCCCTCCGCAGCGATTCAGTAAATAAACGGGATCAGGCGTTTTGTTTTATCCATATAATTTATATATTCCTTCCCGAGTGTGCGGCTTAAAAATTTTTCCTCAACACCCATTCTGTAAAGATAGCCTATAAGCAAGAATAAAACTACGAGAGTTAAAGATATCCAACTCCCCAAAAAGACACCGTAACCAAGGAAAATGATAATTCCAGCCAAATAAGAAGGATGCCGTATAAATTTATACGGCCCGTTTTTTACAACCTTTTGGTTTTTCTGCACCATTACAATTCTGCTGAAGAATTTACCCAAGGCTTTAAATGACCAGAAGCGCATCAAAACTCCGGCCATAACCAGACAAATGGCAATCATCAGTTGCGCCGAACGCGAACCGGGTAATTTCATAAAGGGATATTTAAGAGCAATGTTCGCAAGCACTATCCCCGCAAGCGCCAGGGCATAAACAACGTTTAAGCTGTTCTTGTCTTCCTTCTTGCCGGTTTGCCTTAAAACTTTATAGACAATAATAAACTCGATTAACCATTGTACTAGCACGGTCACGTTAAAAATATTGTTCAAAAATTCTTCCATATTAAAAGTAGTATAAACGAAAGGTTGTTACGGGTTCAAATCCCTGCGCCTCCCAATCGACAATAAACTTATAGCCAACCGGTCAAAGCGAACGCCCAACCAAACCAACCGCTTGAATATTACGGCCTTCCGGTCGCCACCTCCACAGATGATCGAAAGCGGATGCAGAATGTACGAAATCGTGGCCTGTTGGAAAATAATGGAGTAGTATTCCCTATCGGTATAAGTTTAACTTGACAAGTTAATAAAAATAATTCACACTGGTAGTAAGATGAGTTTGCTCTCTGCCTTTAACCTCTTTATGCCCGTAAAAAACGGGTGGTTTTACAAATTTTTCAAAACGTTTTTGATCGTTATTCTCGCTTTCCTGGCAGTTTACTCTACCCTATCAAAGGTATCATTCGCCCAGACAACGGCCCAAAACGCATCGTCTCCGGCGGGGACGATGGCAACGGGGCTTGATACCGGAGTGCCGTTGACCGCGCACAACTGGGCGCAGGTAGTGATGATAAACGTGATGTCCGCGATGACCTGTCAGTTGATAGGTTTCGATCCAACAAATCCCAACGGGGAGTGTCTTGGCGTAAACACGCAAACAGGTAAGATAGATTACGTCAAACCGAACGGCGGCGTGCCCTTTGCCTTGGGAATGATGATCTCCGAACTTTATACACCCCCTGTCCAGCTGTCCGACTACACCAGTTATCTTTCAGAAAATTTCGGCATCGTAAAACCTACTTATGCCCAGGGGGTAGGATTCCAGCAACTGCAACCGGTGGTCAGCATCTGGGTCAGCATGAGGAATATCGTATATCTACTTTTTGTAATCATTATGTTGATCGTCGGAATCGGTATCATGTTAAGGCTAAAAATCGACCCGCGTACGGTGATGTCCATCCAAAACCAGATCCCTAAACTAATCATTGGTCTTGTCCTGATCACGCTTTCTTATGCAATTGCGGGCCTGATGGTCGATGCGATGTGGGTCTCAACCTATGGCATTGCAAATGTCATCTCGCCGAACAATCAACTGGCTACCATGATAGGAAAGCCGGCGCCGGCCTTTGTGGCAGCATATTTGCCGGGTGGTTTGACCCAAATATCGGTTGTTACCGGCGGTGATCTAAAGGATATGGTAGCATCGCTGTTTACCTCGCTGACGGCTCCGGTGGCGGGCGCCTCGGGAGCCAACAACCAAACGGTCAACCCCGTACCAAAGGATAATTGTTCTTTCTGGATCTTGTGTAACGTCACTAACGTCATCGGTGACGCAACCGGATTCCTGGTCAACACGTTGGGCGATCTGGTGGCGATGGCGGGACATACTATTTCGGGGTTGGTGGGAGGGATCGTCGGAGCAATATTTGGCTTTATCATCCAGTCGCTTCTGGCTTTTATCATCTTTATTGTGATCATCTGGTCATTGTTTAGGCTCTGGTTCCAGCTTTTGAAGGCCTTTATTTTCGTACTCATCGATGTGATTTTTGCGCCGTTCTGGATTCTGTTCGGGCTTCTTCCGGGCGCCGGTCCGAGTGTCGGATTCACCGGTTGGATCAAAGATCTGGCAGGGAATCTGGCGGCGTTCCCGGCGGTTGTCGCACTTTTCTCAATTGCCAAAGCTATAATCACCAATTACCCCAGCAACTCTTCAAACGCATTTATCCCGCCTTTGGTCGGGAACCTTAGCTCTAATACCTCGAGTGGTATCGGATGGATGGTCGCGCTAGGAATTATCATTGCCTCTCCAACGGTAGTCGACGCGGTCAAGAAAGCGTTCAGGTCGCCGGGCATGGGAGGAATGGGAGCACCGGGAATTGGTGTGGGCATGGCTGCAGCCGGTATGGTCGGGGGTGCAATCGGATCCAGAATGTATTACCGAGATCCGAGAACCGGCCAAACGGGTGGGTGGGGGGTTAACGCCGTAAGAAATATTTCTCAGAGAGTCTCTAACCCGCAGGGCACCATCCGCAAGACGGTTCTCCCGACCGCGCAAAATGCGGTCGCAGCTACCCCCGTATTAAATAATCCGGTCACACGCACGGGTTATAAAGTCGGAAAAACCGTGATAAATAACCCGGTTACACGCTTACCGGTCAACGTTGCCAGGGGAGTTCATAATCTCGGTAAAAATCCGCAGTCAACGGAAGGCGGAAGCCAAAGTTCTCCAACCGGCGGTCAAACAATATCATCGGCTACGATTCAGGCCCCGGGCTCAACGATTAAAATTAACAACTCAAGTGGCAACATTGGCGGCAAAACAAGCTAAACTACTCATAGCGGTGGTTATTTGAACATTTGCGGCAAAAAGACTTTTCTGAAAGCATTCCAGAACCCCTCTAAACCTCCGGTGGCCAGAGCATAACTGATTTCCGCGCCGTAGGTCTTTGCTGCCCTGGTACCGGTTTTTTTCCTGATACGTTTGATTTCATCTGTTGATAAAAACTCCGCGTCGCGCCAGACATCGGCCGCTTTTTTGATATCTTCATAATTATAGTATCTGAATCCGCTGCCTCTATCCCGGTGCGAAGCGATCTCCGAGGCAATCAGATAATCGAACACCCCCCGCCAGACGGCGATCCTAAACCCCTCGCTTTTGGCCTCGGAAAAATCAAAATCGACCGATCCTTGGACGTCGGTAATGGACCTGACGTCCTTTTTTTTATTTAATCCGCGCTTTTCTATCTCGTATTGGATAAACTTTATCGCGTCCGTTCCAAACATCGACTCAAGCCTGGTCATTTTTCTGGTTCTTAAGAAAGTCTTCGGCTCGTCTCTTTCCTGGGTTCTTCGGCCGAATCTATCCAGGATATACCAGTCGCTATCTAGGAATAACTGGGAACCATCCGTCGCTTTTTTTCTGGCCACTAACCTGCCGGATTTGTCGCGCACCTCGACCCTTTCCCATTCGACATTCTCTTCATCGTAATTGATTTCGCTCCAGGTGCTTAAACTGTATCTGACGTCATGTTCGATCTTTTCCTTGACCTCGTTGACTTTTTTCCAATCCAATATCGCATTCCCGCGCGCGTCATAACCGGTAACCATCGAGGGAAAATCCATTTCGACCGAACTAATTAACCAATCATACATTTCGGCGGCGGTTTGCAAATGATTCGGGACGAACTGTTTTTGTAAATCGGCATTAAATTCCACCTGCCCCTTGATCGAATTATCCATATTAATTTTACCGTTTTCCCCTCCCTGAATGATCTGCCTGATGCTTTTGCCGTTAATATCCCTGGCTGCCTCGAAATAATCCAATCCGATACGCTTAAGACCTTCAAGATTATAATTGTTCCCGTATTTTGCCCCTCTTCTTTCCGCCTTTTGCCTTTTTCGGTAATCCTTAAAATTGGTCATTCGGGTCCACCAGTCAAACGCCACCGAATCGGTATCGTTTCGGGCCGATACCCCATGGATATGGGTCATCGAAAAGGCAAACAGCTCCGCCAGGTCAGCCTCACGGTAAGATATCCCTTCCTTTTTCATGATCGAAAGCTTTATCCTCTCCCTGACATCGGACTGCTGCTCTTGCGAGGGCATCGGGCTTAGGAAAACGTTCAGGTATCTCATATAATCGGGGTGCGGCTGGCCGTTTCCGTTTGTCGCCAGTTCCGGCTCGCCGGTATGCTCATTAATGACATACATTTTTACCGAGCCGTTTTTGTTGAACCATTTATCTTTATTCTCATCGCTAATTGACTTGTGGAGCTTGCCCTCGTGATCGGTAAAATCAGCCGAAAAAAGTGGCGCATCGGCGCCCAGAATATTGGTTAGTGTTTGGTAATCATAAATATTGATGTAGGTAGCCAGGGCCCTTCTGACCGCGTTGCCGACAAAAAAATTGTCCTCTTTTTTGGTTTTTAATTCCTTGCCCTTTGCCTCTTGCGACAAATCTTTGGCCGTATTCTTTTCCACCGAGGGAAGGGTCAAGATGAATTCAAGAAATTTGCCCCTGGTAATCGGGTTCTTAAGGTAAGCTTCGGAAACCGATTTTAACACCTGGTCCTTAACTCCCCTTCCCTGAACATAAGTAATATCGGGGTTTCGCAAAAGCATCAAAAGAAAAGTCTCCATTAGTACCTGGGTCCTAAGTTCCTCATATTCTTGATCCTCGACTTTATGCCCTTGACCAGCATCCCGCAAAAAGAAATGCTTACCGAAGGTTATTTCGTAGAAACTAATTGTACCTCCGTAAATATCTGTCCTGACGCTGGTTCCTATATCGGAAAAGAAATTTACCGGGTCGGTCGGGTTGGCGTTATGAACATTCAGGAGGTTTTGCCTGGTCCAATCCAAAAAATTAACCGTGTTCACGCGCCCGTCTTCCCTGATCAACGACTTGGCTCCGTCCCTTCGCCACTCGGGGCCCGCCCTTTTCATAATCAACTTCGCCAAATCCTCCAAGGATTCGGGAACCGTGATCGGTCTTTCCGCCCCGCCCCGCTGCGCTCTGCGGTTATCCCATAATTCCTTTCCCGCTTCGCTAACAACTTGCGCTACGAATTCTTCCGGAAGTCCATGAGCTTGGGCAAAGTCTCTTGCATTTTTGGCAATTTCATCGAATTCTGCCCTTTCCAGACCAATCGACCCGGTTTCTTGCTCGGATTGAATTCGACCGGGTTGATACTGGGCCCCCTCGTTAACATCCTCTCCTCCGGCCATACCCGGAATTCCAAAATTTTCCAAAATTCCCTTTACCGCCGTATCGTAGGAACTTTTTTCATCGATGCTCGCGCCATTACCCGGTTTATTCAAAAGGTTTATTGCGGCCTGAGCCCTTCTTAATGCCTCTCCGCTTGATAACCCGCGTCTTTTTGGCGGGATGTGTTCATCTGCTGCTTGTCGTCCTCCGGTCTCTTTCGGAGGTTGTTCGCCCTGTCCCGGTTCGGCCATAAAAATAACTCTTTCTCTATTTAGAGTAGGAGAATCGGCTTGATTTGTCAATTCAAAATCGCGTTCTTTCATATGACAGAAGTTTAATTTAATGAGGGGGTATTGGCTTGATATTTGCCTTACAAAAAAATTACAATATCCTTACTATGGAAATCGAACATTTCGAATCGCTATATCCGGAGGACACCAGGTTTTCCGAAATCGAGCAGATCTTAAATTTTGTCAAAGAGGGAAATTCTTGCCAGGTCGTCTCGATTCCCGGGGTTGGACGGTCGAATCTGTTGGGTTATCTTGCCTACAACCGAAAAGTTAGACTCAAACATTTGGAGGAAAACCAAAAAAAAATTCATTTTGTGCTTTTAGATTTTTCGGAGATTAGAAAAAGAAACTTAGCAGATGTAAACAAATTCATTTTCTTGGGGATTTTGGATTCATTGCGGGAGCGGGGATTAACCAGGGAGTATGAAAAAGTCAATTTGTATTTTAAGGAAAGCGTTGGCCTTAACGACGAGTTGGTGATCTTTTCGGGACTTAAAAAAACCGTGGACTTTCTGGCGGTAGAAAATGATTTATCGCTGGTTTTTCTGTTCGAGCGGTTTGAAGAATACGTTCCCAATTTAACCAGCGAGTTCTTCGCTAACCTCAGGGTTCTTCGAAACCGGGCCAAATATCATTTTTCAGCCGTTTTTTCACTCAACAAACCGATTGAGGATTTAGTCGAACCGATGTTGTTTTCGGATTTTTTTGAGTATGTCGCCGAAAAGATAATTTATTTACCGGTCATGGACAAGCCCGGACTTATGTTCAGGGTAGCTTATCTAGGAAAAGTCGCCGGCAAAAAAATTGATAAGCAAGTTTTTGCTGAGGTAATTTCCTTAACAGGCGGCCACGGCAGACTCACCATTCTTTGCTTAGAGGCGATGTTCTCGCTTGATAAAAAAACTTCCGGGAATAAGAGTGAGTTGACAGAATATTTCCTGTCCAAACGGCCGATTAGGAGTTCGCTGTTTTCTATTTGGAACAGCTTAAATCCCTCGGAACAACAATTTCTAATGGACGGCAAAAACGAACCCAAGTTTTTGGAACAAGTGTTTCTTTGCAAAGACGGCAAGATCACAATACCGCTTTTTCGAAAATTCGTTGACAAAACAATTATGCCTGGCATTAGCCTTAAGAAAGGAGAAGAAAATGAGATCTTTTATGATGCCGGCACAAACGAAATTAAAATCGGCGAAAGGGCGATTTCGGATTCGTTGACCT
>DAHWUP010000003.1 GCA_027334565.1 Candidatus Levyibacteriota bacterium | reverse complement strand
TTCTCCTTCTTCTCCGTCGAATGCGCTGTCAACGTTATATCCTTTCTTTCGCAAGGCTCTTTTTAATCCGAGATTTAGCTTTTTTTCATCCTCTACAACTAATACTCTCATACTTATGGGATTATAGCATTCATTATGAAGATTTCATGAAGACGCATTGTCTTAATATTTTTGTTGAGCAGGATATTCTTGGGAAAAGCTGTTTAAATGTTTTTCCTGAAACGTTTACTTAAGTAGCTAATAAATAAGAAGGCTACATAGGTGGAGAGAATTGATATAACAGAACTCCCCAGTATATCTTCGGTGCGATGCACTCCCGCCAATACCCTTGCGGTTCCGACACAAATCGCGATAATCGCAAGAACTATACCCAGCCTGCGGTTGTAGACAAATATTACGGATGCTATGGCCATGGTCAAAAGCATATGGTCGGATGGAAAACCGTTATCTGCAATATGCGGGATAAGAGGTTTTATATGTTCTACGGCAAACGGCCGGGGGTCGTAAATAAAAAATGAAGACAATTTAGCGGTAATATAAGAAAGGAAGAAGGCTAAGGCGGTTAAACTGAATACTTGTTTTAGATTTTTTCTTACCTTTAAAAACCACACTAAAGCAATAAATACACTGAATAAATATAGGTAGTTTGCGGAAAAAATTATTAATAAATCGGCCATTTCAAAAGTATACCATGAAATTTTTCACTCAGGATTACACAAAACACAATTATGGCCTTAAAGCACTTATTATATATCCATAAAACCTAGAGTATTTACCCTCTTGACACTGTAATTATATTTATATATACTGTAAATATATTTACAGTTAAAATGCTATGAGTAGCCTTGAAATACCATCCTCAAATACTCCAGTAATCAGTAATGAAGATGTCTTTAATCTGCATAATTTATCGTCATCACAATCTAACACACAAGGCACTTACGACCAATTAAACGAGCTATTCAATAATCAGGACGCGCAGGAGAAAACGATACGCGAAGCAAGAGACATACTAGGAGAATCAGTCAACGAATTATCCAACAGTCAGATCTTTGACTTAGTAAATGAAGTTCAATTTCTAGTCGAAAGTTGGTTAGAAGAATTTGAAAGAAACACTTTTGACGGAAAAACACTTGATGAATTAATAGGTTTAAAAACATGAATAATCCATATATAGTAAACACATTTGAACAAAAAAAGGCGGTTATCTATATTCGTGTCTCTTCGGAAGAACAAGTAGAGAACTTTTCCCTAAAAACTCAGGAAGATATCTGCCGAAGGGACGCAAAGTATAAAAGCTATGAGATTGTCCAGGTTTTCAGAGAAGAGGGCAAATCAGCAAAAACGATTACGGGAAGACCCGAACTCTTGAACATGATTGACTTTTGTCGAAAAAACAAAAAAGATATCAAAGCTGTTTTTGTTTACCGACTGGACAGATTATCGAGACAAACTTCCGACTATTTAGCACTTAGGAAAAGGTTTTATGATATGGGGATTGCCTTAATATCCGCATCTGAACCGACAGGCAATTCTCCAACCGAAAAGTTACTGGAAACAGTTTTAGCCAGTTTTGCCCAACATGATAACGACGTAAGGAGCGAAAGAACTAAAAACGGCATGCGGGCAAGGTTTCTAGCAGGTCTCATAACCAACCATGTTCCTCTAGGATACCTTAATCAACACGGATACGCACTTAAGGATCCTGAAATGTTTGACGTCATCAAAAAGGCTTGGGATTTGATGGCAACAGGCACAAAAAGCTTAAAAGAAATGTCGGAAATAATGAAAGAGTGGGGATTAAATTACAGGTTTCAAACATTACAAAGACTATTTAAAAACAAGTTCTATATGGGAATTTTGACTTCTGAAGCTTATCCGGAAGAAATTAAAGGTCAACATGAGCCTATGATAACTAAGGAACAGTTCTATAAGGTACAGGCGATTATAGAGGGAAGAAACACCAATAAACTAGTTGTTGCCAGTAGAACAAGAGACAATGTTGATTTTCCCTTAAGAAGAATTGTTAAATGCAGTAAATGTGGATCAAATTTTACCGGCGCTTGGAGTAAGCATCATAAGTACGCATACTATTTTTGTCGAAAAAGATGTATTCAAAAATCAATTCCGGTCAGCGAACTACAAAACGAGCTAATTAAAAGACTTCAACAAATTACCCCGTCAGAAAGAGGGTTAACACTTTATTGCAGTCAACTCAGAAAAGCATATAACAAACAATTCCTAAAACTAAAACAAACAATTAATGCCGCAGACGAAGAAATAGCAAAGCTTGAAGCATTGAGACAAGTTTTAATTGAAAAAAATCTATCCGGTACATACTCTGATGAAATCTTTAAGGAACAAAACGCTATTATTGAAAGTAAAATAAAAGCGGCTCATGCGGCTAAAGAAGACGAGCTAATTACCAAGTATGACATTAATAAGATTACGACGTTTCTTAAAGATAAGATTTCAAACCTCGCTCTAACCTATTCAACGTCAAGCTTAAGCGAGCTTCGTTGCCTTCTTGGTTCGATTTATCTTTCGGGGTTGACTTGGAACTATCCTCGATATTCGAACTGCAAGATTAGCCCGTTATATCAAGGCATTCGTGATGCCGAGAAGAATATGTTCACCTTCGGTGAGCCGCCGGCGAATCGAACGCCGAACCGTCTCCTTAAGAGGGAGATGCTCTGCCAATTGAGCTAGCGGCCCTCGTCGAAGCTCAATCTGTTTTCTTCATTTTCGATTAAGCTCAAATTTCAGAATTTGCGATTGGCTTCTCCTCTTCAATCACGCCTTTGGCGGATTAATATGGAAAGGACAAACAAAATATTATCAGATATACTATAATATGTAAAGGTAAACACCATGTGCGCCTCCGTAGCTCAATGGATAGAGCGGCGGTCTTCGGAACCGTTGATGGGGGTTCGATTCCTCTCGGAGGTACAATTAAATTATAAAAACTTTTTTAGATTAAACGAAGTGCGGTGAACTTCGCTAAGGCCGAATTTTTTGATAGCATCCCGGTGAAATTTTGTCCCGTAACCTTTATTTTTTAAAAAATCATAATTAGGGTACTTTGTATGCAGTTTTATCATCAAATCGTCCCTGTACACTTTGGCGATGATTGAGGCGGCGGCAATTGAAACGGAAATACTGTCGCCATGGATAACCCCTGTTTGCTTACGTTGGTCAAAGCGACGAATTTTATATCCGTCAACCAAGACAAAATCGAATTTGCGTTTAAGCTTTTTTAGACAACTGAGAAATGCTTTGTTGGTTGCTTTTCCGATGCCGTAGCTGTTTATGTAATCGACTGAAACTTCGCTGATCACGTAATCCAAAGCATTGTCAATGATGTAGCGGCTGAGTGAAGACCTTGTTTTAGGATTTAACATTTTGGAATCTTTGATACCGTTGATCTTAAATTTCCAAGGTAAAATTACCGCTGCTGCTACCAACGGTCCGGCAAACGACCCCCTACCGACTTCATCCAAGCCTACAATATTTGAAAATCCTTTGTTACGGTAGAATTTTTCGTATTTAAATGAGGGATTCTTGTTCGTCATTTTCAGATACCAGCAAAGGTATTTCTATTTCCTCAAGTTCAGGAAGATTTGGTGCTATTTCTTTTAATTCGGCATAAAAATTAACGAGATTTGAATCAAGTTTTTCTATTTGCTTTTGTTGCCTTGTCCAACGAAGAGTACTGGTTCTTTTTTCTGTTTCCAGCATGTCTTTTAAGTTATTGACGGCATCGAAATGCGCATGCATTCTGTGTTTAAAGCTGTCCGAAAGCATATAATCTCTTATTTTTGTCCATTCCTCATCGGTTTGGTTTGCCGAGGATTTGATTTTTGTAACGCTTATGATTAAAAATCTTACATATCTTGCAATATTTACCGCATTATCGTAGTTTGTTACCCAAACATTTTCTCTTCTGTCAAAGTTTTGTATATCATCCGGAAGAGCTTGTGATACTATTATCGCTTCGCTTGCACTAACTTTTGCAGCATCGTCTTTTAATTTGGAAAGCCAGGACGGACTCCAGGCTTTAGTCCTTTTAATCTCATAAACAATTGATCCGATTTCTTTGCCATGTAGCCTAATTTTATGCCAAATGTCAGCCCCCTCAACGCCTTTTGGAATCGGTACGAACTCATCACCAAATTTTGTAAACGCTTCCTTAAGTTTTTCTTCCAGATCGAGCTCTAAAACTTCTCCCTGGAGTTGCTGCGACCCTTGCTTTGCTTTTCTCTGCGCATCATCAAGCGCTTTTTGCATATCCGATAATTTCTTTTCGTATTCAAGCTTTTCAAGCCTTGATTTTTCGCTTGCTTCTTTTAACCCTTCGAGTTTAGCTTTTTCGACGCTCAATTTTAACTCTTTTTGTTCTTTTATAAACCGTTCCTCAAGCAAACGTTTTTCTTTATCTGCTTTTTCTTGTTCTTTTGCTTTTTCTTCTTCAAACTTTTTTTCTGCCAGCTTCTGCGCTTCGATCTTTGCTTTTTCAAGTTCCAGCTTTTGTTTCTCCGACGCTTCCTTAAGAATTGTTTTTTCAAGATCATGTCTTACGAGTTCGTCAATGTGGATAGTTTTCCCGCAATAAGGGCATTTAATGTCATTCATAAAACAATAATATACGCTTAAACCCAAGTCTTTGCAAGGTTTGTTTGACACGGTTTTGGTCATTTGCTAGCATAGAATTTGTCAATGAAGAATTTTTTGAGGAATATACTATACAATGCCTTTGCGATATTTTTTATTTCCCAAATTTTGCCCGGTGTAAAAGTTTACGGGGGTTTACCAACCTATTTATTAGGGGGTATTGCGCTGACTCTTCTTTTACTGCTGTTAAAACCTGTTTTGAATATTCTTGCTTTGCCTTTCAATTTGATTACGATGGGCTTATTTTCTTTCGTGGTCAATATAATCATTTTTTATCTGTTAACGGTATTGGTGATGGGAATTACGATTACAGCTTTTATGTTTCCCGGTTACGAGTATGCAGGTTTTATAATTCCCAGAATTTATGTAAATACCTTACTTGCGTTTATTCTGGTATCTTTCCTGCAATCCGCAATATTTACCTTCCTCGATTGGCTCCATAAAAATTAGCTTACAGACAATCCTTGAAAAAAGCGTATATAAAAAGTTATAATTGTGGTAATGGTTATCCTGAATATAGTTGAAATTATAGTTGCGCTGATATTGATCGGACTGGTGCTGTTGCAAATGCAAGGGGGAGGCTTATCTTCGACTTTTGGAGGAGGAGGCGGATTCTACAGAAGTAAAAGAAGCATGGAAAAGTTCTTGATGTGGGCAACCGTTGCAACCACCGTTATTTTCGGTATTATTTCTTTGCTTCTTTTGATCCCCTTAAAATAATATGATTTTTTTAGAGAGAAGAAGACTTATAATCTGGCTTTTAAAAGCGTATTTTAAAAAATGGCGAAGAACCATTTTTCTTTCTTTTTTAGGAGGTCTGGTAATTTTTTTCATCCTTAAATTCGGAGTCAATTACTTTATTCCGTTAATTCCCTTTACCCATAACCAAACCGTCGGTTTGACCGGTGCATATACTACCGATAACTTACCGCCGGTAATTCTTGATAAACTTTCATCCGGTTTAACCAAAATAGATTCAAATCAGAATGCACAACCCGATATAGCAAAATCCTGGGAAATAAAAAACGGGGGAAAAACTTACATCTTCCATCTTAAGGACAATGTATATTTTAATGACGGAAGTAGGCTTACCTCAAGCGATATAAATTATAATTTTATCGATGTTACGGTTAGTAGGCCCAACAGCGATACGATCGTTTTCAATTTAAAAAATAAATATGCACCATTTTTGGTTACCGTTTCGGAGCCGGTTTTTAAGAACGGTTTTATCGGTACGGGTACATATAAGGTGCAGTCGATCAATCTTAACGGTAATTTTGTCGAATCGATCAGCTTGATCTCCGTAAAATCCGGCGGAGAAGAAATTACTTATCAGTTTTATCCGACCGAAGAATCTTTAAAAACCGCTTTTATGCTGGGTGAAATCTCCCAAGTTTACGCTCTTAAAAATTTGAATTTTAACAAAAAAGATATGACGCAATTTCCGAATGTGAGCTATAGAAAACGCATCGATTATTCCCAATTGGTAACGGTATTCTATAACGTTAATGATAGCTATTTGTCGGATAAGCGATTGAGGGATGCCCTATCTTACGCGGTCCCCGACAGCTTTACCCAAGGGTTACGCAATTACGGTCCCTTTAACCCCAATTCATGGGTGGCGAAGAACGGATTATCCACTTATTCACATGACATGGAACACGCAAGGCTTTTGATTCAGGATTCATTAAGCGCTTCCCAGAGTGCAAGATTCATCCTTACGCTTAAGACCCTGCCGCAATACATGGGTGTCGCCGGAATCCTTAAATCCCAATGGGAAAAGCTGGGCATAAAAGTCCAAATAATACCCGTCCAGGGGCTTCCTACGGATTTCCAGGCATTTTTAGGGGAATTCAACGTTCCGCAAGATCCCGACCAATACGTCCTCTGGCATTCGACCCAGCAGGATAACATTTCAAACTATAAAAATCTAAGAATAGATAAGCTATTGGAAGACGGGAGACAAACCACAGACATTAACCAAAGAATCAGCATTTACGAAGATTTCCAAAAATATTTATTAGATGATCCGCCCGCAACTTTTCTGTATTTTCCTTACGTATACGATATAACCCGAAAATGATCACCAATCGGACAAAAATATTTTAGAACGTAATTTACGATGATAAGTGATCGCGAAACGATGAGCTTCGTCCCTGATGCGCATTAAAAAATGTAAAGCCACGGAATCTTTGTTTAATTTTACTTGTTTTAGCTCGGAAGTGATAATAATTTCGTCCTTTTTTGCCAGTCCGATCAGCGGTACTTCGTAATTCAAGGAATCAAAAATTTTTTTAACACTCGACACCTGCCCTTTCCCCCCGTCAACTATAACCAGCGAAGGCTTTGGCCACTGCGTCCTTTTAATTCTTCGTTCCATGACTTCCTGCATCATGGCAAAGTCGTTGGGTTTGCCATGATAATCATTTTTAATCTTAAATCTGCGGTATGATGCGGTGTCTTTTTCGCCGTTTGTAAAAACTACCATCGAGCCCGTTGCGTTTAAACCGGAAGTATTGGAGATATCGTAACACTCTACCCTATTTAAATCACCGACTTTAACATTATTATCAAATAATATTTTTTTTAGTGATTCAAGCTGGGATGTAATTATATCGCTCCTTAAATTCGGATTAACTTCATATTCAAACGGTTTGTAAACAGGACTGGTTATTAATGCAATAGCTTCGATTTTAGATTGGATTTTACCAGCTGCTTCAAAATTTTCGTCTCTACTGTAGTTATCTCTGGTTTCCTCAAGTGATCTGATCACTTTAATAGTTTTACCGTTCAAAAAATCAATTAAATTATTGATATCTTTTCGATAATTTGGATCCCGGGTTACGCCGGGACAAGGACAAAGGCCCAGATGATGATATAAACACAATTTATCGGGATGGTTCAGAACCGATTGATACGGAAAAATTTTTCTGACCAATTTTAAAACCGTCTTTAAGGATGAAGCGCTCGTATAAGGTCCGAAGTAAACAGCACGATCGTTATCGACTCTTCGTGTAAAAAGTACCTTAGGATATCTGTCTTTTACGGTTATTTTTAACCCTAAATATGATTTTCCGTCGGTTAACCTGATGTTGTATTTCGGTTTGTATTTTTTGATTAATCTTTCTTCCAATAAGAATGCTTCGATCTCCGAAGTAACCTCAATTATGTCGATCTTGTTGATTTCTTTTACCAGTTGTTTTGTTTTATCACCAACATCCTTCGAAGAAAAGTACGAAGAGACCCTTTTTTTTAGATCCACCGCCTTACCGACGTAAATTACTTCACCCTTTTTGTTTAAAAATTGGTAAACGCCCGAATTTGAAGGCAATAACCGATATGATGATGCCGCAAATAACAAATACAAATCCTCCCCAAAGAACTATTTTGTCTTTATAAAACGGTAAAATTTCGATTTTTTTGGAAAAATTATCGTTTCCAAGGGTAATTTTAATTGTATCGGTCGTGTTTGTCAAAAAATTGGGTGCATTATACCAAACGTTTACAGTGCCGGTGCCGTAGGGCAAAACCGTATCGGAAATTATTCTTTGACTTTTAGGAGTAAGCAATGACGTTGAAACGTCGATATTTTCATTGTCAACAGCTTGGTTACCTAGATTTCTGATAACGATTTGCGATTGCAACGGAATTCCGGCAACCAGCTGATCGGGAACGTTTAGAGATATATCAAACCGGTTATTTTCCACAAAAGAATTTCCGATCGTAACGTTAACGTCTTTGGAATCGTTTTCGTTGACCAGTTTGTAACCGCCAGCCGGTATCGGATAACTGCTGTTCTGACCTCTGATCACAAAAGCAATATGATCAAAATCTAAAGTATTGAAATAGTCTACGCCTCCGGTGGTATTTCCCCATGTCGGGTCGATCATTATCCATGACTGTTTATTGAAATCATAATATTCGGGCCAGGCATGTAGAACATCCTTGACCAAGGACACCGGTCTTTGGGTTTGGTTTTGTGTATAAGCATACCCGTCGACTTCCCTTGCCGGGATACCGGCCGCTCTTGCAATGGCAATGAATAGATCTGTAAATTCGAGACAAACAGCCGAATCGGGAGATTTAAGGATTTTGACGGCTCCTAACCTTTGACTGTCATTGATTACCCTGGAATAATCATAATTAAGGTGGTTAACTACATACCGGTAGATATTTTGCGCGGTCTTTAATTCTTGTGCCAAACGAAAGATCTTTGGATCGTCAGCTTCCCAATATTTTTGCGAACTTAAATAAGTCGATTTTAAACCTTGGCTGATCCCTTCGGGCGTCGGAGTCAGCGAAACTTTTGCCTTGCCCGAAACGTCGATGTCGGTTTTTTGTAAAGCCGATAGTTTAAATTGAGCCATCCAGTTGCCGTCTGGGTCTTTATATACATTAACGGGTCTTGGAGAAATATTATTGATTTGTATGGTTTGGTAACCGGTATCGGGGGGTAAAGCAATTTCAGTAACAACCGGAAAAAGATCATTATTCTGTAAATGATATTTCAAATTAAAGTTATAAATCTGATATTTTCCGAAAGAAATCGAAATACCGGATTTTTCAAGATCCTGTTTGGTAAATTTTAATGTTCCCGATGCGGTCGAGGTCCCCGAAATTGCTGGCTTTACGTATCGCGGACTGCCCAAAAAATCCGGGTAATTTACGGTAACGTTAAATGATGAATATCCCGGTGCGTCGGCAATCCCGGGTATATTTATATCCCAGATATGATTTAAATTCTGTGCGATATCTTTGGTATCAAAGGACAAATTAAATATCAACGATTTATTCATACCGGTCACGCGGTTATTAAACGAAAACTGGATGCTGCTGCCGTTAGTATCGGTGATGATCGTAACCGGTATATCCCCACCGGAATCGACAGCTTTAACATTTTGCAGGTCCTTGAATGCAAGATTAAGATTATATGAGCGGACGTAAAAATTAGGAGTTAAATTAGTAAGTTCTACGTTAAAATTAACATGGGTCATTGCTGCCGCATTGACGGTATAGGTGACGTTATAATCTTCCGAGAAATTGGATTTTGCGAAAGAAAGTCGAGGAAAAAATAAAAAAATAAGACAAATAAATATCGTTATAACGGCTTTTTTCATTAACTAATTATAACCGATTTTAACCGTTAATTCTTTTCTTTAAAAAGTGACCCGTATAGGATTTTTGTTCTCCTATAACGTCTTGGACGGTGCCCGATACAATCAGCTCTCCGCCCTTTTCTCCACCTTCGGGACCAAGGTCTATGATATGGTCCGCGTTTTTGATCACGTCCAGATTGTGTTCTATGACTATTACGGTATTGCCTTTATCGACCAAACGCCTTAGGACATGAAGTAACTTCTCAAGATCGGCAAAATGAAGACCGGTCGTCGGCTCGTCCAAAAGATATAAAGAATTGGAGCTCTTTTTGGACAATTCCGCGGCTAATTTCACGCGTTGGGCTTCACCGCCGGATAAAGTAGGTGCGGGTTGACCAAGCTTTATATATGAGAGACCTACGTCATAGAGCGTTTGAAGTTTATGATTCAAACCGGGTACGTAATTAAAAAATTCAAGCGCCTGTGAGACACTCATGGCTAATACTTCGGCAATATTTTTGCCGTTATATAATACTTCCAAAGCCTGACTGTTGTATTGAAGACCGTTACAAACCTCGCAAGTAACATATACATCGGGTAAAAACTGCATCTCAATTTTTATTTTTCCTTCGCCTTCGCAGGCCTCGCAACGACCCCCTTTAACGTTGAACGAGAAACGCCCGGGTCCGTATCCCTTTATTTTCGCGTCCTTGGTGTTGGCAAACAAATCTCTGATATATCCGAACGCCTGGATATATGTGGCGGGATTGCTTCTGGGGGTTCTGCCGATAGGTGACTGGTCAATCATATAAATATTTTTAATATCTTCAAAACCTTGTAAATTTTTAAATTTCCCGGGTTTTTCGCGGTGATAAGGGTTATTCTTTTGCATCAGTGCATGATAAAGAATATCGTTGATAAGTGTTGATTTACCGCTTCCTGAGACGCCTGTGACCACGATCAAATTGCCCAAAGGAAATTCGACATCGATATTTTTCAAGTTATGTTCCGTTGCTCCTTGAATAATCAGCTTATTATTCGTTTTGTTTATAAGCGCAACGTCGGAGGTTTGTTTTATAACCTTGAGTTTTCTCTTGCCCGATAGGTATTGTCCGGTAAGAGAATTCAAGTCTTTTTTTATTTCCGGTACCAAACCTTTAAAAACGATATTTCCGCCCTGCTCACCCGCACCGGGACCGAAATCGACCAGATAATCCGCTTGTTCCATTGTTTCCTCGTCATGTTCGACCACCAATACCGTGTTACCCAAATCCCTTAATTTTTTTAAAGTATCAATTAATTTTTGGTTATCTCTCTGATGAAGTCCGATGGATGGTTCGTCAAGGACATATAAAACGCCTGTCAATCCGCTTCCTATTTGTGATGCCAGTCTTATGCGTTGGGCTTCTCCCCCGGCGAGCGTATTTGCACCCCTTGACAAGGTTAGATAATCCAAGCCGACATCAAGCAAAAAGGATAAGCGTTGTTTGATCTCTTTTAATATGATCCTTCCGATTTCTTTTTCCCGCTGGGTCAGATTCGAATCCAAAGAATTTACAAATTGGAATGAATCGGAGATAGGCATGTTGGAAATATCAACAATAGAACGATTATTAATGGTAATAGATAAAGCTTCCTTTTTTAATCTTGCGCCGTTACATTCGTTGCATACCTCATACCGCATGTATTTTTCGATTTGTGAGCGCAAAAACATCGAATCTGTCGATTGGTACTTTTGTTTTAAATCGGAAAGGATCCCCTTGAAGGGTTCATGTATCGCGGTTTCCCTTCCCCAGCGGTTTTCGCCTTCTACGTAATACACCCTGTCCCCTGTTCCGTTTAAAAGCAAATTCTTTTTTACCTCAGGAACCTGGGCAAGCCTAATATTTAGGGGAATTCCGTTTTCTTCGCAAAACGTTCGAAGTGTGCGAGAAAACCAAGTATCGTGTGTAAAGGTATTCGAATATGGCATGATACCGCCCTCACCAATGGTCAAGTTACCGTTAAAAACAAGATCTTTATCAACGGTTAAGATGGTTCCCAGACCGTCGCAGGTGGGACAGGCTCCGTGCGGGGTGTTAAAAGAAAATATCCTCGGCTCTACTTCCGCCAAAAATATCTTATCCACCGGACAGGCGAATTTCTCCGAAAAAAGAATATCTTCCATTTTTTTCGGTTTATCTGGAATTACAAATCCGGTGTCTTTGATGATTGAAACAATAGCCTCTCCGTCACCGAGAGCAAGAGCCTGTTCGATGTCGGCGGCGATTCTTCCCCGGTCGGTGTCTTTGGTCAGCACAACCTGATCGATTACCGCCTCGACAGTATGTTTATTGGTTTTTATGAGAACAAAATCCTCGTCAAACGAGTAGAGTTGGGCGTCGATCCTTGCTTTCTTATATCCGCGCTTTTTAAGATCCTGGAAAAGTTCCGAATATTCTCCTCTTCTGTCCTTCACTATCGGTGCAAGAATTAATATTTTTAAATTTTTTGCGGTCTGCATGGCCAATGTTTCAAAGACGGCGTTGGTGATTTGTTCTTTGGTCATTTTGGTGATTTCCCTGCCGCACTTTGGACAATGAGGGTGCCCTATGCGCGCAAACAAAAGTCTTAAATAATCATATATTTCGGTAACGGTACCAACGGTGGACCTTGGGTTATGTGATGCGGACTTTTGGTCAATGGAAATAGCCGGAGAAAGACCTTCAATAAGATCTACATCGGGTTTTTTCATAATTCCCAAAAACTGCCTGGCGTAAGATGACAAACTTTCAACATACCTGCGTTGGCCCTCGGCGTAAATGGTATCAAAAGCAAGTGAAGATTTTCCGCTTCCGGAAAGCCCGGTGAACACTACCAACTTATTTTTGGGTATTTCAAGATCAATATTTTTTAAGTTATTTTCTCTGGCTCCCTTTATGATTATTTTTTCCATAGACAAAGTTAAAATATCGAACCTATATTATAGCCTCGATTATATTAAAATTCAATCAGCTAAAGCGTGATTCTGGTTATTGACAAACAATATGATTGTTCTATATTATTTTCTTTGGGCTAATTTATGGCGGGCCAAACGTTACCCACATTTCCTCTTGCTTTGGCATTTGACGATGTCCTGCTTGTCCCACAATATTCAGACGTAGTAAGCCGTTCCGAAGTGGACTTAACAACCAATATTTCTCCCGACATAAAACTTTCCGTTCCGCTAATTTCAGTTAACATGGATACGGTTACGGGTGTTGAGATGGCAGTTGCGATGGATAATTTAGGAGGTATGGGTTATATCGGCAGATTTGATACTCCAGAAATCCAAGCCGAAAAAATTGCCGAAATTAAAAAAAGGGGCGGTCGTTCGATCGGGGTAATCGGTGTTAAAGGCGATTATATTCAAAGGGCGGAAAAGTTGTTGAATGCAGGTTCGATCGCATTGCATCTTGACATTGCCCATGCTCATTCCGTTCATGCGTTGGAAGCGATAAAAAACTGCAAAAACCGTTTTCCCAATATATCGATGATTGCGGGTACGATAGCCACCTACGAAGGTGCCTATGATCTGTTTACAGCCGGTGCCGATACGGTTAAAGTGGGTATCGGCGGAGGGTCTATTTGCGTAACAAGGATAATGGCTGGTTCGGGCGTACCCCAGATTACCGCGATACTGGAGGCGAACAGGGCAAGAAAAAAGTTTCAAAATAAATTTATTTTGGCAGACGGGGGCGCGGCAAACTCGGGCGATATCGTTAAAGCGCTGGCAGCCGGTGCAGATGCATACCAGGGTGGTTCTATTTTTGCCGGTACGGATGAAGCGCCGGGAGAATTAATTACTATCAACGATAAACTATACAAGGAATACAACGGGTCAACTTCGCCTATCGAAAAACAGCGACAACTTCAGAAAGACAACAGCAATAAAAGCGAGACCTATATATTGCATGTCGAGGGTGTTAATGCGATGGTCGAGTACAAAGGCTCGGTTAAGAAAGTGGTCGACGGTTTATGCGCAGGAATTAGATCGGGGCTGACTTATTCGGGTGCGAGGAATATCAAAGAACTCCACGAAAAAGCAAAATTCGTCAGAATCACCTCGGCCGGACTGATGGAAAGTAATCCGCACGACGTTGTTTTATATTAATTTGGCCCGCGAATATTAATAATTTTAGCTTCAGAAAAAAATATTGTGAGCCGTAAAGTACCACAAGGGTATTAGCTTCTTCGAAGCGGCAGATTCATAAAAACTTCACATGCCATCAAAAAATCTCCACAACATTGAGTTGGAAGATTTTCTGGTGAGCCGTGGAGGATTCGGACCTCCGACCAAGAGCTTAAAAGGCTCCTGCTCTACCGCTGAGCTAACGGCCCTTCGCACAATTATATCAAGCCATATATATATTGACAAGAAACCCCATTAATTATAGACTGTTCTTAAATTTGATGATGCGAAAGGAGGTGAAACATTATGCCAAACGTTACATCAATACTTACTGCCTCCTTTAATAACGCCTTTTATGCCGTATTGAGCTTTATACCCAAATTTTTTGCCGGTTTAATCATTCTTCTGATCGGTATCGTAATCGCTTCCATCGTCAAACAAATTATTGTGAGTTTGTTCAAAGCGATCAAACTTGAAGCATTACTTAAAAAATACGGAGTGCCGGAAATGAAGGAAGAGTTTACCTGGTCTAATATCCTTTCCGAGATCACAAGGTGGTTCATTATTGTTGTTTTTTTGATACCGACCGCCGATGTCTGGGGAATGCCAAGGATCATTTCGGTACTTAATGAATTTTTAAATTATTTGCCTAATGTATTTGTCGCGGCGGTTATTGCCATGGTCGGATTTGTTTTCGCAAGACTCGCGCATGATATAGTGTTGGCGTCTCTTCGTGGAGTCGATTTAAGAACGTCCGAGACAATTGCATCCGTATCCAGATGGGCCATTAACGTATTCGTAATACTGGCAGTTTTAAACCAACTGGGTGTGGCATCGGACCTGATTAGGATATTATTTACCGGTTTGGTAGCCATGCTCGCGATAGCCGGTGGTATAGCATTCGGATTGGGTGGCCAGGGAACGGCAAAGGATATAGTAGAGGGATTAAGGAAAAAACTTAAATAAGGTTGTCCGAGGTCACCAAATGGGATATAATTGGCTTAAGCCGCGGTCGTCTAGTGGCCAAGGACATCTGGTTTTCAGCCAGAGAACCAGGGGTTCGAATCCCCTCCGCGGTACCATAAAATTGCTAATCAAAACAACTTGCCGCCAACCGGGACGATTGAGGTAGGTGTAACCAAAATTACGTCGCCGTTTTCATCGGAAAGCCCCAACGTTAAACAACCGGACATAAAAGGCCCTATTTGTTTAGGAGGAAAATTAACTACTGCCAAAACCTGCTTATTCAACAATTCGTCCTTTGAATAGCGTTTGACAATTTGGGCCGAAGATTTTTTTACACCGATTTTGGGTCCGAAATCAATGGTCAACTTGTATGCCGGTTTTCGAGCCTTGGGAAAATCCTCGACCTTGACGATATTACCTACTCTTATGTCAATTTTTTCAAAATCTTCATATGTAATCACCGACTAAGTATAGCAGTTTAAAATGTAACATGATGCTAAGGAGCTTAAATGCTAAGTTATTTTTTATAAATGTAGAAAAAATCTTTGTTGTATCCCGTCAGGAATTGCTTTCCGCCGTTCATGGATGTGATCAACGGTGTAAAGGTATAAAGTCCGTTTCCCAGAGGCTGATAGGTGATAAACCGGACCCACGGTGGATTTATGTCAAGCTGAATTGCATCTGCCGCACCGGCCGCAAGTAGCGCTTTGGCGAGCGTTTGCGGCACCAGCGAATTCCCGACCGCGTAAATGAGGTTCCCGTTTTTTGTGACCCCCAAGCCCGACCGCCACGTGTACATGCTGTTGGTTATCGTTCTGCCCCAGGTATCAATTCCCTGCTCAACATAAGGCGTGATCAAGCCGTTATGTACAAGGTAAGGACCGTTCTGACGGACCGCCGATGCGGTCGCCGTATTCGCTCCCACCGTATACATGGATAGAGAAAAAGAACCATTGGCGTAAATAAACAGGGCAGGCATGTTTATCCGAAGCGGAACGTAGGTTTTACCCATAACGACCATTCCGTAATGACCGTCTTTCTCCTGAAATCCGCCGTTAAAAACCGCAAGAAGGATATTATTTTGTTGAATATATTTAGGTACGACACCCGGGCCATACATCTTGCGAGTACCGCCCGGATAATAAGTTCCTGCCTGGGTACCAATTCCTAACTTTTTCATATCCATTTTGACCAAAAATACGGTTGCATAAGGGCGAGAAGGATCCGGACGGATATAAGTTTTGGCAATTACTGTTTGGTCGGGATACAAATTTTGAGCTATTGGAGACCAGATTCCTTCCCCTTTAAGCGTAGGCAATTCGGATCGCAGTGAGATCGGTTCTAGATCCATTTGACCGGCATTACTTAATTGTTTGGTTTTTTCGGAAACCGTTTGCACAAACGACGGTCCTGTTTTGTTTAGGTACTTATATTGTAGCTGGTTCCATTTGTCCTGAAGACCGAAATAAACAGATTCCAGAAAAAGCGTATTTTTTTCTCCAAGTACGGGGTGTATTACTGCGTCCGCAACAAATCCCAAAAAGCCGTTATTGCCAAGAATTATTACAAATATAAAAAATAGTACGGGAACCATAATCAAAGGATAGAATGTGTTATGGCTTTGGCTGCGTTTTTTTGTTTTTTTCATACAAGCTATCATTTTCTCATAAATTTCCTTAAAATTGAATGATATCAATCACCGCAAAAATTTCGGCAGAAATCTTTCATGTTTGCCATAGTTTGATAGTTATAATTCCAGTTGACAAAGATAATCCAATATTGTATAAATTGTGTACCTTCGAATACGAAAGTATGAAAAGGCAGGAGATACTCGCAAGAGTACCACCCCGAAAAGACCCCGCAAGGGGTTTTTTTGCGGCTTATTTATGATTTTTCAAGAAGTTTTGAGGCTAAATTACGGATACTCTCGTCATTTATGATCGAAACGAGCATACAATCCAGATTTAGTTTTTTTATTTTTTTAAGTTTATCACCTAGGTCTTTGTTCACGCTTAAATCTGTTTTAGTCAAAACCACTAGCTCATCTTTCTCAAGCAAATTATTATTGAAATTCTTAAGTTCCGACCTTATAGTCCGGTAATCTTTAATTACATCGTTTGTTCCGGAGTCGATACAATGAACCAGCAGCTTGGTCCTTTCGATATGACGCAAAAATTTGTCTCCCAAGCCTTTACCGTTTGACGCACCTTCAATCACCCCGGGAATATCGGCTATAACTTTTCCGTTTAATACACCTAAATTTGGCTCCAAAGTTGTGAATGGATAATCGCCAATTTTGGGATTCGCGTTAGTCAAAGCTTTCAGAAGGCTACTTTTACCTGCGTTCGGGAGTCCGATCAGTCCGATGTCGGCGATCATTTTCAGCTCAAGTTTTATTTTTTTTTCTTCCCCCAGCTGACCCAATTCCCTGTATCTTGGAGCCTGAACGGTTGAAGACTTGAACTCGTTATTACCTCTTCCTCCCTTACCGCCTTTGGCAATTAACAATTTCTCGGTTAATTTGTTAATTTCGTAATTGCCCCCTTCGGAAATATCGGTAATTACGGTTCCCAAGGGAACTTTTAGCAGCTTATCATTGCCGTTTCGTCCGTATAGATTTTGCTTGCCGCCGCTTACTCCGTTCTCGGCCGAAATAACCTTGCTGTATGCAAATTGCGAAAGAGCGGTGATATCGTTTATACCCGTAAAATAAACGTTACCTCCGTTCCCGCCGTTTCCACCGTCCGGTCCTCCTTTGGCGGTTTGGGCGTTGCGTTTAAAACTTATCGCTCCGTCACCCCCCCTACCGCCTTTGACCGTAATAATAACTTCATCTACCAACATGAGAATATTTTACTTCTTTTATGGTAGAATTTCACATATGGATGTGCTTACAACCTCAGGATGGAAAGATTACGAACTTATCGATAGCGGTAATCGCATGCGGCTTGAGCGTTACGGAAATTATGTAATTGCAAAACCAGACCCTCAGGCTATCTGGAACGAGTCTTTACCCAAAGACGCTTGGCATAAAGCAGATGCCGTTTATCAAAACGGGCAGTGGGAAAAAGCATCCGACTTTCCTTCAAAGTGGAAAATAGGATATAAAAATTTGAGTTTTTATGCAAAATTGACGGCTTTTAAACACACCGGCATCTTTCCGGAACAAACGGTCAATTGGCGATATATCGAAGATAAAATATCAGGGTCGAAGACTCAACCCAACGTCCTGAACCTTTTTGCCTATACGGGCGCCGCCAGTTTGGTAGCCGCAAAGGAGGGAGCCAAAGTAACTCATCTGGACGGATCGAAGCCTTCAATAGCTTGGGCAAAGGAAAATCAGAAATTGTCGGGATTAACCGATAAGCCTATCAGATGGATAGAAGATGATGCTTTGGAATTTACGTTTAGAGAAATTCGTAGAGGAAATACGTATGACGGGATAATCATGGATCCGCCTGTTTACGGACACGGACCCAAGGGTCAAATCTGGGATTTTGATAAAAATTTCCCGACGCTTTTGGAGAATTGTACGAAAATTCTTACACCAAAACCGCTTTTCGTGATTGTAAACTCGTATGCCGTAACCGCTTCGGCGATAATGCTTAAAAACCTTTTGGAGGATTATTTTAAGGTTAGGAATATCGAATATGGAGAACTGGCCTTAAGCCAAAAAAATGGTAGACTACTTTCAACTGGCATATTCGCCAGATTTTCCTCGAATGCGGAATTAGTGTAAAATATTCGGGTAATGAAAAAATTGATTTACCCTCTGATTCTAATCTTATGGCTGTTTGTTTCCTGTAATGATGTTTACGCAATTTATGATCCCACCACTCTACCTAATAACAAGGTCGGAATTCACATTCTTTACCCTTCGGAGGTAAGTGAAGCGGCCCATTTGGTAAATTCAAACGGAGGCGATTGGGGGTATGTCACTATTCCCATTGAAGCTAACGATCGCAATTTGGTTAAATGGCAACTGTTCATGGATGATTGTGCGCGTTACCATTTGATACCGATCATAAGAATAGCTACGGTCGATGATTATTTTGATCAAGGAGCATGGAGCAAGCCCGACGATTACGATATTATCGACTTTGCCAATTTTTTAAACGACCTTAACTGGCCGACCAAAAACAGATACGTTGAAATTTTCAATGAGGTGAACCGCGGAGACGAATGGGGAGGAACACCGGATGCTTCCGAATATGCGCAGCTTCTTAGTTTTGCGGTTGACGCTTTTAAACAGCGCAGTCAGGATTTTTTTATCATTTCCGCAGGACTTGATAACGCCGCTACAAACGTAGCGGGCAAATCGATTGACGAATTCACTTATATGTATCAAATGGAAGAGGCTGTACCGGACATCTTTAATAAAATAGACGGCTTAGGAAGTCATTCTTACCCTAATCCGGGATTTTCAATGCCTCCTTCAAAACTCAGGGAAGGTATATACAGTTTTTATTATCAACAAAGCCTGGCTGAAAGTTTTTCTCAAAAAGTTTTACCCGTATTCATCACCGAAACCGGATGGTCTTCCGATACTGTTTCACAAAGTACGCAATCCCAATACTATATACAAAGTTTCATGAATTACTGGGACGATAAAAGCGTTGTCGCGGTAACACCGTTTATTTTCAATGCTTCCTCCGGTCCCTTTACCCAGTTCGCCTTCGAAAACGGTGATAACAAAAACCAGATATATTACGCGTTGTTCAATCTTAAAAAAGATAAAGGTGATCCCGAAATTAACCCGCAAAGTACTCAAAGTGCTACTGCGCCCGTAATAATGCCAACCGAAAAATTCAAGTCAACTCCGGAGAAAACAATTTTCGATATGATCGGCCGGTCGCAGAAGGCATTTTTCAAATGGTTATTGGGCATTTGAGCCGATATGCTATAATCTACTGGATACAAACCCCATGGATAAGGATTATAAAAGCGAAACATTTCACAGTATCACACACGGAGAGCTATCACTACAAGAAATTATTTCAAAAATCAAGGAATTTTTGGAAGAAGAGCCTGACAGCGAGTATAGTCTTGTGATCGGAACGGATTCACACGAAAAGAACAATATTGTAAGGCGTAAAAACGGCACAAAAGAAATAAATCTGGTGACCGCGATTCTTATACACAGAAGAGGATTTGGCGGTAAATACTTCTGGAGAAGACAGGATAAAAAGAATATACATAGTCTTAGAGAAAAGATCTATGCCGAGACGATCGCCTCTTTGACTTTCGCTTCAGTTTTTGTTCCATTATTTAAACAAAAATTAAACGGACGGGCCTTAAATTATAATCTGGAAATTCACGTGGATGTAGGCGAACACGGCGCCAGCAGGGAGATGATCAAGGAGGTCGTCGGTATGGTAACCGGGAACGGTTATATCGCCAAGACCAAACCTGAAGCATATGCAGCTTCTTATGTCGCCGATAAGCATACATGAAGAAACGAAAGACATTCTCCAAAAACCACGCTTCCGGTCTTGATTGGGAACAAGCGAATGATGTCAAACAATTGTTAAAAAAAATTCTGCAGGTTCTGGACATGGATCATATCAACTTAAAGCAGATATACTGTTATCGTACGAGCGGATCCAAATCAAGAGCATACGCAAGGATTTGGTCGTTCCCGAAGATCTTTCAACAGGCGCTTAACATAGAACCCGCATATGTGATCGAAGTCCTTTCCAAATATTATGATAATTTAAGCGAACAGGAAAAAATAAAGGTATTGATACATGAGTTGTTGCATATCCCGCAAAATTTTTCAGGCGCTTTACTTGCTCATCGTACCAGAAGCCGCCATCTTGGCAAAACCGCAGAAGCTTTATATAAAGAATACAAACGCAGAAACGGCATATGAAACTTATCATTCACGGCTCAGACATCGAAAAAACAAGAGACTATTACTTTGGCAAAAAGAACGAATATCCCGAGCATTTGATTCTAAACGGCGAAGGGTTAATTTATGACACTTTATTTCAGCTAAGTAAAAACAAATCTATTTTTTCGGACGAAAAAGTCATTTTTATCGAAAATCTGTTCACTAAAAATAAGGTAACTTCTGCGGAATTTAAACAAATCATCGACTTTTTCAACGTTACGAACGATTTGAATGTCGTATTGTGGGAGGGATCTGAGTTATCAAAACCGGCGATTTCAAAGTTAAACAATTTCGAGGTGATAAATTTTAATGTTCCTCAAAAATTGTTTACGTTTTTAGACCAGTTAAGACCGGGAAATTCGAAACAACTTATCGGAATATTTCATGAGCTTAGAGCCAAACAGGAAGATGAGCTGATCTTTTTCATGCTGGTCAGACAGTTCAGGCTTTATTTGCAGTCCCTGGGAGATTACCACAACCAAATTGATGAGACAAAACGTATGGCTCCCTGGCAACTATCCAAACTTAGATCGCAAGTAAAAAATTTTAATAAAGAGCAACTGATTCACTTTTACGGGCAATTATTTGATATCGAATTAAAATCAAAGACCGGTAAGACCTCGGTTCCTCTCCATATAAGCATTGACTTTTTTTTAAGCGGTTTATAATATGTAATAATGACCATCGATCCTTCAATTTTCAAATCTTACGATATCAGAGCTATATACCCTACCCAACTTGACGAAGAAGGTATCTCTCAAATAACCAAAGCCATTTATAAATTCTTCACCGAGAAAATTTCGGACGATCGCCAACTGAATATTTTGTTAAGTTACGATATGAGATTATCGGGACCCAAACTTTATGCTGCGGTTAAAACAACTTTGCTTGAAATGGGCGCGCATCTTTATGACGCCGGCATGACCTCTACTCCGACGTTTTATTTTGCGGTCAATCATTATAATTACGATTGTGGAATACAAGTTACAGCCTCTCATAATCCGCCGGAATACAACGGCTTGAAATTCGTGATCAATACACCGAAAGGCCTATTGAAGATCGGAAAACCGACAGGGATGGACGAAATCAAACAAATGGCGCTATCCGGTGTCGGATATACCCCAAAATTCAAGGGTACTATCGAAGAAAAAACCGGCGTCCTGGAAGACGAGGTGGATAATGCTCTTAAGATTTTCGGAAATCCAATGATCAAAAAATTTAAGATAGTTGCGGACCCGGCCAATGCGATGGGAGGAACATATATCGATGCGCTGTTTGAAAAGATACCCGGGGAGCTTATTAGAATGAACTTTAAACTCGATGGAAGTTTTCCCGCTCATCAGCCCGACCCGTTGAATTTCGATAACCTTAAAGATCTTCAGAATAAAGTTTTAAGTGAAAAAGCGGATCTGGGTCTTGCTCCGGACGGAGACGGTGACAGACTATATTTTATTGACGAAAAAGGACAGGTAGTTGAGGCCACCAAAATAACATCCTTAATAGCCGAACAAATGTTAAAACAATACCCGGGATCAACCATTTTATTTGATATCAGATATATTTTGGGAAGTCAAAAAATCGTCGAGGAATGCGGAGGCAAATCGGTGATCACAAAAGTCGGCCATGCATATATTACGGAAGCTTTGACCGAAACCGGCGGAGTGTTTGCCGGCGAATCTTCCGGCCATTTTTATTATAAGGCTACCGGCAACGCCGAATCACAGGTTGCTACCATCATCGCGGTACTAAAGGTTTTATCCGAAGAGGGAAAATCTTTATCCCAAATTTTGGCAAAGTTGCAGAGGAGTTACGAATCCGGTGAATTTAATTTTAAGGTATCCAACGCAAATGAAATTCTAAATAAACTAAAGGATAAATATAAAGACGGGCAACTTAACGATCTGGACGGTGTGGCGATCACTTTTTCCAATCCGACCTGGAGGTTTAATGTTAGGTCATCCAATACGGAACCCTTGTTAAGACTGAATGTGGAATCCTTTGAAAAACAACTGACTGACACAAAATTCAACGAGTTGAAAACTTTTATCCTGTCTATAGCAAAACAATGATAAATTTTGAAGACATAAACGAGATCAGAAAACTGGACCCGCAAAAAGTATACGAGTCTACCGGAATGCTTCCGGCGCAATGCGAACAAATCTGGAAAGATGCTTATAATATCAAAATTCCCAAACGGGATATTGATAAACTGGTGATCGCCGGCATGGGCGGTTCTTCATACGGAGGCCATGTTTTGGAATCATTGTTTGCCGACAGGCTTAAAATTCCTCTTGTGATTATCAACGATTACCACTTGCCAAAATTTGCCGATTCCAAAACACTGGTCGTATTGACAAGCTACTCCGGCACAACAGAAGAAACTTTGTCTTGTGCAACCGAAGCTTTAAGACTAGGTTGTCAGACGCTTATTTTGACTTCGGGAGGAGAACTCGGTAACATGGTAAATACAAAACAGTCTCCAGGGTTGGTATTTGACCCCAAACATAATCCGTGCGGTCAACCAAGACTCGGCACCGGATATATAATTGTTGGAACCATCGCGCTTATAAAACAAACCGGATTGATCGATATGACTGACGATGAATTTGAACGTGCGGTCTATCTCCTGCGATCTGAACAGGAACGAATTATTAAAACTGCAAAAGAGTTATCGCTTAAATTTGATAATAAAATTCCTCTTATTATCGCGGCCGATTTTCTCAAAGGCAATGCCCATATTCTAAGGAATCAGATGAATGAAACCGCAAAAAGTTTTGCAAATTTTTCCAGACTTCCGGAGCTTAACCATCATCTAATGGAAGGATTAAAATATCCGAAAGACAATAAGCTCGAAGCACTTTTTTTAAAATCCGATCTTTACGAAACCAAAATTAAACAGCGCCTAAGGCTTACCGAAGAAGTTATTGCAAAAAATAACGTCGGTATTACCGAATACGATGCGCAGGGAAATACAAAGCTTGATCAAGTATTGAATGTTTTATCTTTCGGAGGTTACCTATCTTTATTCTTGGCATTGATTTATGACGAGAATCCAAGCTTAATCCCCTGGGTTGATTATTTTAAGCAAGAACTTAAAAAATAATCCTCTTGATAATTGTTCTTCAAGCAAACATAATTAAATTATGGATAAAAACTTACATTATCTTAAATTCTTTAAAGACATTGATAAGACTTATGCCTTGCAGTTGGGAGAGAAAGCAGCAAGCTTGGGAGAAATGTATGCTTTCGGTCTACCGGTCCCGAACGGATTTGTACTTACACCTGCAGCCTATACTCATTTTTTACATGAAAACAAACTTGATACCAAGATAAGACAAATTTGCTCGACCGCTAACTTTAACCATCTTCGATCACTTCATCAGATCTCGGCGATACTTCAAAAAATGATCGAAGACGCAGTTTTACCGGAAGACCTTTGCAGAGAAATAGTCGATGCATACAAGAATCTGAATGAACCGCTTGTTTCCATCAAATTTTCGGAAATCTCTGCGGATACCTCGTCAAGCGCGTCTCTAAATGTTAAAGGTGAAGCCGTATTGCTCGAAAAAATCAAATCAGCCTGGGCCCAACAATTTAATCCAAGGCTTTTATTTTTTAGACATCAGCAGTTAAGCGAGATTTCAAGCATACAACCCACGCTGATTGTCCAACAAATGATCGAGTCCGAAAAATCAGGATTAATCTATACCGTCGACCCCAATACTTATGCAAAAGAGGAGTTTGTAATAGAGGCTATTTTCGGTCTCGGTGAACTGATTTCGCTAAATCAAGAAAAACCGGACGTCTATAGAATTCGAAAATCCGATTTGACGATCATCGATAAAACTATTTCCGAACAAAAAAAACAGTTTAAAAAAGTCGGCATTGAAAATAAGATAGTAAACCTCGGTTTTATTAATCGCAACAGCCAAAAAATTTCTGATCCAAAAATTTTGGAATTGGCAGAGCTCGGAAAGGTCATTGAAAAATACAGTTTTTTTCCGCAAAAGATAGAATGGGCGCTGGCTAACGACAGATTATTTGTTATTCAAACCCTACCGTTGGAAAATACTCCGACTCTTAGAAAAAATAAATATTTTGATGATTCAGAAGAAGTAATTTTAAGAGGAATACCGGTCAATCGCGGAATTTCGTCGGGGCCTGCCAGAATTGTTACGGATAAGGTAAGCGCCAACCACATTTCACCGGGCGATATAGTCGTGATTAAAGCGATAAAATCATTTTATTTAAGTTCCCTCAAGAAAGCGTCAGCGGTGGTTATCGATGACTATGACAAGAACATGCAGATACTTTTTCAGTCTAAAAATCTTAGCATGCCTTGCATTGCCGGAACCAACGATGCTTCAAAACTTTTGAAAAATGACCAAATTATTACCCTTAACGCTACCAAGGGAGAAATTTATAAAGGAGGTTTATCGATTAATCCAACGACTAACGAGCATAAAAATAAAAAAATTAATTTTGCTACCAAGCTTTATATAAGCGCACATTATAAAGATAGCTTCCATGATTTTAAAAACGAAAACATCGATGGCGCATTCATCGGAGACGCGCATAAAATTATCGAGGAAATCGGAATACATCCCAAAAAACTTATCGAAAGAAACGAACAGCATCTTTTAATCGAAAAACTGGCCGGTTATATAAGTTTAGTATGCGAGACTTTTTTTCCGAAAACGGTGGTTTACCAGTTGACCAACCTTACAACCGCCGATTACAGGCGTTTGGAAAACGGTACGGATTATGACGGAACAGAGGAAAATCCCCTACTCGGATTTCACGGTGCTTTTCGATACACTCACGATCGGGATATCTTTAACCTTGAACTTGAAGCGATAAAGAAAGCTTTAACTCTGCACGGTGCAAAAAATTTATCCGTATCGATACCATATCTTAGAACTTTGGAAGAAATGCTACACATAATGAAGATCATTAAGGAAGCGGGTTTTTCACAAACCGACAGCCTTAAATTATACATAACGGCTAACATTCCCGCAAACGCAGACGACTTAGAAAAATTTCTTGACTGCGGGATTAGCGGGATTTTTGTCGATTATCAATCGATTTTAAGTCTTCTGTTTGGTACCGATAGGCATAATCCGGAAATATTCTCCGAATTGAACAAATATTCTTTTCCGCTACTTTCAAACATTGAAAAAATATTCAAAGTTGCATCGGACAAGTCGCTTCCGGCGATCATACTTAATGAAGATTTATCCAATTTCGGTGAGCTTGTCGATGCTTTATTGCCAATCGGTTTAACTGCGATATCCGTTCCCTTCGATTATCTTGCCCAAGCCGAAAAAATCTTGTTTCAGTCCGAAAAAAAGTTTATAAATAAAATATAATGGCAAAAATTTCCAAGATACTTTCCAGACAGATTTTAAATACCAAAGGACAACCTACTATAGAAACTACGGTCCTTTTATCCGACGGCGCTTACGGTACGGCAGCCTGTCCGGCCGGCACCTCTAAGGGTAAATATGAGGCTTTTGAACTGCGTGACGGAATCCCGGATAAATATCAGGGCCTAAGCGTTGAACATGCAGTCTCAAACGTTATCGACATTATCGCCCCGGCATTATTAAATTTAGAATCTACCCGCCAACAGGATATAGATAAGAAAATGATAGAACTTGACGCGACGCCGAATAAATCCAAACTCGGAGCCAATGCCATACTTTCCGTATCGATGGCGGTAACCAAAGCATCCGCGCGCAGCAACCGAATACCGTTGTTCACATATTTACGGGAATTTATCAGAACCGATAACCTTTCTCTTAAGATTCCTACGCCGATGTTTAATATTCTGAACGGTGGCTTACATTCGGAAAGCAGCACTATCGATTTTCAGGAATTTTTGGTCATACCTGCCTCATCGATGACTTTTTCCCAGGGGTTGGAAACCGGTACGAAAATATATTTTTCGCTAAAAAGGATATTGCTTTCAAACAACCTTTCTACGCTGATCGCAGACGAAGGAGGTTTTTCACCCAAACTGGCCTCAAACCAAGACGCGCTTATTGCGGTCAAACAAGCGGTTGAATCTACGAATTTAAGGTTAGGTTTTGACGTTTTTATGGGATTGGACGTAGCGTCAAATAATTTGTATTCGGAAAATAAGTATCATATCAAAGATAAATCAGGCAGCCTGTCTTCCGGCGACATGGTCAATTTTTACGAACAATTAAACAAGGACTATCATTTTCTTTACCTTGAAGACGGTTTATCCGAAGACGACTGGGACGGGTGGACAGAACTTTACCGAAGGTTATCCGGGCAAACCATAATTGTCGGGGACGATTTAACCGTTACCAATCCTATGCGTCTTGGAACCGCAATCGAAAAAAAGGCGATCAGCGGGATTATTATCAAACCGAATCAGATTGGGACGGTGATCGAAGCTTTGGCTGTTGTTGAGATGGCGAGACAAGCCGGTTTGAAAATCATTGTTTCGCACCGGTCGGGCGAAACCAATGACGACTTTATCGCCGACTTTGCTGTCGCTGTTTCTGCAGATTATTGTAAATTCGGGGCCCCACAACGCGGAGAAAGAATTGCCAAATACAACCGGCTGTTACAGATCGAACAGGAACTTAAGTCGTCTTAAGACTGAAAAGAACCACAAATTCTCCTTTGATTCCTATAGCAAATCTTTCCGACAACTCATCTATCGTAGACGCGATTATTTCCTCATGAACTTTGGTTTGTTCTCTTACAAGCGTAATTTCGATATTTCCAAATACTTTTTTCAAATCCTGCAAGGTTTTGATTAATTTATAAGGAGACTCGAAGAATATCACGGTCGAGGACAGACTTTGTTGAGATGTTTTAACATTCTCCAAAAGCTTGATTCTATGTCCCGGTTTTTGCGGAAGAAAACCCAGAAAAGTAAATTTGTCCGTCGGTAAACCCGATGCTACCAAGGCGGAAACAACCGAAGAGGCGCCGGGTATTGAAATCACCGGTATATTACTTCTTACACACTCCCTGATCAATTTAAATCCGGGGTCGGAGATTGAAGGAGTGCCTGCGTCCGAAATAAGAGCCACACTTTTACCGTTTGCCAGCAAATTCATTATCTGCGGAATCTTCGTGAGTTCGACCTGCTCATAATATGAGAATAGTTTTCCCTGCATTTCTTTTTGGTCGTTGGGAAAATAGTGATTAATCAAAATTACTGCTTTCCTGGTATCTTCACAAGCGATAAAATCAACAATTTTAAGCGTCTCCAAAGCACGTAAGGTGATATCTTGTAAATTCCCGATCGGTGTTGCTACAATGTATAGACTTCCCATAAGTATGTTGGAACAGTTATCGGGCATTATTATACACATAATTCAGTCTACAGGCTACATCGGTATTTTCATTTTGACCGGTTCAAGCGCCACGGCAATTCCGATACCGGTCGAAGTAACACTACCATTTTCCGGATTTCTGGTAAGCCAGGGACGGTTATTTATGCTTTTGGTTATTGTTTCTTCGGCTTTGGGAGATCTGGCCGGTTCGATAATCGGCTATTTGATCGGGTACTTGCTGGAAGAAAATTTGATGTTAAATTTAATAAAAAGATACGGTAAATTCATCCTCATATCCGACCACGAGTATCATTTGGCAACCGGAAAAATAAAGCAATATGGTATTCCCTTCGTTTTTATCGGAAAAATGCTACCCGGAGTTAGGTCGTTTATTGCTATTGCGGCGGGCATAACCGAAGTCAAATTCATCAAATTTATCATCACCAATTTATTGGCTACCGTTATTTATTTTTCTTTCATATCTTATATCGGACTTTACTTGGGCAGTAAATGGAATATTTTGGGAGGATATTTTAGAAAATTTGAACTTGTAATCGTTATTGCGCTGATTTTGGCAATACTGTTCTATGTAAATTACAAATTAAAGATCGTCAAATTCAAAAGATAAATCAGTCGAATTTTCTGACCAGCCCGACCACCTTACCCTGAATCGTCAGGGAATTGGGATAAATAGGAGACATTTCCGAATTTGCCGGCCTTAGAACGACACGGTTATTTTCTTTATAAAACTTCTTTAACGTTGCCAGATTGTCATCAACTATAGCTACTACTATATCCCCATTGACGGCTTGGGTGATTTTTTCGATAACCACATAATCTCCGTCCAGGATACCTTCCTCTATCATCGAGTTCCCTTTGACCCGTAAAACATAGGCCGTGTTCTTTCCCGATAACAAGGAGGCAGAGACGTAAAACGACGCGTTAGGGTCACTGTAGGGCTCCAAGGGGCTTCCTGCGGCGATGAAACCAAGCAAAGGCAATTCAACGGAAGGTTTGCTCCCCATCAATGACAAGGTAACTTTTTCGTCGACGATCTTTAGTACGCGGGTATTGCCGTCCACCTTCTGAACATAACCTTTTTCAACCAACGACTTAATTAACGTATGAACGGTTGAATTGCTCTTGTGACCGGTTCCGTGTGCGATTTCGGAAAGAGTAGGAGAATAACCGTACTGTCTCTGAAACTGTGCCAAAAATTCCAACACTTCACGTTCTTTTTTATATAGTACTCCGGACATATTTTACCTTTCTAATAAAATATACGAAAAATATACAAACTTTGTCAATAATCGAATTTGTTACAAACTGTGTCATTTTTTGCTAAAATAACTTGTTATGAAATTTAAATTGGTTTCGGATTTTAAACCCACCGGCGATCAGCCTCAAGCTATCGAAAAATTGGTAAATGGGCTAAATAATCACTACCCCAGCCATGTTCTTTTGGGCGTTACCGGTAGCGGAAAAACGTTTACCGTGGCAAACGTAATCGAAAAAATTCAAAAACCTACGCTGATAATCTCCCACAATAAAACATTGGCTGCTCAGCTTTATCAAGAATTCAGGGATTTTTTTCCCCAAAATGCAGTCAGCTATTTTGTCTCTTATTACGATTACTACCAACCCGAAGCCTATATCCCTCAAAGCGACACCTATATCGAAAAGGAGGTTGAAATTAATGAAGAAATCGATAAATTGCGATTGGCTGCTACCACGAATTTACTTACGCGCAAGGATGTCATAGTCGTAGCTTCGGTATCCTGCATATATAATTTGGGGTCACCGGTGGAATACGGCAAGTTCGTCATGGAATTAAAAACAGGGGTAAAACTCGAACAAAAAGATATTTTGTTACGATTGGCTGACTTGCAATATGAACGCAATGATTACGCTTTCGAAAGGGGGAGCTTTAGGGTCAGGGGTGAAGATATCGACCTTTTTCCCGCCTATCTTGATTCCGGTCTTAGAATAGTAGTTTCGAACGGAAAAATCGATAAACTTTTGGAATTTGATCCTTTGACCGGAGACACTTTTAGTGTTCTCGATTCAACCGTAATTTATCCGGCAAAACATTACATGACCAACCCTTTAACTTATAAGGATGTATTTCCCAAAATACGCGAAGATTTAGACATACGGGTCAAACAATTGAAAGCAAGAGACAAAATTATGGAAGCCCACCGCATAAACCAACGTACCAATTTTGATTTGGACATGATAAACCAAATCGGGTATGTCAACGGAATTGAAAATTATTCAAGGTATTTCGACGGTAGAAAACCGGGCGAAGCGCCCTATACCCTGATAAATTATTTTCAAGAATGCGACAAAGATTTTTTGACGATCATCGATGAATCTCATATTACGGTCCCGCAGATAAGAGGGATGTACAACGGGGACAGGGCAAGAAAGGAGACTCTTATCGATTATGGCTTTAGGCTACCTTCGGCTTTGGATAACCGACCTCTTCGTTTTGAAGAATTTATGACAAGGACGAACCAAATTGTTTATGTCAGCGCCACCCCGGACGAATACGAATTAAGCCTTGCCAAACAAAACGATACCGTTGCCGAACAGCTTATAAGACCCACAGGTTTGGTAGACCCGCAAATCGATGTAAGACCGACTAAAGGGCAAATAGAGGATTTGATCGGTGAAATCGAAAATAGGATCAAAAAAAAACAACGAGTTTTGGTAACAACATTAACTAAAAGAATGGCCGAAGATCTTTCATCATATCTTGAGGAAAGAAATATCAAAGTAACGTATCTTCATTCGGACATCGAAACCTTGAAAAGACAGGATGTCTTGGATAGACTTCGTTCAGGCGAACACGACGTATTGGTGGGAATAAATCTATTACGCGAGGGCTTGGACTTACCCGAGGTATCACTGGTAGCAATACTGGACGCCGATAAAGAAGGTTTCTTAAGAAGCAGAACCTCTTTGATACAAACCATGGGAAGGGCGGCCAGGAACATCGATTCCAACGTGATCATGTACGCCGACACATTAACCGGTTCAATGAAAGCCGCAATGGATGAGGTAGACAGACGAAGAAAGGTCCAACTTGCCTATAATCATAAACATCATATTACTCCGCGATCGATAGAAAAATCTATTCGTGCCAAACTAATCGAACAAGAAGAAAAAAAAGACGAGGAGATCAACTATTTATTGACGTTAAGCAAAAAAGAAGTCATACTACCGGATGAAAAAGAAAGATTGATCAAAAAACTCAGTAAAGAAATGCGTACGGCAGCATCAGAACTTGATTTTGAAACCGCCACGATCTTAAGGGACCAAATCAGGTTGTTAAAGAATTAATTGCCGATATTTTCGAGGTGATTGATGCTTTTAACTTTTTTTCTTTCCAAATCGATTAATATCGCATCTATTCGCATCGCTTCGGGAAGCTTTGGGTGCAAAAGTCTGTAATATTGGCAGATATAAGCTTTTTAAGTTTATTGCATGAAATCGCCTCAATCGCTCCTCCATAATGTCCGGTATTTCTGGTTTTAACCTCTATTAAAACCAACATATTTTGGTAAATTGTTATGATATCAATTTCGCCATAACCTTTGCGGAAATTTCAGTCGATAATTTTATAACCTTTCTTCTTGAGGAAATTACAGGCCGTATCTTCACCAAATCTGGCAGTAGGATTCGGGGATAAACATTAATTGTTGGCTTTTTTTCTCAAATAAAATAATTTTGCTCTTCTAATTTTTTTCTTTGAATGTGTTTTAACCACGGCTTTTTCGATACTGGGGGAATTAACAGGAAATATTTTTTCAACCGCAACGTCACCGACCAACTTTCTGACCGTAAACATTTTATTCTCTCCCCTTCCCGAGATTCCCAGAACAACCCCTTCAAATATCTGGGTTCTTATTTTATCGCCTTCCTGTATTTTTTGATAAACTCTTAATACATCACCAGGAGTAAAATCTATATTCGCAATCATAAGAAGTAATTATACCGTAAACATGGTATTTACTCAAGAGTTTGCATACAAGCTTTAATAAATTCCAAAAATATCGGGTGAGGCGACAAAGGTCTGCTTTTATATTCGGGATGGCCTTGCGTTCCGAAATAGAAAGGATGCAACGCTTCGGGCAATTCTACGATTTCGGCTAAATCTTCTTCAACGGATCTGGCCGAGATTATCATTCCCGCATTTTCAAACTCCCGACTATATTTATCGTTAAACTCATACCTGTGTCTGTGTCTTTCGCTGGCGATACCTTTTGATTCATTTTTAAAGGCATGATGTAATCGATAAATCTCAAAAGCTCTTGTACCAGGTTTTATTTTCGCATCCCAAGTTCCAAGGCGCATCGTCCCGCCGTATGCCCTTCTTTTTAATAACTTTTTTTGGGAAGGAATAAAATGAATAACCGGATGTTTCGTTCTTTTGTCGTTTTCTTCCGTGTTGGCGTCTGTAAATCCTAAAACGTCTCTGGCAAACGCGATTGTCGCCAGCTGCATCCCATAGCAAAGACCTAGATATGGGATTTTTTTCTGTCTGGCATACGAAGCTGCCTTGACCATTCCCTCGGCTCCCCTTTCACCCCAACCTATGGGAACGATTATACCGCAAGGTTTACCGATCGTTTTTTCAGAGTCTTCTTGTTCCAACTTTTCCGCATCGATCCAGATGGTCCTTACATTGACACCGACACTCCAAGCAGCATGGTCGATTGCATCAAATAATGCTGCGTACGAATCGCGCAATTGATATTCTCCGGTTCCGAAATATTTACCAACAATGGCTATATCAACTGTCTGGTTTGCCTGCTTTATACTGTCGATAAATTTTTGCCAATCGTTAAGCTTTGCTTTCCGCACGGGTAGACCAAGCTTTTTCATTATTTTAGTTTCCAAATTTTGCTTATGCAAAACCATCGGAACTTCGTACACCGATGGAAGATCGGGATTAGAAATTACATCATCGGTATGCAAATTACAAAACAAAGCCAATCTGTCTTTTCGCCTTTGGTCAAGGTATTTTTCACCTCTGGTAATAATAAAATCTGGTTGAATTCCCAATGAATTGAGGGTATGAACGGAAAGCTGAGCGGGTTTCGTTTTCGGCTCACCCAAGTGTCCGGGTGTTGGAACATAACTGACGTGTATATGAATAACATCACCAGGATTTTTTAATGTCATCATCCTTGAAGCCTCGTAATAAAAGATGTTCTGATATTCACCCGCCGTGCCACCCAACTCGATAATGACGATATCAGCGTTATCCTTTTTACCAACGTTAACGGTTCTTGCAATTATTTCATCTGTAATATACGGAATCGCCTCGACATCCTCGCCGTTATATTCGAACCTTCTTTCCCGGTCGATCACAGTCTGGTATATCCTTCCCATGGTTACAAAATTATCTTTACCCATATTTTTAGATAAAAATTTTTCGTAGGTACCAAGATCCATGTCACCTTCGGTTCCGTCCTCGCAAAGAAAAGGATCTCCATGTTCGATAGGGTTGATGGTACCCGCATCCAAATTGAGGTAATTTTCAAATTTTATCGGGGTTACATTGAATCCTGCTGATTGCAACAAAAAAGCGATCGAAGCCGCACTGGTACCTTTACCAATACCCGATATCACACCTCCGGAGACAAAAATGTATTTCGTTGCTGTTTTTTTCGTTTTAATAGCGGGCACAATTAACTATATCAAAAACAATATTTTCAGTCAATATTTTTTGATAAAAAAATTCATTACCTATCAACGTTTTCGATAAAATCGGGTAATATTTAAATACAAAAATTTATTAAATTCAATTTGAAGTCGATTTTTTGAGCGGCAGACCGGACTCGGACCGGCGACCTTCTCCTTGGGAAGGAGACATTCTACCACTGAACTACTGCCGCATAAATCACATTATACAGCAATATATTGAGAATGTACTACTTACCTTGGTAATACAAAGACATTACCCGGATAAATCAAATCTGGATTTGTCAAATTATTTGCTTTTGCAATTTCCGTCCATTTATAACCGTCGCCATACGCCCTTACCGCAATTGTCCAAAGACAATCTCCTTTTACAACCGTATAACTTTTACCCGTGATCGGTGTTGTAGAAACTGCAGTCTGTGTCGTTACAATATTATTTTCAACAATCCTGGGTTTTACGTTTGGAACGACCAATTTATCACCCGTAAAAATTAACCCTGGATCCTGTAGCTTGTTTGCGCTCGCAAGGTCGATCCAATTATATCCGGATCCGTATAATTTCTCGGCGATACTCCACAGACTCTCACCTTCTTTAACCGTATAAGTCGTTGGCATAATTTTTTGTTCAACGTTGGTTGAGGTAGAACCGGTTTGTTGTTTCATAACGTTTTTGGCTTTCAGAAAAGAAAATAAAAGTATCAGTGCAATAATTACCACTACTGCACCCAAAAATAAACTGGTATATGATTCTCCCCATTTTATCTGAGATAAAAAGCTTTCAGATTTTTTAACTTGTGCTTGTCTTGGCATTTATTCCTCCTTTCCGAGCAGAAATTCCGGGGCAGTCTTAACATTTGATTGCACGCTTAACCGACGTGCGGGGTGAACGGGACTCGAACCCGCGACCTCTTCCGTGACAGGGAAGCGCTCTAACCAAACTGAGCTACCACCCCCGGTGTTGTCCGTATTCTAAACAATATTTGAAATAGAGTCAATCCTTTGCTATGCTTTTTTTGAAGGTATGACCAACCAAGAAATCGCCAAATTGTTAAAAAACGTAGCCACCGCATACACCATTAAGGATGAAAATAAATTTCGTTTTCAGATAATTGCTTACTTAAGAGCAGCAGATACGATCGGAAACCTTTCGGGCGAATTACAGGATTATTATTACGATAACAAGCTAAGCCAATTACCCGGCATCGGAAAGACGCTAAAAGATCATTTTACCGAATTATTCAAAACAGGAAAGGTTTCGCATTTTGACTGGGCAATTAAAGGTATCCCGGAATCCGTATTCGTACTTACCGACATTCCCGGTTTCGGTCCAAAAACAGCGTTCCGTTTGGCCCACGAGTTTAATCTTAAGAATCCCGAAAGTGCCATTTCGGATTTGGAAAAACTCGCTCATGAAGGCAAAATCGCTACTCTTGAGGGTTTTGGAGAAAAGTCGCAAGCCGATATTATCCGGTCGATCGAGGAATTTAAACAGGGAAAAGGCAAAACAACACGTATGACGCTGCCATACGCGTTTGAAATCTCGGAAAGGATAATTGATTATCTTAAACAGAATCCCGCTGTTTTGCAGGTTAACGCCTTGGGTAGTCTGAGACGCAGATCGCCTACGGTGGGAGATATCGATATCGCTGTCGCATCCAATGAACCAAAGCTTGTTCTTGAACACTTCGTCAACTATCCGTCCCTGGAAAGGATAATTGAAAAAGGAGATGTGTCTGCTTCAATCTTGGTATCCGGAGGAAGACAGATTGATTTACTTATTCAACCCGAGAATAGCTACGGTTCACTGCTTCAACATTTTACCGGAAGCAAAAATCACAATGTGCACTTGCGCGAATATGCATTAAAAAAGGGATTGTCCTTATCAGAATACGGCATTAAAACCATAAAAACCAAAAAAATCAGCATTTTTTCCAATGAAGATGATTTTTACCATGCTTTAGATCTGGATTGGATACCACCTGAACTTAGGGAGGATCAGGGTGAAATTGAATTGGCTAAACAACACAAGCTGCCACAACTTATTGAGCTGAAAGATATCAAAGGCGATCTGCATTTGCATTCAAATTTTCCAATCGAACCAAGTCATGACCTTGGCAGCGACAACATGGAAGCGATGTTAAATAAGGCGAAAGAGCTAAATTATGAATATGTAGGTTTTGCAGAACATAATCCTAGCCAGTCTAAACATGATGAAGGTGCCATTTATGATTTGATAGCGAGACGCAACGAAAATATTGAACATATTAAAACAAGTAATTATAATGTTCGTATATTTAAGTTACTCGAAACAGATATATTACCCAATGGAGAATTGGCAATTGGAAATAAATCTCTTGAAATCCTAGACGGTACAATCGTATCCATACATAGTCTTTTTTCTTTAAATAAAACAGATATGACTAAACGAGTCATAGCCGGTTTATCACACCAAAAAGCCAAAATACTTGCCCACCCCACTGGTCGTATGCTTAATATCCGCAACGGCTATCAGTTGGATTGGGAGCAAATTTTTGAATTTTGTAATAAATACCGTAAAGCTTTGGAAATAAACAGCTGGCCCGGAAGGCTTGACCTTGGTGATGGTTTGATCAAACTAGCGTTAGAAAGTAATGTGCCCCTTATTATTGATTCCGACAGCCATGCCGTTGCGCAAATGGACGTCCAAAAGTACGGTGTATTCATGGCGCGTCGCGGTTGGGCTACCAAGCATGACATCCTTAACACTTTAGGGTATAATAAATTTGCGGAATGGTTAAAAAGTTAAGAGAGGAGGTGTAGAGTAACTTGATTATTTTAATTATCGTTGCAGTAATTTTACTGGTCGTCGTCTGGTTTTTTTATAACAGCATCGTAGTGGCAAAAATGCATGTATCCGAGGCTTTTTCACAAATTGACGTACAGCTGAAAAGACGAACCGATTTGATTCCCAATCTGGTTGAAACCGTTAAGGGATACGAAAAGCACGAAAAAGAGGTTTTCGAGAAAGTTTCTGAAGCAAGGCAAAATCTGGTTTCGGCCAAAGGAGTCGAAGAAAAGGCTAAAGCCAATAACCAACTAAGCGATACCCTTAAATCCATCTTTGCGATAGCGGAAAATTATCCTGATCTTAAAGCCAGTCAAAACTTCATGGAACTCCAAGAAGAAATCTCAGATACGGAAAATAAAATTGCATACGCAAGGCAATTTTATAACAGTACGGTGATGGACTATAACACCAAACTGAAAATTTTCCCCAACGTTATTTTTGCCAAGCTGTTTAATTTCAATAGTGCGGAATTTTTCGCAGCAACGGAGGAAGAAAAACAGGCAGTTAAAGTCCAGTTCTAATTACCATGAATATATATTCGGCAATATCGGGTAATAAAAATAAAACATGGGCAATCATGCTTTTATTTGTATTAGTGATTACTACTATTGTTTTTGTCTTCAGCAGAGCCTTGGGATACGGGTGGGGATTTGCCGGTATCGCTTTAATCCTTGCGGGGATCACTAGCATTGGGAGTTATTATTATTCTGACAAACTGGTATTGGCTACCAGTCATGCAGTGCCGATTGAAAAAAAAGATAATCCCGAACTCTACAGAATTGTTGAAAATTTGTGTATAGGTGACGGACTACCAACACCGAAAATATACATTATCAACGATCCTTCACCTAATGCTTTCGCAACCGGACGAGATCCGAATCATGCTGTTGTATGTGTTACTAGCGGTATTCTACAAGTTTTAAACAAAACCGAGTTGGAAGGGGTGATCGCTCATGAGCTGTCCCATGTTAAAAATTATGACATAAGATTAATGGGAATCGTAGCAATTTTGGTAGGATTTATCGTCATCATCTCAAACCTGTTCACCAATCAACTTTGGTTCGGCGGATTTCGAAACGAAAGAGAAGACAGAGGAAACATTCAGGTAGTGTTTCTTTTAATCGGCATTATACTGGCAATACTATCCCCGATTGCTGCTACTCTGATTCAACTCGCCGTATCCCGAAAACGAGAATTCTTGGCCGACGCTTCAGGTGCACTTTTAACCCGTTATCCCGAAGGTTTAGCAAGTGCCCTTGAGAAACTTTCCAAAAATCCATATTCGGTCAGAACTGCTACTAACGCAACAGCGCACCTTTTTATCGTCAATCCCTTCAAAGGAAAAAATACAAAACAATTGTTCGCTTCGCTTTTCGATACCCATCCCCCGATCGAAGAACGGATTAAAATCTTACGTTCGATGTAATTTATGAATTCCTTGATAGTCCTGATAGGGAAAACGATCTTATTATTTAGCCGCATCTTAAATTTAGGAAGCGGTTCGACCTGGCCCGGACATGTTGCATTAAAACTGGACGCAGACTTTATCGAACACACTCTAAATAAATCAAGGTTAAAAATAATCTTGGTAACGGGTACCAACGGTAAAACGACAACGGTAAAATTATTGCAATCCATTCTCGAGAAAGCTGGAAAAAAAATATTCGTAAACTTTTCGGGTGCTAACTTGACAAACGGAGTAGCATCATCAATTATTCAAAAAAGTGATTTGAAAGGTAAATTAAATTATGAGTATGCAATCTTTGAAATCGATGAAAACACCTTACCTCTGGTCATCAAACAGTTAAAGCCGGACTATCTTATTGCGCTCAACCTTTTCCGTGACCAGCTGGACAGATACGGAGAAGTCAATTCCATCGCCAAAATGTGGAAATCAAATTATAATAAATTATATAAAACAAAGTATATTTTAAACGCCGACGATCCTCAAATCGCCTACCTGGGCTCGGGAATTTTATCAAAAGTCTACTATTTCGGTTTGAATGATCAAAAATACCAAACACACCAAGTGCAACATGCTGCAGATTCGGTTCTTTGCCCAAGCTGCGGCCAAAGACTTGATTTTAAACGTGTCTATTTTTCTCACCTAGGAATATGGAAATGCCCAAAGTGTGGTTTATCCAGGCCGCCCTTGGACATTGAAAAAACGAAATTTTATCCGCTAAAAGGGACCTATGCTGTTTATGATACTTTGGCAGCGGTTTTAACAGCAAAAATAATCGGTATTAACGAAAATGTGATTGAACATGCTTTAACTGATTTTAAACCTGCTTTCGGAAGACAGGAGGAAGTAACGCTTGACGGGAAAAAAATTCAGTTATTTCTTTCCAAAAACCCGACCAGTTTCAACGAATCTTTAAAAACAATTAGTGAACAAAATCCGAAAAATCTGTTAATTGTGTTAAATGACAGGATTCCCGACGGTACAGACATATCATGGATCTGGGATGTCGAATTTGAAATGTTAACAAACAAACATATAAAGTTGTTTCTGGCCGGAGACCGCGTCTACGATTTAGCTTTAAGATTAAAATATTCCTTGAAACGAAACGGTAAGGCTTACAGCGTTTTTGAAAATCTAAACGAGGCTGTAAAGATTGCTGTCTCACAAACCGCGCCCAACCATAAGCTGTATATATTACCGACCTATTCGGCTATGCTTGAAGTGCGTGGGATTTTAACCGGAAAAAAGATTTCATGAACTATACCCTTGCCTTGACAATCGGATGGCTTTACCCGGAACTTATGAGTACCTACGGGGACCATGGTAATGTTATTACCTTGCAGAAAAGATGTGAATGGAGAAATATTAAAGCCAAAGTCATCGAATTAAATACAAATTTTTCCGTAAGGGATTTAAAGAAATGCGATCTACTTATGATGGGTGGCGCACAGGATACACAACAAGAGGCTGTATCAAAAGATTTAAACGGTAAAAGCTCTATCCTCAACGAAATGATTTTAAACGGAATTCCTGGAATCTATATCTGCGGTGCATACCAATTTCTGGGAAATTATTACAAAGAAGCCGACGGAAATTTAATCGAAGGGCTAAAAATCTTCGACCTCTACACCGAAAATACTCAAGTAAATGCTAGAAGATTAATCGGCAACTTGGCGTTTAGAACTAAAGATTTTGGTACGATAGTAGGTTTCGAAAACCACGGAGGCAGAACATATCTTGGTAAGAATTTAAAACCGCTTGGATTTGTCATGAAAGGTTTTGGAAACAACGGCAAAGACGGTACCGAAGGAGCCGTTTTCAAAAACAGTATCGGAACCTACTCCCACGGACCGATTTTACCTAAAAATCCTTTACTGGCCGACGCTTTATTAAAAAAAGCCTTGGACAAAAAATACCGTACCTTCATAAAACTTCCCAAATTGGACGACTATCTCGAGCAAAAAGCCAGACTGCAGGTTGCCAAAAGGCTTTCTATTGCCATATAATAACTTCGATGAAAATTAACGTTCCGCATGTGGCGAAATTGGCCAACTTACCTATATCCGACAAAGAAAGAATTACTTTTCAAAAACAGCTCCAGGAAACGGTCGATTACGTAGAGGAATTAAATCGGGTTAACACCAAGAACGTCGAACCGACCAGTCAAGTTACGGGACTGGAAAACATCGTCAGGGATGACGTTACGAAACCATCACTAAACCAAAAACAGGCTTTATCGAATTCGTATTCTACCCACAACGGCTTCTTCAAGGTAAATGCGATATTGGAAAATGAATAGATTAAACCTAAAACAAGCAAAAGAGGGATTGAAGAAAAAAAGCTTTAGTTCGGTCGAACTTACAAAAGCCTGTCTTAGCCAAATCGAAAGATCGGACAGTAAATTAAACTCATTTGTAACCGTAACCAAAGAAACAGCCTTAAGACAGGCAGAAGCAGCAGACAAGGCTCTGGATGAGGGTATCGACATGCCTTTACTCGGAATACCAATTGCAATTAAAGACAACTTTTCAACTTTGGGTATTAGAACTACAGCTTCAAGTAAAGTATTAGACGACTATATTCCTCCGTTTGATGCAACAGTAGTCAAAAAACTTAAAGATGCTGGCGCTGTACTTTTGGGAAAAACCAACATGGACGCATGGGCGCATGGATCATCAACCGAAACATCCGATTACGGTCCGACCAAAAACCCCTGGGACCTTAAACGCCTACCGGGAGGCTCCTCGGGAGGTTCGGCTGCTGCAACAGCGGCTAATTTTTGTATTGCTTCCATCGGATCCGAAACCGCCGGCTCGATCAGACAACCCGCGTCCTGGTGCGGAGTAGTCGGGTTAAAGCCAACATACGGGAGGGTCAGCCGCTATGGTGTGATAGCCATGGGCTCCTCCCTGGATTCTCCGGGACCGATCACCAAAACCGTGGAAGACGCAGCGATTCTTCTAGAGGTATTAGCCGGTGTAGACGAGCTTGATGCCACCACTTCCCAGCTTCCGATAGAGAAATTCTCGAAACTTTCTAAAAAGAACCTAAAAACCTTGCGGATTGGAATTTCCGAGGATTATTTTATCGACGGTATTGACCCGGAAGTTGAAGCCAAAATTAAGAATGCCATAAAAAAACTGGAAACGGAAGGAGCTAAAGTCGAAACTATTAAGTTATTCGATCCCAAATATGCTATTGATGTTTATACAATTATCCAACGCTGCGAAGTATCCTCTAACCTTGCCCGGTACGACGGAATCCGGTTTGGAAAAGGAAGAGGCTTTTTCGCCGATGAGGCAAAGCGAAGAATCATGTTCGGCACTTACGCTTTATCTTCAGGTTATTATGATCAGTATTATAATAAAGCGCAACAAGTAAGAACCTTAATCATAGATGACTTTAATAAGGCTTTTAATAAGGTCGACATTATCATTGCCCCGACCAGTCCGACTTTGGCTTTGCCTTTAGGAGCGACCGAAGGCGCGTCGATGTTCGGAGAAATGGCAGACGTTTTGGTCGAACCTTCTTCAATTGCGGGATTATGTGGAATCAACATCCCCGTAGGATTTTCCAAGTCCGGTCTTCCGATCGGAATGCAGCTTATCGGTCCTCAATTTAGCGAAAGCCTGGTCCTATCTGTTGCCAACCAGTATGAAAAATTGACCCAAAATGAAGATTGGAGAAAAAATAAACCAGAAATATGAAATATAAACCGGTAATCGGGCTTGAGGTTCATGTGGAGCTTAAGACAAACAGCAAAATGTTTTGCGCCTGCTCGGCGGATTATTTCGGTCAAGAACCCAATACACATACCTGCCCTGTATGCCTAGGACTTCCCGGAGCACTACCCTACCCAAATAAAAGAGCGATCGACTGGTGTGTATTGATTGGTTTAGCGTTAAATTGTGAAATACCTTTGTTCAGTAAATTTGACCGGAAAAATTATTTTTATCCCGATCTTGTCAAAGGTTACCAGATATCCCAATACGATAAACCATTTTGCATAAACGGTTTTCTTACTCTTTCGAACGGAAAAAAGATAAGAATTAGGCGTGTACACATGGAGGAAGATACCGGAAAATTGATCCACTCTACCCTAGAAGGAGAAAAAGTAAGCCTAATAGATTTCAACCGTTCGGGCGTACCGTTGGTTGAAATAGTAACAGAACCCGATTTCGAAACAGGTACGGAGGTTAAGGAGTACCTTCAGAAACTTCAACAACTCGTCAGGTATCTTAACGTATCAAACGCCGACATGGAACGGGGCAACATGAGACTGGAACCGAATATATCGTTACAAAAACCCAATAGCAATAAATTACCGGTTTATAAAGTTGAGGTTAAAAACATCAATTCCTTTGCTTTTGTGGAAAAAGCGATAAATTTCGAAATCAAAAGACAATCTGAAATCTTAGATACCGGTAAGATTCCACTACAGGAAACCAGAGGATTTGTCGAAAAAAACTCATCGACAGTTTCTCAAAGAACGAAGGAGGAAGCGTCCGATTATCGATACTTTCCCGAACCTGATATTCCTCCCATCCGTTGGACCAAGCTTCAAATCGGTAAACTTAAGTCGCTGATGCCTGAGCTTCCGGATGCCAAAGCCAAAAGATTTCAGCAACAATATCGGCTTCTTTATAACGATTCTACAATTTTGACCGAAACAAAAAATTACGCCGACTATTTCGAAGAGGCTGTACGAAATGCCAAAGACAAATTAACACCTAAGCAAATAGCTAACTTTATTATTAACAGGAAAGTTAATATTGATGACCTTCAACCGGCCAAACTGATCGCGAAAATTTTAGATACGAACAAAACGAACGTTATCGACACGGAAGAACTTAAAACGATCGTAAAAGCAGTTATAAAAGCAAATCCTAACATTAAGATTGATTTTACTAAAGGCAAACAAAATGTCATTCAGTTCGCTATCGGCCAAGTGATGTATAAAGTAAAAAGAAAAATTGATGTTGAAAAGGTTAGGGAATTAATCATGGAGGAATTAACATGAGCGAATTTAATGAAAACTTATCCGACTCCGGTCGAATCACCGAAAGAAGGAGTGTTGACAGACGTTCGTTGACCACCGAACAACAGATTGAAGCTACCAAATTTTGGCTTGCGTCACAAAGAGATAAGCCAGGAAGAACCGATGAAGAATTTTTACGGATTGTAGCAAGATCCATGGTTGCACGCGACCTTTTAAGGACAAGAGCGGACAAAAGAACCGAACAGTCGAATAAGAAGGCCAATGAGGCAAATGAAAACGCTCGCCTGGCAAACCAAAGCAAACGAGAAGATCCGTTAACCAGACTACTTAACCGCGGCGCTTTTAATGAGGATTGCCTTGAGATGGCAAAAGGCAACGAACCGTTCGGCCTGCTGATAGTAGATTTGGATCACTTCAAAAACGTAAACGATGGATACGGCCATCCGGCGGGAGATATGGTTCTATATACAACAGCTTTAAACTTAACTTCGGCATTACGCGAAACCAGAGATTCGCAAGAAACGGATAAAATATTCCGCTATGGGGGCGAAGAATTTGTCATCGCTGTCTCCGGTGTATCCGAAGCGGAAGATCTAAAAAAAATAGCGGAAAGAATAAGAATGAACATTTACGAAACCCCTTATACTGTTATTCACGAAGGAAAACCGGTTAATCTTTCATTAACAGTAAGCATCGGAGGCGGTATTTTTCAACCCGGTATGGAAATTTATCCAGACGGATATCAACATACATCAAATCAAACCAACAATCCCCTCGGCTATTTTTTTGATAAAGTTGATGACGGTTTATATCAAGCGAAAAAAAACGGAAGAAATCAGACGGTGATCGTTTCTTAATATGGCAGACTTCATACATTTACATAACCATAGCGAATTTTCTCTCTTAGACGGCTTGTCAAAGATACGGGATATCGTAAGACGTGCCAAGGAACTTAACATGAGTGCTATTGCCCTTACGGATCACGGTAACATGTACGGCACCATTCAATTCTACAAAGCCTGTAAAGAAGAGGGGATTAAACCTATAATCGGAGCCGAGATCTATATTTCAAGACGAACAAGACACGATAAAGAAGCAGGCATAGACTCCGACTCAAATCATTTGGTACTTCTCGCCAAAGACGACCAGGGGTACCGAAATTTAATGAAAATAATATCGATAGCAGGTCTTGAGGGATATTATTACAAACCGCGTACCGACATGCAGCTTCTGCGTGAGTACGGTAAAGGTTTGGTTTGTTTATCGGCGTGTGTCAATGGTTTTGTTGCAGAACCGCTTCTTAAAAATCAATACGAAACCGCAGAAAAAAGAGCAAAAGAACTGAATGAGATTTTTGGTCAAGGAAACTTCTATTTAGAGCTGCAAAAACATCTTAACATTCCCGAACAAGAGTCCTTGAATCAAAAAACACTTGAGCTATCCAGAAAGCTGGGGATTCCGGTGGTTGCCAGCAACGACAATCATTATGTTCGTAAGGAAGACGCCGAAGCGCAAGAGGCTCTTTTGTGTATCCAGACCCAAACGACCTTGGATACAAAAGACAGAAAATTATCAATGATCGGTTCCCCGGACTTTTATATCAAATCGGCCGAAGAAATGACGGGCTTATTTATTCAAAACCCTGAAGCGATTGACAACACCGTAAAAATTGCAAACATGTGCAACGTAGAAATAACCTTGGGGAAATGGATAATGCCGGACTATGAAGTACCGGGCGGAATATCACCTTCCGAATATATTCAGCTAAAGGTTCACGAGGGTCTTGAGAAACGATATAAAACGATAACTTCCGAAATTAAAGAGAGAGCGGATTATGAATTATCTATAATTTTAAAAAAAGGCTATGAAACATACATCCTCATTGTTTCAGATTTTGTGAACTGGGCAAAATCACAGGGAATAACCGTCGGCCCCGGACGAGGTTCAAATGCTGGTTCGATTGTCTCTTATGCCTTAAACATATCCGATGTCGATCCTTTGTATTTTAAACTTCCATTTGAAAGATTTTTAAATCCGATGCGCCCTTCCCCACCCGATATCGATTTGGATTTTGCAGATGACCGCCGCGACGAGGTTATCGAGTATGTTACCCGAAAATACGGGGATGATAAAGTTGCACAAATCATTACTTTCGGTACTATGGAAGCACGCGGGTCGGTCAGGGATATAGGAAGAGTTTTAGGATTTCCGTATGCAATTCCCGACAGGATTTCCAAAATGATCCCTCCCGGCTGGCAGGGTCATGCAATGACCATTGATAAAGCACTCGAGCAGAGTCCGGAACTTAAAATCGCTTATACCACCGAGGAAGATACACGCAGAATCCTTGATTTGGCAAGGAAAGTTGAAGGAGTTGCCAGGCACGCTTCCGTACATGCCGCGGGGGTGGTTATCGCGGATAAGGATCTTACGGAATATACTCCGCTTCAGCGTGAAACTAACGGTGATAAAGTCATTACCCAATACGATATGTATTCAATCGGCGAAGACGGAGTTGGGTTATTAAAAATCGATTTCTTAGGACTTAGAAATTTAACCATTATCCAGGAAGCTCTTAAATTCATTGAGGAAAACCAAGACAAAGAAGTAGATTTTTCAAAAATTTCCTTCGAGAATGACAAAACTTACAAACTGTTGGCCTCCGGGGAAACCACCGGCATCTTCCAGCTTGAGTCTGCCGGCATGAGAAGGTATATCAAAGAATTGAAACCTACTTCGATTTTCGATCTCCAGGCTATGGTAGCTTTATACCGCCCCGGTCCGATGGCAAACATTCCGGAATTTATCAGAAGAAAACACAATCCCAAACTGATTAAATATCCCGACCCAAGGCTTAAAGAGGTTTTAAGCCAGTCTTACGGAATAATTACCTTTCAAGACGACCTTTTGCTGACTGCACTTAATGTCGCCGGTTATTCTTGGCTTGAGGCTGACAAATTAAGAAAGGCAGTCGGCAAAAAAATTCCCGCCGAAATGAAAAAGGAACACGACCATTTCGTTCAAGGTTGTGTTACCAACGGAATGAAAAAAGACAAAGCGGAAAGTCTATGGATTCTGTTTGAACCTTTCGCCGGATACGGGTTTGGGAAAGCGCATGCCGCCTGCTACGCTACCATTGCCTTTAGGACCGCGTACCTTAAGGCAAATTATCCGGTGGAATTTATGACCGCATTATTGACTGCAGAATCCAGGGGAACAACCGGGCCGGTAAAAAATGAAAAAATATCCCAAGCTGTGGCCGAATGCAAACGCCTAAATGTCCCGGTTTTACCGCCAGACGTGAACAAATCAGGAAATGAATTTACCATTGAAGATCAACTTAAGATACGGTTCGGTTTATCCGCGATCAAAAACGTCGGCGATGCGGCGGTTAACAATATTCTCGAACAGAGAAAATCCGGCCAATTCAAAAACTTTGAAGATTTTTGCGCCAGGATAAATTTATCCGTAATCAACAAAAAAACCGTAGAAAGCCTTATCAAATCGGGCGCAATGGATAATTTCGGGAACAGGGCGAAATTGTTGATGGAATATCCCGATATCGTCGACAATACCAATAAAAAAAGGAAACAGAATAGCTTGGGACAAACCAGTCTTTTTACCGACGATGAAGATCCCGTAAACAGTACTGCTCATGACGTTGAGGATTTTCGTGAGGAAGAAAAACTTGCCTTCGAAAAAGAATATCTCGGGTTTTACCTTACTGCGCATCCTCAGCTGGATAATTTAATTAAGTTAAAAACTCTGATCACCCACGAACTTGAAGTCTTGGAAGAAGAAGAAAATTTAACCCAAGTAGTTGTGGGCGGAATTATAGAAACAATTCGAAGGATATTTACCAAAAAAACGGGAAGCGAGATGGCTTTTATCACTATTGCAAATGAAAGAGGAATACATTTGGAATGCGTCGTGTTTCCTAAAATATTTGATCAGTTCAAACACTTGCTTACCAAAGAAACGGTTGTATTAATTAGCGGAAAAATCGATTCAAAAAACGATAAACCGGTGATAATCACCGACCGAATTCAGGCAATTGACCATTCTCCTTCTTGACTTTGAAGCTATTTAACGGGTAAAATAAAAGTCCATGGTTCCCTTTGCGCCTGAACCGATTGTTCGTTTGGGCTTTTTTAATGTCACAAATACTTTATTGGACGCAATTCTCGTAGATATTATTATTATCGGGATCATTTTTGCAATGCGAAAAAGATTGAGCCTTGTCCCCGGAAGATTTCAAACCGTGGTTGAAACAATACTCCAGGAATTTTATAACCTTACTTATTCCGTTGCCGGAAGTAATGCATCAAAGATATTTCCGTATTTTATGACATTTTTTATCTTTATACTGATTGCAAATTGGTCCGGACTGATACCCGGTATATCCGCAGTCGGGTTAAGAGAAAACGGGACACTTGTCCCGTTTTTACGCGCCGCTACCAGCGATTTAAATGTTACCCTGGGCCTTTCCCTTGTGTCCGTAATCGCTACTCATTTTTTAAGCGTCAAAAAACTCGGGCCGAAAACATACCTAACCCGATACTTTTCCCTGAATCCTTTGAATATGTATGTCGGATTATTGGAACTGATCGGCGAATTTACAAAGTTAATTTCACTGTCTTTCCGTTTATTCGGAAATATATTCGCAGGCGAAGTCGTGCTTGGTATAATATCCACCTTGTTCGCCTTCGTTCTTCCCCTTCCCTTCTTGTTTTTGGAAGTTATAGTCGGACTGGTTCAGGCGCTTGTATTCTCAATGCTTACGATGGCATTTATGTCGGTACTCATGACATCACATGCGGAAGAAATTAGCAAGGAGGTGAGTCACCAGTGAATTTTAGCGTTTCAGGCGGTTTGATTATCGCAATCGGAGGACAAATGGCAGCTTTGGCCATCGGTCTTATTGGCGCAAAAGCTATGGAAGCAATTGGACGAAATCCCGAGGCAACAGGAAAGATTCTACCGGCAATGCTTTTAGGTATGGCTTTTGCGGAAGCGATCGCAATTTATTCTTTGATTTTTGCTTTCTTGAAGTAATATGGATTTTCTGAAAAATCTTGGATTTGATCCTGTTTTGCTGGGGGCTCAGATCCTGAATTTTTTAATCATACTTTATTTGTTGAAGCGTTTTTTGTATAAACCTGTTTTGGAAATGATAAAGCAGAGGGAAGACAAAATCGCCGAAGGTTTAAAACAGGCGGAAGAATCACGCGCTACACTTGAAAAGTCCCTGGAGCGGGAAAAGGAAATCCTTCGGGAGGCAGAATTAAAAGCTCAGAGGGTCCTTGGTGAAGCCAGACAGCAGGCTGAGGATGCTGCGCTTCAAATCAACGAAAACGCGAAAAACGAAGGAGAAAGGCTGCTTCTGGCTGCCAGAGAGCAGATCCAACGGGAATCCAAAGAGGCGGAAGAAAGGCTTACCCAAAAAATTACCGTTATCGCCCATGACCTGGTCTCAAAATCTCTGGAGGGTCTAATTTCCGAAGACGAACAGAAAAGGATTCTCAGAAAAACAATGGATAATTTAAAAAACGTTAATTAAAATATGAATCGTCAACTACTTAAAAAGCTGGCTTTGGCAAGCTATACCAACGGAAAATTGGATGAACGTAAAGTAAATCTGATCGTCAAATACTTAAAAAGGAGTGAATTTAAATATTATCTTCGGGCTTTAAAAAACCTGGAAAGCACTAAGACCGTTTATATCCAGACGGCAAATGAATTGGGAACGGAAGAAAAGAAATCTATTAAAAGCCTCTATGGCAGCAAAAACTTGGTCTTCACAAAGGATCGGTCGCTTATCGCCGGCATAAGAATCATCGACAACGACATGATTTATGAAAACAATCTTAAAAACAATCTTAAAAACTTGGTCAATGCCATAAATAAATAATATGCAGGATTCGGAAGAAATCATTAAAAAGCTGGAAAAGAAATTGTCCGCATTCAGTGTCGGTCCCGAACAAGCCAACATCGGAGTGGTTGAAAAAAATACCGACGGAGTCATTGTGGCTAACGGATTATCCAAAGCTATGATGGGAGAACAAGTTGTGTTTGAAAATGGAGCCAGAGGCATCGTGCTAAACCTGGATGAAGACTATGTGTCGATCATACTTCTGGATAAGGCGGACGACATTCAAGCAGGTCATATTGTTAAAACAACCGGTCTTTTATCCGGTATCAAAGCCTCGGAAGAATTACTGGGAAGAGTGATTAACCCGCTTGGCTTTCCTCTTGATCAGGGAAATTCGATTAAAAACGGCAAACTTATGCCGCTTGAAAGGATAGCCGCGGGTGTTGTTGAAAGAGAACCCGTTAATACGCCGGTCAAAACAGGAATCAAAGCCATTGATACGATGATCCCTATCGGCCGCGGACAAAGGGAGCTTATCATCGGTGACCGGGGTATCGGTAAAACAGCCATCGCTGTGGATACGATAATCAACCAAAGGGTAGAAAACAAGCAGAAAAAATTTAAACCGGTGTATTGCATATATGTTGCCATCGGACAAAAACAAAGTACTATTGCTCAGGTGATTGATAAATTTAAACAGTATCAGGCAATGGATTATACTGTAGTGGTATCGGCCTCGGCGTCCGATCCCGCTACTCTATTGTACCTTGCCCCATACGCAGGTGTTGCTATTGCCGAGTACTTTATGGAAAAAGGGCAAGATGTTTTGATCGTTTATGACGATTTAACCAAACATGCATGGGCGTATAGACAAATCTCGTTGGTTTTAAGAAGGCCTGCCGGGCGTGAAGCCTATCCGGGTGATATCTTTTACCTCCATTCAAGGCTACTTGAGCGTGCAGTAAAAATGAATAAGGCAAACGGAGGCGGTTCTATCACCGCCCTCCCCATTATTGAAACTCAGGCAAACGACCTTTCGGCTTACATCCCGACAAATCTGATCTCGATAACCGACGGCCAGATCTTTTTTCAATCGGATCTTTTCAATAGCGGTTTTCGTCCGGCAATAGACGCGGGCAATTCTGTTTCAAGGGTCGGAGGCGCAGCCCAGACATCGGCCATAAAATCGGTCGCCGGAAAAATGAGGCTCGAACTTGCTCAATACAATAATCTTGCAGCGTTTGCACAATTCGGATCGGAATTGGATGAATCCACCTCCAAACAACTCGAAAGAGGGAAAAAAACGGTAGAAATTCTTAAACAGCCGCAATATCAACCGCTTCCCGAGTCCTTGGAATTTATCAGTATCTGGGCTTTAACCAACGGCTTTTTTGATAATATCGAATTGGATAAAGTTTCATATCTTGAGGAAAGATTACATGATTTCATGAAACGCAACTATCCGAAAATACTTGATGAACTGTCTTCCGGCTCAAAACCGTCGGAAGAAATTACTAAAAAAATTGAAAAAGCGGTTTCAGAATTCAAAAAAACGATTTAGACTATGGCGACTTTACTTACATTAAAAAGAAAAATCAAAACGGCAAAGAACGTATCCAAAACAACCAAGGCCATGCAAATGATCTCTGCTTCAAAACTTAAAAAAGCCGAGGAAGGCGCTGTCTCTTCCAAGCCCTATGTATCCAAACTGGAATTACTTTCCAAAAGCATCAGTCAAAAACTTGATCGTACCGAATGGGACGATTACATGGTTTCACCCAACATAAACTCCAAGCTTATCCTGATTATTTCTCCAGATAAAGGTCTTTGCGGCGGATTGGTAACCAATTTAATGCGGGAAGTGTTAAGACAAAATCAAGGCGGTAAGATTTATTACCTTACAATAGGTAAAAAAGCCGAATCTATAGCAGCATCATTGAATAAAGAAATTATCGCCAGCTTTCATTTCGGCAATTCACTCCCCGCCTTTGAGTTTGTATATCCGGTTGCAAACATCATCAACGAGTATTTCTTGGACAGAAAGGTCTCCCGGGTTCAAATCATTTCCACCAAATTCGTGAACGTGTTCACCCAGGCCCCACAGATGACCGATCTTTTACCTATTACGCTGAACCTCGAACAGAAACAAAACGGCGTGACCATTTTTGAACCCGAGGTCAATAATCTTTTATCGGACATTTTAAGACATTACCTGGAGATGATGATCTATCAAAGCTTACTTGAAGCATATGCGTCGGAACAGGCCTCGAGAATGATCGCCATGCGAAACGCTACCGATAATGCCCTAGACATCATCGACGCCCTTCAGTTGGAATATAACAAAACCAGGCAGGAGAAAATAACCAATGAGCTGCTGGATATCGGAGGAGGTTCGCAACAAAATTATGCCTAAAACAAATACTGACGGAATTATCATAAAAATCGAGGGACCGGTTATCGGCGTGAGATTTGAAAAAGAGGCTCCATTGGTGTATGAAGCACTTAAGGTCGAAACACGGGATAATCAACAACTTATATTGGAAACCGCTCTTTTAACCGAAGTGAATGAGGTTAAAGCATTGGCGATGGGACCAACCGACGGCTTGACAAGAGGCATGAAGGTCAAACGCACCTTTTCGCCTATCATGGCGCCTGTTGGCGAAAAAACCCTGGGACGGATCTTTAATGTCCTCGGCGAAGCGGTAGACGGAGAAAAATTCGATAAAAATCAAAAAGGATTAACTTTCGAGCCCATACACAAATCGCCCCCCACGTTGTCCGAACAACAGACCTCCCCGCAAATCCTGGAAACGGGTCTTAAAGTTATTGACCTTATCTCCCCTTTTACAAAAGGTGGAAAAATCGCCGTTTTCGGAGGCGCCGGGGTCGGTAAAACCGTCATTGTTAAGGAACTGATTAGAAACATTGCCATGGAACATAAAGGTCATTCGATTTTCGCGGGCGTCGGGGAAAGAACCAGGGAAGGAACCGACCTTTGGCTTGAGATGAAGGAGGCTAAAGTTTTGGATAAAACTGCAATGGTATTCGGACAGATGAACGAACCTCCGGCAAACAGAATGAGAGTCGCCCTTACTGCCTTGACCATGGCAGAATACTTCAGAGATGTTAAAAGGGAGGATGTTTTGATATTCATTGATAATATTTTTAGATTCGCCCAAGCAGGTTCCGAAGTTTCGGCGCTTTTGGGAAGGATGCCTTCTGCGGTAGGGTATCAACCGACCCTTGCATCCGAAATGGGAGAACTGCAGGAAAGGATCACTTCTACCACTAAAGGGTCCATCACATCCGTGCAGGCGGTTTATGTTCCGGCTGACGACTATACGGATCCGGCTCCGGTTACGGTGTTTTCCCACCTTGATGCTACGGTTACTCTTGAACGTTCCATTGCCGAACAGGGCATATATCCCGCCGTAGATCCTTTAAATTCGACCTCAAGGATCTTGGATCCGAACATAGTTGGTAAGGACCATTACGACGTCGCCAGGGGCGTACAGAAGGTCTTGCAAAGGTATAAGGACCTTCAGGATATCATTGCCATCTTGGGAATAGACGAGCTTTCTGATGAAGACAAACAGACGGTCGCAAGAGCCAGAAAAATTCAAAGATTTTTAAGCCAGCCTATGTTCGTTGCTGAGGTTTTTACCGGAACGCCGGGGAAATACGTTAAAATTCAGGATACCGTAAAAGGCTTCAAGGAAATACTGGAAGGAAAGCATGACAAAGTCCCCGAACAGGCGTTCTACATGAAAGGCACAATCAACGAAGTGGTTAAAAACACGAAATCATGAAACTGCTACTTGAGGTTATTACGCCCACAAAGGTAGTCCTTAAAGAGGAAGTAGATGAAGTCACCATTCCTTCCGTTGAGGGTGAAATTACGATATTGCCCAATCACGTCGGACTTTTGACAAAGCTAATGCCCGGGAAAATGGTCATTAAAAGATCCGGTAAAGAAGAAGATTATGTGGTGTTCGGCGGATTTTTGGAAGTCTCCCAGAACCATTTGACCGTTCTGGCCGATCACGCCGCAAGAGCCACAGACATGGAAATTGCCAAAGCGATAGAGGCACGGGAACGAGCCAGATTCGCGATGCAAAATAGGCAAAGTGAAAAAGAATTCAGGATGGCCGAAGCCAATATTAAACGCACCCTTTTGGAGAAACAAATTTCCAGAACCCGCAGGTCGTATAAACCATAATTTGCCTTGTAAAAGAAAATTTCATAGAATATAACTGTCGGTTTTTTGCCAACGTGGCTCAGTGGTAGAGCAAGTGTTTCGTAAACACTAGGTCGTGAGTCCGATTCTCACCGTTGGCTCCAAAATGAGAGTTTCGCGGTTAACCAAAAGAACGGAAAAAAACACTAAGAAAAGCATTTTTTTTAGTGTTTTGGGTATTGTTGTCATTTTATTTCTGATTTTTAAATTCGGTTTGGGACTTTTGGTCAATTTTAGTTTATTGATCTCCAACTCAAAGGGCACAACGACCGGATCCGACCAGAATACGATCAGCTTTATATCGCCTCCGACCCTAAATCCTACGTTTTCCGCCACAAACAGCGCGCAGGTGACTATAACCGGAATTGCCGACAAAGGCAGGGATGTTTATCTTTATATCAACAATTTGCAGACGGACCAGACCACGGCGGACGACAAAGGCAATTTCAAATTTAGCGAAACACTGAACAAAGGCATTAACCAAATCACCGCCAAAGAAATTTATAACGGAAAGGAAAGCAATTTTTCAAACCCGATCAGCATCACTTATTTGAACTCTCTGCCGAAACTGGACGTTTCCAACCCGACCGATGGAGAAAAATTTCAGAAAGATCAAAATACCGTTTTGGTCAGCGGTTCGACCGATCCTGGAGTTTCGGTCACCGTCAACGGTTTCTGGGCCGTAATTGACGATAACAACAATTTCTCCTATAACTTACCTCTTCAAAACGGTGATAATCAAATAAAAATAGTAGCTACCGACCAAGCGGGAAACAGAACGGAAAAAGATTTAACGGTCAATTACTCTCAGTAAGCCCGGCCAAAATCCATATCCACTCCAAAATAAACACGTAAAACAAACTATTGATAAAAATACTATCAACCAAAAGTCCTATTAATATGACCCACAGAACAATACCGGTATTTTTAAAGTTTTTTCTGGCAAGCTTGAAAACCTTTATCAGTAAGTAAAGATAAACAAAAAAACCGATAACCCCGGTTGTCGCTAAAACAAAAATAAGGCTTGCGTCGGTACCTGCTCCCGAATGGGTTACCTGCCAATAAACTCCCTCAAGACCATACTTGGTCTGAGCGTATCTGTATGCATCAAAACCTACACCCAAAAGCGGGTTCTCCTGAATTACTTTTAGGGCAATTTGCAAAGAACTGATCCTCTCGGTACTTGAGACAACCCTTAGAAGGTCCGTTCCCGTGGTCTGAAATGCCCGCGGGGAAACAAAAATTAGAAGAGTTAAAAATGCCAGCACTACCGTGATCATTTTCTTTTTATTTATTAACCAAAGATAGACGACCGTCGATACAAAAAGCATAAGCAGTGCGCTTCTTGAATAGGTAAGATAAACGGCAAAAAGTGAGATCAGCGAGACAAATGAATAAAAAATAACTTTAGTTCTCGAAAACGTTCTATAGCTTTTCCTTAAAAAATCGAGCGTAAAAAACAAGAATATGTTAAAAAACGCCCCTGCAAAATTAGGATCAAGAAAAACCGACACCATCCGGTAAAGATGCTCGTCCCATCCGAATTTAAATAACGGCTTAAGACTCGGGTAGAAAAAATACTGGAAATATCCCAGGACCACAACTACCAGTCCGGAAATAAAAAGATACTTAATGATTTTTTCCCTGAATTTGGACGAGAAATCCCCGATTATAAAATATAAGAAGGCGTAAGCCATATACCTGGCAAGATATGAAAATGAAATCAAAAATTTTATAATCCCAAGGTCAGAAATGTTCAATAGCAGTGCTATAAAGCTAATCGCGACAAATATGGCAAGCGGTCTCAACAGATAATTATTTGTAAATTTCCTGTTTTTTAGTTTGTAGATAAACCAAACCAATATTAAAACAGATAATACCAAATCATTAAGCGATACTGCCACTCCGTTTGAAAGTTCAATTCTGGCAATTACGCCCGTTGGAAACGTAAATAAAAAAAGTATGAAAAGTTTCTCTAGTAAACCCATTGTTTTCCTCCCAGCGAATATAAACTTACTTTGGTCAAACTATTATAGTAAATCCTATTCCAACTTGAAAACCTTGTCGGGATATTTCCGCTCTGGACCGCAATATAATCAAACCTGTCACCTTTTTTTACATAAGAAGAGTCGATAAAGGGAAAATCCACATAATAGAGATTATGAAATCCATACAGAAGAACTTTATCCGTAGGTTTGACATGGGTTTTGAAATATCCGTCGCTGTCATAGAAATCACCAAAGGAAAAATTAAGATGTTTGCTTAAAAATTCCGATTTCGACTCGCTTCTCAGTAAAACCGGTATATACTTAGCGTTCGCCATAAAGCGGTAACTAGCTGAAAAAAACACCAATATGATAATCAAAGCAAACAAATATCGTTTAAGGAATTTATCATGTAATTTGTCGATTGAAATAACGGATAATACCGAAAGAGCCGGAAGATACGGTAACAGGAACCTGCTGTCGCCCACCTGGGAATCCAAATACCACAATATCAACGCTGATATAAAGAATAAAAAAAGCATTTTAACCCGTAAAGAGAAACGTTTTAAAAAATAAATTATCAAAGGCAGAGTGATCAAATATACGGGGCTTATCGGGTCCTGTGACCGCAAAAAAACGTTTACGATACCTAAAGCGTAGAATTTATTCACGATACTAAGTGTTGGATCAAAAAGCGGGTAGAAAGGATTTCCCGTATTTAGGAATGAAAAGATAAACCAGGGAGAACCCACTACCACGGAAACAGCTGTAAACAGAACAAGATTAAAAGAGCTTCTTAAAAAGGTATATCCGTCCCTAAATCCTTTAACTAGTATCAGCAAACCAAAGACAGGGATCAGGTTTAAGGAAACCGTTTTGGTGGCGACTGTTAACCCGGTGATAACTGCCGTGAATATAAGGAATTTATTGGTCTTTTTTTCCAGCCATTCCCAAAAACAGTACAATGCAACCGTGGTAAAAAAAGTTGTCCCAAGATCTACGTAAGCCGTGATCGACTCCCATCCGACGACAAGGTTAGAATAAAATAAAGCCGATGCAAAAAGTGATAGATTTTCGTTAAGGAACTTTCTGGCAAATTTATAGGTTACAAGAATCGTCAATAAACCGAATAGGAAATGCGAAAATTTTGCCCATGTCTCGTTACCGAAAGAAAGACAAGCCAAGAATATCATTTCTATATTTTTGGGGATGTCGGAATAATACAATAATCCTCCCGGAATATGAAATATACGGTGTGCTTCAAGGTAAATTTTTGGCAGGGTTAAATGATACCAAAGCGCGTCGAATGATATTTCCGGTCCCAGCACTCCGACCAGATTAACCGAAACCTGAAGAATAATTATGGTAATCAGAATTTTGGAAACCCGGGATATCTTTTTAAGAGTGTAATTGTGTGCCATTATCCGTTTATAATAATAAAAATAATACAAACCGGATAAAAAGAATAACAATAGAACGACGATTATATAGCTTTTGTACAAAAAGCCAAGCACGCCCAAGAAGAAAATCGCATAAGAAAATGTGCCGATCAAAAATGCCAGTTCAAACATAGGTTAACCCTACATAAGAGGTTAGCAAAGTAAACCGCCAGGACAAAAATTGTCCATGTATAAAACAAAAAGACGCCTACTCTTTTTCCCATAGGATCCATAATTTCGCCCTTACCAGGAACGAATGAAAACTCATCAAGATTGCGTAAACCAGACCTTCGATACCGTCCAAAAATCCCAATTTGAATAGATAATTAACAATAAATTTAAGCTTCGGATACAAAATAATTTCTTTCGCTCCGACTTTTATTCCGCTATCGAATAATTCCCTTGCCCTGATAGTGGTATAAAAATTGATTTCTCTTAAAAATTCACTTACTGTCTGATGCGGATAGTGTAACAAATGATTTTCAAGTTCAGATATTTGTCCTTTTACCTCCCACACCTCGTGGACTTTGCCTTTCCACTTACCCGAGTTTTTCCTGGCAAATCTAATCAGTTTTATATTGCCGGTTTCTCCGTGTTTTAGGATTTTTCCCCAAACAACATCCAGCCTCGGTACATAAAATCCGGAGGTCTTTAAATTATTCGTGCCATTGATCAAAATAGAATTTATTTCTTCTCTAAGCGATGCTGTAACTCTTTCGTCGGCGTCAACGAACAACGCCCAATCATATCTTGTCTTTTCCAAACCGAAGTTACGCTGTGCCGAAAAATCGTTCTCAAGCCTTCGCTTAAAAAACCTGATCTTCCTGTTTTTTACAAATTGTTTTACTACACTTTCTGTTAGGTCTGTAGAATAATCATCTATAATGATGATCTCGTCTACCCAGGAAACGCTTTCAAGGCAATCGAGTATGTTTTTTTCTTCATTTTTGGTAAGTATGACTGCTGAGATCATAGTTTTGTAATGATTATTTTACCGTTTGTCTCCTCGACCGATACCTTGAGTTTTTCAAAGATGCTGCTGACGGGATGTCCCTTCCACCACAACAAATACCGGTAATTCATGGTAAAACTTTCAAACTGACTGTTATTTCCTTTGCCAATTAAATTATATTTTTGTCCCCTTGTTAAAGCAATTATTTTATTTACCGCTTTAATTCGATCACCCAAATCGATCTTTTTATCTAATGATGCCGATGAATAAAAATTTGTAATTAAAAGTATAAAAAACAGTAAGTAGAACATTCTACTTTTTAAGACCAAAAAATTTGTAAAGATGGCTGTTATTGTAATCACGAACGGAAAAATTATCGGCAAATACGCTTGGGATGGAACTTGGTTAGCAAGTACCCCTCCAAGAGAAAAGATCACGAACGTCATTAATAAAACATCGCTTAAAACACGTTGTTTTAAAATTTTTATTAGTAGAAATAATAAAGCAAAAAAGAATAAAGCAAATGCCAAAACGGTAAACGTTGGCAGAATCAGTCCCGAAATGCTGTTAATTAAAAAATCGATCACACCGGTAACGCTTGAAGCCGATGAAGATTGATGGATAACAAATCCGGCTAATTTATACACTATCCAACCGCCAAAAACTATCGTTTGCTTAAAACCGTTATAAAAATCGTAAATCAAAACCGGCAACATCGGGATTAAAAATGCAGCAATGGAATAAAAAATTATTTTCAAGTTTTTTAAACTTTTAATCCAAACACTTCTTTTGATTAAACCGTATAAAAAAATCAACAGAAGCGGGAAGAACAAACTAAAGGTCGCAAGTTCCAGGTTATATAAAATAGCCACAAAAAACAATGTCAACGGAAAGAAATTGTTACTACCTTTTAGCCATCGGTATACCGAATAAAAATAAAGGAGTGTAAATAATGGTATCGGGCTGGGATCGAAGGGCATCCTGTCCGAAGCAACGACCGCGGGTGAAACAGCATACAAAAACGAAGCCAAAATACCTACATTTTGAGAAAACATCTCCGAACAAATTTTATACATGAAGATTATCGTCGCAAGACCAAGAAAAATCGTCAGGTACGCCCCGGCCAAGGGATCAAAATTAACAATCGGCAAAACTACAGCCAGCATGTATGTCCATAAAGGACCCTGGTGCAACCAGATGTGACTCGAGGTAATTCCTACTAACGGAATTTTTCCATAAATAAGCATGTCCCTGGCGGAAAGATAGAACCAGCCCTGGTCCCCGATAAAAGGCATGCCGTTTTGAAGATTATATAATCTAAGGATTAACCCCGCGGCAAGTGCCAACAATAATAATAGATTGATTTTATTTACTTTCAATAACGCCTCAAGCATTAAAGCCCGGACATTGCCAAAATGTTTTTTAAAATATAAGTATCTGCTTTTTGCATAAATTGCATCTCTGTCGCTGTATTGCCCTGTGCTTTGCCCTACTTCATGAATTATCCTGGCGTTCGCATCGACATAGAGTTTAAAACCTAAATCCCTTACCCTTTTGGACAGATCGTTTTCTTCAAAGTATAAAAAGAAATCTTCATCAAATCCGCCGGCCTTATCGAACAAGTCCTTGGAAATCATCATGGCTGCGCCGTAAACGGTTTCAACCTGTCTTATCGGAGTCTTATCCCAGTCCGCTAGTGAGTAGAAACTTTCGGCGGAATATTTCGGGAAAAACTTTCTTAAAAACGAATAAGTAAAAACTCCGCTTGTTAAATTAAGCTCTTTATATCCCTGTTTGTCGAGCGGCTGTCCGCCATTCTTTAAAATAAGTGGGGAAATCATTCCGGCGGTTTTATCCTTTTCCAGAAATGAGTAAAGAACTTTTATGGCGTCCTTAGTAACCACGGTGTCTGGATTTAGGAAAAACAGATATTTACCCGAAGCGTGTTTTACGCCCAGGTTATTTCCCGCACCGAATCCGATATTTTTTGGGGCTTTTATATATTTAACGTGCTTATGTTCATTAAGTCGGTTCTCAAGGTTAGTATCGCCCTCGTTGTCCACCACGATCATTTCGTATGTCAGATTTCTCACCGTTTCCTCGATGCTTTCGATGCATTTTAAGACCTTCTCCCCGACTTTGTAATTAACGGTGATTATCGATACGTTCATAAGTGTGATAGCAAAATTTTCTCAAGTTCCCGTCCCCGTTTTTCCCAAGTCCATTTTTTTAAAACCTCTTCTCTCCCCGCTTTGCCCATTTGCTCGGATAGTTTGGTATCCGATAAAAGTTTTTGTATTTTTTCGGCCAGAGAAGAAGCATCTCGTTTTATTAAAAAACCGGTTTTCCCGTCGACCACCGTTTCTTTATATCCCCCTTCGTTAACCGCTATCACCGGTATCCCGCAAGCCATTGCTTCAAGCGGCACCAGCCCAAACGGCTCGTTAACGGCAAGACATACGACCATCCTACTTTTTTGATATAAATCAATCATCTCCTCGATATCATACGTTTTATCGTCTTTGCCCGGAACGGCAAAAACTCTTGGTTTGTTTTGTATCAATTCTATAGCTTTTGATAAAATACCGTATCCGTCAACCGGCTCAAATGTCCCCACGAACAATATATCAAGTTCTTTATTTATTTCCCCGGGGACAAATAAATTTGTATTCACGCCTAAATAAGCAACTTCACTTTTTAAATGATAAGTTCTATTAATTACATCTTTGGCAAATTTCGAATTTGTAAGAATTAGATCCGCTTTACTAAGGTTATCCCTATCAAGCTTTTTCCTTAAAAGCCTGTTAAGCTTTTCATAATGAAACTTTATAATATTTAAAGATTTCGGTATATCAAGTATCTTTTCGTAGATTATCCGATAATTGGGGTCATGGGCATAAAAAAATTTACGTGTTTTTAAAAATCTTAAAATAAACGGAGATTCAATAAACTGTGAAGCGTTAACCAAAACAAAATCGTAGTGTTTGGAATCCAAGTCTCTGGCAATCACACGGTCCAGTTTATAAATTTTATATAACTCCAGGGTATCTTTATATATTCTGGTCCTGGAATTCGACCCTTTCCAGATCTTTGGCTTAAAACAATAGAAATATACGCTATTAAAATCCAAACTCCCTGAATCATCTTCTTTATCAGCCACATAATACAAATCGACTGTATGGCCAAACGACTTGAGCAAGCTGCCGATTTTATTTGTTGCATATTTGGCTCCGCCTTCCGGCAGTTCATGGAAAATAGCGATTTTCATTTAGGTCTTAAAAATTTTATTTAGCGAATACAAAATTACGGGAATAGTGGCAAGAGTAGATATTATTTGCGCATAGCCAGCGCCGATTATCCCGAATTTTAATACAAGAGGAATTATAAAAATAAGTAAGGCGATCAGTCGAGCAAAAGTGATATAGGTCAAATATCTTTGATTTATTGTAGATAGCAAAACAACGGATGCCGGAGACGTGAAAGCTCGTATAATTCCGAATATTGCCAGCACTCGGAGCACATCTGTTGCGCTAACCCATTGCTGACCCAATACTATGCTTATTATTTCCTTCGGAAATAAAAAGATAATTAAACCAAGAATAAATGTTCCAATAGTATTAATCGAAAAAGTTTTTACAAAAGCGTTTTTTAAACGCTGCCTGTCTTCATCTATTTTTGAATAAACCGGAAAAATTACTTTATTAACGACATCGGAAATCTCAGTTATCGGAGTAATCGACACCCTATATGCCATTTGATAAATACCTAAAGGAGTTGCACCCAAAAGTCTTCCGACTACAATATTGTCGCTGTTTTCACCAAAATAATTTAAGATACTATAACCGGTTACCCACTTACCTTTGTGAAAAATTTCTCTTAAATATTCTTTCTCAAATCTTAATTTTGGCCTTAATTTTATTAGGTAAAACGATAAAATAACCTCCAGTAATCCCGAAGCGATCAATCCCATTGCCAGGCTATAGACTGAATGCGTAATTAATGCGAAAACTATTGCAGCAAATGCATCCATAAAATACAACGAAGTCCTGAATAAAAATTCAGTCCTAAAGTTAAGCTCCTTCTGGAAAATTATTTCGGCAGGGTTTATAAAACCTTTAATAAATGGTGCTAAGCTAATAAATATAATTATTCCTAATGCTTGAGGCGTATTAAAAAATGATGCAATGAAAGGCGCTGAAATAACGATCCCTAAGCAAATAATAATGCCTCGTATAATTGAGGCTACCCATGCTGAATCCAAATATTTATCGATAGTTTCTTTAGATTGAATTAAAATTATATTAATCCCTGTTTCTGTAAGAATTTCCAATAATGCAAGCAATAATGCTGCAATTCCGAAAACACCAAATTGATTAGGAGTTAGAACCCTTGCTAAAACCGCAATTTTTAGGAATGTAAATATTCGTATTACTGTCTGAAGTCCGGTCATCCACGAAATACCTTGTATCGCACTTTTTGTATAACCCATAAACTGGCCTTATAAGTATAACATGTCGACTAAGAATATTGAATTTTTACAGACCGGTCATTTTTCTTGGCCGATATAAGAAAAGCATGTGCAAATAAAACGTTAAGTGGAAAATATTGGGAAACCGGATATAAAGTTACGATAAAATTATAGATTTTGCTTCTTATTCCTTTGTTGTTTGTTAAAAATCCAGTCTCGGCTTTGATATCAGCTTTAAGTTTGTATTTCCGCATTAATTTACGAATGTAAAAATAATCCGCTTCGTTGATGTGTTGAATCTTAGCTTCTTTGGTTCTGGGATCATCAGGAAGTGATTCGTAATAAATACCCTTAATAAATTTATCAAATGTAGTTAAAACCTTATTCATCGGATGAATGTAGTATCTGTAGGTTTTATCTAAGAGAATTTTGTTTGCGCATGTTTTAATAAAAATTTTCCCATCCGGCTTAAGCATTCTCATTAGCGACTTAAACGTATTTTCTACTTCATATTTATTTAAATGATCAAGCGTATCTATCATTATTATAAAATCGAAAATGTTATCTTTAAAGTTCATTTTATCCGCCCGCATAACAAGAAATTTGAGTTTTTGTTCGGTTTTCCGATCTGCTTGGGATTTGACTTTATTTGCGATTTTAATAGCATCTTTTGAGTAATCTATTCCGATAACCCTTTTAACCTTTTTTGCTATATATAAAGAGGTATCGCCCCTGCCGCAACCAACTTCCAACACTACCATTTCATTAGAAAGATTAAGGCTGTCAATAAGCTTTTGCACTCTCTTGGTAATTTCCCGGCCTTTGCTCCTTATAAATTCATCACTGCCAAAACAAGTATTGAAATAATAATTTTGATCGAAATTCTTGCTGCTAACGCTCATTTAATCGCAAAATTGCCTTCTCTTACATATATTGTAATTTCTGAGGGCTGCGGAACTAGATTCCAATCAAGAAGATTTAGTTTGTTCGAAAAGATATCGAAAAATCGCGTATCCAGTTTGAAATTCCTTATATCCTCAAACCCTTCCCGGTTTAATTTTTCAACAAGTTGCTGTTTTGGAGAGTTTTTTAAATATTCGGTATTTAATTCACCACTTGTCACTATTACGGTATCTGGAAAATGTTTAGTGTCAAGGCCAATAACCTGATAATGATATGAATAATCACCGTACGGATATTTTTGTTGTGTATAAAATTCTTTTAACGCTATATCAGGAAGTCCTTGGTATATGGGAATATTTTCGATTCCAATCAATGTACCTTTAGGAATATTTCTCATTATCCAAATACTCGATGATTCCTGAAGCGGGGTTTCGTATTTGAAATAAAGCCATGAAGCTGTTTGGATTGCTTGAAGCAAAAACCCTATCACAAAGACCACAACAATTAAACTTTTAAGATATTCTTTTTGTAAAACAAAATTTAATGCAAAACTTACTGTTATTGCCATAAAGGGTAGTAAAACCAATATTCTGTCATTTGCCGCCCCAATTCCGAGCGTGGCTAAACTTGCGCAAAATCCCGCCAAGGAAAGTAAAATAAAAACTATAGTTTTAACATGCACAAATTTGCCGCGGAGAATATTTCGTAATATGAAAGCCAATGAAAATATGATAGATAAAATAAAAACTCCTAATGTAAAATATCCAAATACCGAAGGGTAATGCAAAAAAAAGAGAATTTGCCAACCTGGCATATTTATGTTCAAATTATTAAATCCTCCAGCTTTTGTCACCGATAGAAGATTTACTTTTAGCAACTCTATATAGCTTGCGGAATTAAAAAATAAATCCGGTAATCCAAATATTAAAAACACTGCCACATAAATTAAGACGCCTGTGAACAACTTGTTTAAATTTTTTAAGGGTTTTTTGTAGAATAAAAGAAACGCTATTATATATACTCCAAACAATGGTAATGCGCTAAACTTAACCGAAACTGCCAACGCACTTACTATTACCGCAAATAAAAGATTTTTAAAGCTTGGATTCATCGAAAACTTTAAAAATAAATAAATCGAAAAAGTGATCCAAAATAGTTCCGGAATATCATACTTATACCAACCACTCCATAAAATAAACAGTGGATTTAGAACAAATATAAGTACACCAATCAACCAATTCTTGCTAAAGAATTCCTTTGTAATTTTATATATAAAAATAATACTTAAAATTCCATAAATTAAGGTGGTAAGCCGCAGTACTTCAAAAATATGTCTTTGCTCGATTAGCTGGGTAACCGACGATTTTACGGAAAACGGATGGATTATCCCAAAAACGGTGAATGGAATTAAAAACAATGCGTTTAATAAATGATAAAATATAGGTGAATACGCGCCTCCCGGAACCCCAGGTGTACCTAACTTAATAAACGATTTTAAAGCCACTAAAAAATGCCATTCGTCCATGTAGTATGTAAAAGGATGATTAACATTCGGTAATCCCCAAGTTATACCCGATAGAATCACAATCGAGTAAATTAATAAAATGATCGATAAGTACAAATTTGACCTTATTACCTTTAAATAATTGATACGTAAAATTATTTTCAGAAAACCTGTAACCGAACCCAGCATAACAGAAACATCTGTTGTTATTTGTATAACCGGTAAAATTACAAAAGCTTTGGAATCCTTTACATACCTGTAATTTTTATAAACAGCCCAAATTAAATACAACATCATTCCTAAAACGATTATCGAAAATAAAATTTGAGATTTATAGACAAACGAAAACCATAATAAGTAAAATAACAAAAAATATCTGACGAAAATCAGTATAACTTTGGGTCTAAAAATTTTCGCTTCGATATCACCAAGCGCAAACCTGAAAAACATCACAAACGACGATTTTAAATCCCCTCTTGGTACCCAATTTACAACCGCGTCTTTGGCGAATACCATATTGACCCCAATTGATTTTAATTTGTTTGCGAAAGCATAATCCTCGTTGTGTGATAGTCTTTCATCAAACCTGCCGGCTTTTTTCCAAACGGATTTTTTTATAGCCATCGAACGGGTAGCAGGCAAAAACTCTCCTTTGGCTTTATCCGGCATAACCAAAACATACGGGATAAGACACTTCTGAAAAATGTTCTTGGCTAATCCTTTATAATAACCCGCTACCACGTCTATTTTTTTATTCTGGAAAGGCTTGGTAATGTTCTCCAACCAATGTTTATCCAAGATATTTCCCGCGTCAGATATCGCGACTATTTCATTTGAGGCTTTGCTTATTGCTTCATTCCTCCCCACGGACCTGTTCCCCTTTTTAGCCAGAATTATGAAGTCTAATCCGCCCTTATCTTTTACGCGCGATAGAAAATCTGTGATTTTTGACCGAGTTGCATCGGTTGATCCGCCGTCGACAATAATGACTTCGTCCGGAGGTTTTGTCTGTGCAAAAACCGACTTAAGAAAATTATCGATGGTATTTTCCTCGTTGTATACTGTGGTAATTAACGACACTTTCATCGGTAATAAAAGCGATTATACAATATCCGCCATGGCTAATAAATAAGCTTTAATTCACTCCATTTTCATGCTAGAATAATGCACATGAAGAAAAAAGCGGTTGCGGTTATCGGCATTGGAAGGGTCGGTTTGCCTCTCGCGCTGGTTTTGGCCGATAGCGGGTATAAGGTTTTCGGCATTGGAAGGAATATCGAAAAAATAAATGAGCTACTTAAAGGAAAAATGCCTTTCAAGGATGAAGGCGCAGAACTACTTAAAAAACATGTCGGAAAAAAATTTCTTCCTACAATCTCCTACGAGAGCATTAAAGAATGTAAAACGATTATTCTGACCCTCGGAACCCCTATCGACGAGAACATGAACCCGGTTTTAGACCAGGTCGAGGCTGCATTTGACAGTATGCTTCCATTTCTTAAAAAAGATCAGTTGATAATTCTAAGAAGCACCGTTTCGCCAAGAACCACCATTTATGTTAAGGAAAAACTTGAAAATCAAACAAAATTCAAAATAGGCAAAGACCTTTTTCTGGCGTTTTGCCCCGAAAGAGTTGCTGAGGGAAAATCGATCACCGAAACAAAAACCATCCCTCAGATTATCGGCGGGATCGGCGACGATTCAAACCGCAAAGCAAAGGAATTTTTTGAGAGTTTCGGTGTAAAATGTTTGTTGACAGATTCCACCTCGGCCGAACTCGCCAAACTATTCACCAACATGTACCGATATATCAGTTTTGCGATTTCGAACGAATTCATGGTAGTGGCGGAACATTTCAACCGCAATATTCATGATATCGTTAATCTCGTCAACACCGACTATAAAAGAGGAGGACTGGCACTTCCGGGCCTTACCGCAGGACCATGTCTTTTTAAGGACGGTTTCTTTTTGATCAACGACAATCCATACCTGGACCTAATAACCGCCTCGTGGAAGATTAACGAAAGTCTCCCGCTTTTTTTGGTCCGAAAAATCAGGGAAAGGATCAACTTAAAAAACAAGAAAGTGCTGATCTTAGGACTTGCATTTAAACCAGAAGTTGATGATATCAGGGAATCGTTAAGCTTTAAGATCAGGAAAGCACTTATCCGTGAACACGCCAAAATCGTTTTACATGACCCATATGTAAAGGAGTATTCACAGCAGGAAGTACTAAACGATTTAAATGAAGCCTTAAAAGGCATTGATGTGCTGTTTGTGGCCACCAGACATAAAGTATACGAAGATAAAGCCGGCGAAATCCTTAAAAAGCTTAATAAAAACGTTTATATCTGCGACGTTTGGAATACATTCGGCATCAATAAACTGGTATTTACGGTAAACCAGGTAAATCTTTTACGAAACAGCAAATGAAAATATTGGTAACCGGCTCATCCGGTTTCATCGGTGGATATTTGGTTGAAAATCTTTTACGTGACGGCCATAAGGTTGTCGGGATCGATAACTTCTCAAAATACGGTAAAGTCAATAAAAATTATGATAGTCATAAAAATTACCAACTTGTAAGAGGAGATGTAAAAAATACCAGGCTTTTAAAAGAACTTTTAAAGGACTGCGATCACTTAATAGCATTGGCGGCAAAAATCGGGGGAATAAGTTATTTTCACGAGCTCGCTTATGACCTTCTGGCAGAAAACGAACGCATAACCGCATCCACCTTCGATGCGGCGATATATGCCCACGACAAGTACCGGCTTAAAAAAATAACTGTGGTTTCTTCTAGCATGGTATTTGAATCCGTCGATCGGTTCCCTACCCCCGAATCCGCCGTACTTACTTCCCCTCCCCCTAAATCCACATACGGATTCCAAAAACTTGCAACCGAATACTTTGCCAAAGGAGCATACGAACAATACGGGCTGCCTTATACCGTTGTTAGGCCGTTCAACTGCGTCGGGATAGGCGAAGCAAGAGCTATCACCGGAAAAGAAATAAAAAGCGGAAATATCAACCTAGCCATGAGCCATGTCGTTCCGGATCTCGTTCAAAAGGCATTAAAGGGCCAATACCCTCTTCATATCTTAGGCAATGGCAACCAGATCAGACATTATACCTACGGCGGAGATCTCGCAGAGGGAATAAAACTGGCGGTATTTTCCAAAAAAGCATTGAATGAAGATTTCAATCTTTCAACAAATAAATCCACAACCGTATTGGAATTGGCTAAACTTATCTGGGAAAAAACCGACCAAAAAAATCCGTTCAAATACGTTTCCGATAAGCCTTATACGTATGACGTGCAAAAAAGAGTGCCTGATACTTCGAAGGCCAAAAGAATTCTTGGATTCGAAGCAAAAACAAGCTTGGAGCAGATTCTGGACGAGGTCATACCCTGGATAAAAACCCAAATTGAAAATGGCGCGATATAATCCCATCATATCAATAGTCATACCCGTATTTCACGAAGAAAAAACTATTATCGAATTATTGCGACAAATAACAGATAAGGTGAAAAATTCTTACGAGGTATTTATTATTTATGACCAAACAAATGATCCTACAGTTTCCGTAGTCAAAAAATATCTTATTTCTTCAAAAAGCAAAAACATTTTATTGGCCAAGAATTCTACCGGTAACGGTCGCGGAGTAACCAATGCTATTAAAACCGGATTCTTCAAGGCCAGAGGCAAAGCGGTTGTTGCGGTAATGGCGGATCTTTCGGATGATCTTTCGGACATCGACAAAATGTATAAAAAAATTAGCCAGGGCTATGATATTATCTGCGGTTCAAGATACATGAAAGGCGGAAAGAAGATTGGAGGACCAATGCTTAAAACTTTTCTTTCAAAAACTGCCGGTCTTACCCTGCATTATCTTTTCAAACTTCCGACGCATGACGCCACTAATGCTTTTAAAATGTACCGCAAAACTCTTCTTGAAAAAATTCAGATCGAAAGCACCGGTGGTTTTGAATATTCTCTGGAAATAACACTGAAGGCGTTTAAAAAGGGTTATAAAATAGGTGAAATCCCTACGGTTTGGTACGATCGTCCGGCCGGAAAGTCAAATTTCAAACTTTTACGATGGCTTCCAAAATATCTCAAGGCCTATTCAATAGTTTTACCGCTATCAAGGTTCGGGTATTGGAGAACTCAAGCCTCAAAAAATATAAGCATACCGGAGCATATGATATTCATGTCGTTTGCATTAATTACCTCCTCACTGATTTATTCGTTCATCTTAATGATATTTAACTTTAAATTTAAAATTCCCGCGACATCTGCCATAAACTGGCTTACGGAATACAATTATCCGAAACAGCAGGATTATTATTTCTTGTATACCTTTCTCATGTTTAATTTCATCGTTTCTTTGATTTTTTGGAGCATATGGACATTATTAAAGCTCAAAAAAAGATAATTTTTTTCGAGATAGTCATATTTTGCATATTGGCTTTCATGGTAGGTTCGGCCCAGACCTTAAGTCCTTTTTTCGGTGATATCAATGTGATCGACGAAGGCCAATTCGCCGCTTGGGCAAATCAGATGCTACATGGCAAATTGATGTTTAGAGATATTTATATAACTTACGGTCCTTTGTTTGTCTACCCTTTATATCTTTTATTCAAATTATTCAGTCCTTCTGTTTTTTTGGTCAGGATTTATATTATCTTAGGAAGTATATTCGGGATTATTGTGACAAATATTTTAATGCTTGAGATCGGTCTTAAGCGAGTAGGAAGATATCTCATGAACATAATGCTAATTCTTCTACCGATAATGATTTTAAGGCAGGCGTTGGGATTTTTGATCTTGTATTTTTTAATATTATCGATTCGAAGCAATAGTAAACTGATTGCCTTTGCTACAGGCATATTTAATGGCCTGGCTTTCCTGGTTAGTCCCGAAATAGGCATTTTCACTATATTGCTTACTTATTTTTATTATATCGTAAAAATTTTTTACTCGAAGAGTAAAACTGTTCATATCTTACAAATAACAAAACTGTCTTTGGGCTTGGTACTTGTCGCATTGGTTTTTATTTTCTGGGCCGGGGTAGAAGGCTGGTTATCAGGTTATCTGTCGGTTACCAAACAGGTCTTAACGGATTTTTCCGGAATCAATACACCAAACGGTCAAAACTTACCTGATATCTTTAATCAGATTCCAAAAAGTATTAAATTGGTGGCTTGGATCAAATTTTTACTTTCTAAAAATATGTTCATCTATTACACGCTAATGATAAACGTTTATTTGTTGTTGATCTACACGCTCAAATTGATACTAAAAAAAATCACCGCCACAGACATAAAATTATCTTTAATACTCTTTTATTCGCTGTTTTTGTTCTATTCTTTTGTGGGACGCCCGGATTTTCCTCATCTGTTTTTCGGATTGGCACCGTTACTTCTAATATTGTCATACTATTTCGTAAAAAGTTTTAATGAATTTACGACCGGTAAAAAAATATATTTGTTTTCCACTTTGTTGATTATGTTTTTTATTGCTAGATTGCTTTATATCAATAATCCGCAAATTAAAAACATCGCCAAACTTCCGCATGCTTTAACTGTAAACAAAGCTAACCCAGGATATATAGGCCCTATACTTATTTCTCAAAAACAGGAAAAATATTTCAAAGACTTAAAGGCTTATTTTACTGTTAATACTACTCCCAAAGATGATTTATTTATATTATCGGACGAGCCGGTATTATATTTCATTTTAAACAGAGACGATGCTACTATTTACGATTTGCCATATATTGCCGACTTAAAATCTATGCGTGAAAAAATGCTATCAGAATTAAAAACCGCAAAGCCCAAATACATCCTTTACAATAAACACGCATGGGCGGTTGATGAAATCAATAACGTCGTTAGATTGCCAGAAATTTCAAATTATATTTTCGGCAACTATACTCTAATCACTACCATAGATGGCGAAGGTGTATATAAATTCAATAATGAGTAAATTTGTAAAAAAACTAAATTTAAATAATTACGATATACTTTTGTGTTTTATACTGGGGTTGGTTGCCTTTTTTTCACGGTTTCTTTTGTTAGAAAAAATTCAATCCCATTGGGATGGACCACAGTACAGTATAGCAGTCGTTAGGTTTTCACTTATACAACAGACACCTGCGCCTCCGGGATATCCCCTATATATTGCTATGGGAAAATTCTTCTACATATTTTTTAAAGATCCTCATTTTGCGATTCTTATGGTTAGCGTGTTGGCGTCAGTTGTAGGCGCCATTGCTTTATATTTAGTAGGCAAAGCATGGTATCATAGAATTGTAGGACTGACCGCGTCAATAATATTTTTAACCGGCTCAACATTTTATTATTTCGGCCTAACGCCATATGCTTACCTCACGATACCTGCCACAACAACATTATTGGCATTTATTACTTATCTTATTTATGTAAAGAAAGGAAATAATTTAGGTATAATTTTCGGGATTGTTTTCGGGATCAGTTTTGGAATTAGACCACAGGAAACATTTCAAATATTTGGTTTATTGATATTGGGGTTTTTGTTCCTTACGGCAAAAGAAAAAATAAAAGCAGTCATTACATTCACAATAATTACTTTAATATGGGTAATTCCTCTTCTATACTATACAGGCGTACTTAACTTCGTTAACATATCCATCAGTTTTTTATTGGCATCGCTGACTCACAGTACCGTTTTTCAAAGACTGGAGTTAATCGTCAAAGGCTTTCTTTTAAGCTTTGGGTTATCAAGTTTAGCGTTACTCTATTATTTTTGGAAAATATATAAGGATAGTTTTAAAATAAGTAACAGATATTACAAGACTATAATTTTTTACTCTGCTTGGATTTTACCCAGTTTTGCTTATAACTTGCTGTTGAGATCGGAACATGCGGGTTACCAAATGAGTTATCTGGCCGCGCTATTAATGTTAGTTTCATATGCTGTTTGGAAAGTAATTCAAAATAATAAACAGTTATTCATTTTGATAGTTTTTTGTATCGCAGTTTTTAATTTGTATTGGTTTTTTTATAACCGTGATCCTCGGTACGTCCTGCCGTATCGTCCCACATCCTTCCATTATTCGGATATCAGAAAAAACGACCTAAAAACCGGTAGTAAGGTTAACTTTATTTTGTCTAAATTCAACCCCAAAAATACTATTATAATTACCAATTCTGTCCTTTGGCGTCCATATGGTTATTACTTAAAGAAGTACGAGGTAGTAAGTCTGGACGGTTTAGCCGATAACACTCCCGGAATTTTACACCTGGAAAGAGACCAAAAGGACTGGAACATGAGACAATTTGAGAATAAAAACCTGACTCTTATAATTCCTAAAAATGTTACAGATATCGTTTTCCCCGATGATGAGAACTATCAGTATATTATCAATTATCCTTATAAGGTGTTTAATCTTCCGGGAAATAGTAAAGTAACTTTACTTAAAGTTAATTCAGGAGACGTAATCAGCTATAAATTTCATTATCTTACGGTTTTTAAAGCCAAATAATTTCCCCAAGTTAAATTTCTCGTAATTAATAACAAACATTATTTCCAGCATTGCTATGGGCACTATATGGATCAATAGCCTTTCTATGGAGCTCTCTGGGGAGTTTCCAGCCGTAAAAATATAAGTGACAATATAGAAAATAAGTTGGGACAGTACAATAACATTTAGTATCAAACCGTATTTAGTCCACGATTTTTTGAGCATGAGCGAAACAAAGTATGAAAACCAAATAAGATTCCAGCTTTTTATATTGATTAATTCTTTTAAAGTTCCAAGAAGCGAATCTGAAAACTTTATCCAAGATGTGACAAAGTAGTGGCCAGAAAAATAACTCATAATCCCATTGCTTCGTTTGTAAGCTTCCCAATCGACTATAGGCACTACCCAAATCAGTAGATATATAAAATGACTGAATAATTTGTTTTTAAATATGTAGTAAATGGCGATTGCACTAATAACCAACGCAAACGGCAAACCTTCGCTCTTAGTAAGAGCCGTACCGGCTAAAAAAATTGACATTAATGTTAATGTTTTAACTCCTTTATTATCAATGTAGTCCAGTAATAACGTGGTGGAACAGAAAGCCAAATAGCCTAAGGGAAGATCTGCTAATCCGGCCTCCATCCTCCCGCCGTGACGGATAAGGTTTTGCAATGCCGCCAACAAAAAAGTAAAAAACAATCCTTTTCTTATACCGTACCTTCGGCTTGTGAAACCAAAAAATAATAATAATGTAAAAAAATAGAAAGCCGAAGAAATCAATAGAATTGACGTATCGTCAAAATTTCCAATAATAATAAAAACAAAGGAGTTTAAAAGATAATAAAGAATCGGGTAATAAAAATTATAATGCCTAAGCAATGAGGGGTCTATGTTGTTGCCGAGGAAAAACATCTTTGATTGGAATAACCATGCCGCCCAAGAATCCCAGGCAACAGGTGGTCGGATAAGCGCTTCAAAAACAGCATAAAATGTACAAAACGCGATAAAAAATAATAGTAGATAATCCACTTTTTTTAATCTTGGCCACTTAGGTAACTTAGTTAACAAGTTCCGGTTTTTGATTATATGTATGAGAATAAAAATAACCCAAGGAGTAAGTATATCTGCGCTTGTCCATACTATATTCAATCTGGAATAACAATAAAGCTGAAAACTTACAAAAATTATTCCCAATCCAAAAGAATAGGAAAGTCTCAGTAGCTTATCAAACCCATTTAGGATCTTAAAGAAATTAATAAACGAGTATCCAATTACGGTTATAAATACGATAGACAAAAACACTAAAATGACATTCATAACTTTTTATAAAGAATTCCCGACGAAACGGTTGCTATGGCTTTATAATCAACTAGCTTTGTGCTGTAATCATTTAACGCAACGTAATTGAATTTTCTGTTACTTGCCTCTTTGATTAGTTGTTGTGTGTTTACTACTACAGTAATATTCTTAGGGTATAGCATATATCTGCCCAAGTAATACGCCTTATCATCCTTGGAATAGATAAGGATCGAAGTATTTGGATTTGTGTATTTATCTACAAAACTTAAAAAATTATAAATAGGACCGTAAACCAAAACACGTTTCTGCGAATCCGAAAGGAAAATCCATTGTCTTGCTTCGGGGAAAAACTTAATCAAATTATAAAATACATCAAAAATCGATAGGATTATCCAAAAAAATATCAGGAGCAAAAATATTTGTTTTTTTACTTTGTTCATTGAGTTATATTTTGTTATTATACAAAAAATAAAGTAAAATACCTAAGATATAATGATTAATCCCTACGCATTAAGTCTTATTAACCTGATTCTTGTTTTGGCTTTCGGTTTCTGTCTTTTTATTTATAATTATATCCTTAAGAAAAAAATTAATTTGCTTTATTTGTTGATTTTGATTTCGCTTCTTCCCGTCTGGAGCATCTTCAGACCCGGCGTTTATGAAAGTGGGGACTTATGGATTCATATCACAAACGCAATCGCTTTTTATAAGTCATTAACCGAAGGAATTCTTATCCCAAGATGGGCCGGAGAACTTAATGCCACGTTTGGATTTCCGGCCTTTATCTTTATCTACTCTCTTCCCTATTACATCATTTCTTTTTTTCATTCCGTCGGTATTTCTTTTGTGCTTTCGACAAAACTACTACTGGCATTTTCTTATATCGCGTCAGGCATAGCTATGTTTACCTGGATAAAAGAGGAGTTAAATGAAAAAGCAGGTTTCATAGCTTCTATTTTTTACCTCTTTGCACCTTATCACCTGGTCGATCTGCATTTCAGGGCCGATGTCGGAGAGATATTGGCGTTTGTCATTTTGCCGGTTAATTTATATCTCATAAAGAAATTTGTCGAAAGCACTTCCATAAAGTATTTTCTACTATTAGCTTTATCATTTGCATTATTAGTAATTTCGCATCCTGCGATCTCCTTAGCCTCTCCACCGCTTCTTGTAGCCTACCTCTGGTTCTGTTGGTATAGACGTAAAAAGCACCATATCAAAAAACTTGTTCTTGGTCTTATATCACTAGCATTAGGTATGATGCTTACAGCATATTCATGGCTTCCTACGATATTTTTGCTCAAATATACTCAACAATCTACAATTTCATCGATAACCTTTCCAAATTTTTTTGAATTTATTTACTCGCCCTGGAGACTCGGTTTACTTTTTCAAGGTCCTAAAGGAGAATTATCTTACATAATAGGATATATGCAAGTAATATTTGTAATCATCGCTTTTTATCTCTTGCTTAAGAACATATTGAATTTTAAGGATAAACCGCTTATTAAATTATTTTTATTATTTTTCCTAGGTTATTTCTTTATGATGCAAAGTCTTTCGGCTCCCCTTTGGGAGATAATTCCATTTATTAAGCACTTTCAATTTGTTTACAGACTGCTCTTGATTATTAGCCTAACGACATCTGTTTTAGCTGCTACTATATTATACGGTTTAAAAAACAAGTTACTACTTATACTAATTTTTTTAGTCACAATCGGTTCCACAATTTTAAACTGGGGCAACAGACAGGTTATTTCCCAAATTAACGATACATATTTGATAAAACAGTTACCGTTAAGCACAGCCGATGGGGCAGGTTTGGGTCAGGCCGCTCCAGTTTGGACAGACCCTAACAACACCTGGGAAAGTAAAATACCCAAAAATCATCTGGAAGTAATAAAAGGACAGACTGATGTCAAGCAACTTTTAAGAACAACAAACTTTCACGAATATGCTCTTAGTGTTTCAAAAACTTCTTTATTAAGGGAAAATACACTATATTTTCCGGGCTGGAATTTATATCTTAACGGTAAAAACTACCCGATTTCTATAACCAAAGCATCTCCTAAGGGAGTGATTGAATTTACCGTAAAACCCGGGCTTTATGATGTACAACTTAGGTTCGAAGACTTGCCAATCGTAATATTTTCCAATATATTAAGTTTGGCGGGTTTATTCATTATTATGCTTATGCTTTCCAAAAATTATATTTACCTACACCTATTATCGTTCTTAAAACCAAAAGACCATCCCTGATACTGCTAACGCTTGTTCTGCCTTCTTTTCTCTTCCTGTAAGATATCGGAACATTAATTATTTTCATGCGGTAATACTCTGCCTTTAAAACTAATTCCGCCTCATATCCGAAATGATCTGTTTTGGGATTCAATTTTTTCAAAACACCTTTGTTAAATCCCTTATATCCTGCCATGACATCGGTTATTCTTTGTTTCGCAAATATGGAAGTAACTGCCGACAATCCGTAACTTCCAAATAACCTTAGGAGACTAACGGAATCTTTTGCGATATGGGAACCTCTCTGGTATCTAGTCCCCAAGGTAACATCGTATCCCTGTAATAATGGCTGGATCATTTTAGGTAAATCTGTAGGCAAAAACTGGTAATCCGCATCGAGCTGAACTATTATATCGTTTTTTAAAAAAGGAATCGCTTTGCGTACGGCATAACCCTTGCCCTTACCTTTACCGATATCTATGATCCTGGCTTTGGTTGTCTTTGCCGCCTCAAGGGTATCCTTTTTGATCTTGCTGTCTGTTACCACCAAAACATCTACATCGTATTGAGTATGCTTATAGCAATCGTTTATTGTTTTAATTATCGTTTTGCCTTCGTTTAGAGCAGGCATTAAGATTGTAATCTTTATTTTCGGCGTAGTGTTCATTTTTCTAATAAAAATGCTATATGTTTAAATGGATATAAAAATGGACTCGAAATACTTTCCGTTTTAAATTTATAACCCTTTTTTTTAAATAACAATTGCCATTCATCTATGGTCCTGAAAGCAAAAGGAATATTCATTCCCAAATTATGAATTTTATTAAGAAGGTAGTCAAAAATTTTCCCTCGAATCGTAGGTTGTACTTCAAAAATTAAAATTCTTTTTGATACCCTGAACGCTTCATCAAGTAATTTTAGCTGATTTTCTTTTTCCGTATGATGCAATACGTCGTTGAACATAGTTACGTCAAATGAATATTTGTTAAAAGGTAATTTTTCCTTATTTTGCATCTTTACGTATTGGATGTCATGACTAAGATAATTTATGACATCGCATCCGGTTAAATTTATTTTTAAACTTTTTTTTAGCTTCGCTGAAACCACACCGTTACCACAACCCACATCCAACACCCCTTCTCCTGGTTTTATCCATTTTTTATAAACCGGAATTATAAGCGTTGCTCTATAACCAGAGGTGATTTGAGATAGGCTCATAATCGATATAGATTATCAAATCCTAAACACCTTATCAATAAGAGATATAATTCTCTTTAAAGAAAAAAGGAAAACCAACAGTAATACAATAAATATCAAACTTATATACTTGGAAATTCTCCTAATTTGACTGTCCTCAAGTACAACAATAACTTTATGAACCCCTTTGTTTACCGAAAACCTAATACTGCCGAATGCGTTATTATAATTTATAGGTGTAGCTAAGTTATCTACATATACTTTCCAACCAGGGAAATAATATGTATTTTCTTGAATCAAAGAATTGACGTTATCCTTCAGAACATATTCGTGTTTTTCTTCCAACCTCGTTATTTGAAAATAAGACCCATTTCCGTTAATGAATTCTATCGGAATACTTCTTGCCTTCGAAGTAGTAACGATCTTATATTTTATCGATGCATGCGGTAGTTCACCAAGAGAATTAATGTTTTTGTAAGGAACATACTCCGTATAATTTTCCACTTCGGCGTAAAACGGATTCGTAGGAGGTTCAACCATTTTACGATTGCCCCAATTCAATAAAGTAATTACTATCGTTGCAAAACAAATTAAAGTTAGAAGATAATCATTTTTAATTTTGGTTGATACAATTGCAGCAATTGCGGATGTGATAAAAGCAATTGGAATAAGTAATCTCCAAACCATCAAAAAAGTATTTAAAACAGAAAAACTTTCCCAAAGCGGCTTTGAAGATTCCGTCATCATAAAAAAGAACAAGAAGAAAAATATTATAAAGAATATTAATAATCTTTCCATTCTTTTATCAAATTTACTTTTGAGAATTAAAAAAATAGAGGCAATAACTGCAATTAATTGGAAATAACCTACAATCAGTCGATACTCACCATGATTTCCCTGAAATAGGAGACCATATCTAGCCGGAGAAATTAAATATTCCCATATCGGCCTGAAATCTCCCACTGTCCATAAGCCATACCATGTATACCTTACCTCACTTAAGGCAGGTAACCAATAATATGTTAATAGTCCGGCACTAAAAATTAAAGCAATTACAAATAACAATAACTCACTAATTAATTTTTTCTTTTTATAATACCAGTTAATCAATGCATAAATAAATAGAATAGGCAAAACTGCTGCGGTTGTACTCGAATGTGACATTAATAAAAATGAAATGCTTAAGGTTAATCCAAGTATGTATTTAATTTTGGGTGATTCAATAATTTTTTTTGCAAACAAGAATACTAATGGAATAAAAACAAAAGATAAAACTTCACCAATTCCGGCCCTAAAATGAAAATCGATCAAATGATATGGAGCAAATAAATAAAAAACGGACGCCACAATTCCGGCTTTCTTCCCGAATTCATCCTTTGCCCACAGATACATGGTTAATCCCGATATTATAAAAGAAGCCGCAAGTAAAATTTTTAAGCTGGTTAAATATGAAAAACCTACAAAATGAAAAAAAGATGCAATATAGTAAGGCAGTGTATAAAAAAACTCTAATACCGGACATCCGTTTCCTCCACATAATTGTCCAGCCCAGATTGGAAATAAATTGCCTTGCTGTAAATTGTCATAAAATGACATTAGCTGTACGGTATGAGTCCTTAAATCTCCCGATTGATATGTTCCCGGTCTAAAAACGCTCCATGATGCTATTAGAGAAAATATTATAATCATCAGGACAGGATGTATTTTTCTTTTGGGATAGACATACCTGTAAAAAAGAATTAAAAGACTTGCTATGATAACTAGCGCGAAGTTAATATAAGCTAAGTGGTAAGCATTATTTAGAATATTAAGCATCACTTAAATTTATGTAAAATGCAGAATTTACCTGCAAATTTTTTAGGCATTATAAGCTTATACTTCCTATGTTTTTTAACAAACTTATCAACAGCAATTTTTACACCCGAAGAAAAATAATCATAATCATCTACCACTACAAATGAGCCTTTTGATAATACTCTGTCTAAACGGTCCAGGGTTATCATTGTTGGCTCATATAAGTCAAAATCTATATAGGCAAATGCCACTTTCTTTGGCAGGCTTAAATATATCGTTTTATCGATAAATCCAGTGATAATTCTTGTCCTCCTTTTAGGAAAGTTTATAGACGTTAATTTTGATCTTACATATGAATCTGGATAACTCATGGTAGATTCATAATTTACCATAGCGCCGAGGTTAAAAATGTCATTAATTAAAACGTCTTCTTTTGTGGGTTTTGATAAACCTTGAAATGAATCATAAAGCCAAAGTTTTTTATTTGTACTTTTGATTTCGTTTGCGATCAGTACGGAGGTTGACCCATTTGCTACCCCGAATTCACATACTTCACCTGTGATGTCGGATGTTTTATTTAAGCAATCTATGATATACATAGCCTCACCGACAGTTGTACCGTATAATTTAGTCAATAACTTATTCCTTTGTAGGTCTTCTTTAATATCTTTAAATATCGTTTCTCTTAAATAACATACATATTCATTTACTGCTTCCTGGTGTTTTTCGTTTATATATTTAAGTTCATACATAGGGATGGTTTGAAAGCCAAATCTATTGAGAATTATATTTAAAATAATTTTTATATTTTTTTTCATGCCCATAGCCTTAAGTACAGATTTGTCATGTTTTCCCAAGTCTGATTTCTTACCCACTCATAGGCTTTGTTAACTTTCGAATCAAATTTAACTTTATTATAGTTTTTGATCTCTTTATAAATCATTTCACCGTCTTTTGAGATTGAAATGTAAGGAGCAAAAGGCGTGAACTCAAGATAATCTTTCTTAATTTGATTATTATAAACTGCAAATACAGGTTTTTTTAAGGCCATCGCTTCCAAAATCCCTAAATACCTTGAAACAAAAACATATTTGTAATCCTTTATAAAATCGGTCGCGTTACTCACGAATCCTTTAAAATTTACGTTTAGTTTATTTTTAACAACAAACGCTCTCGAAGATTTTTCTAGACTTCCATCCCCAAATACATCAAGCGATATGTTTAACTCCTTTACTGCTTTTAAATACTCCATTATTCCTGTCTCATCTTCCAGTCTTCCCAAGAACATCGCGTCTTTAACAGGCTTAGTTGGATTTTTACCCTGCTCTATTAATTTCTTATCAACCGCCCCGTAACTTATATACGTAGCTTTTGTCCCGTACCATTTTTTATAAAAATTGCCTATGCAAATATTGCCATTTGAAAATTTTTCCGCAATTTTATGCATGAACTTCGCTTTTATACCGGGTATTTTATTGCCTTCGTATCCATGAAAGGTTGTATAAACTTTTTTTGTGGGAAATATTAGTTTGAATGGCAAATACCAGAAAAAAATATCATGGCAATGAATAATATCTGCGTTCTTAATTAGATATATATGTTTAACAAGCGCTAACCAAATTCTAAATTTTTTTAACATTTCGTTACTGCCGACTTTAACTCTTATAATTTTGATTCCTTCGATATTATCAATTGCAGACAGAGACTGATAATTTTCGGTTATAACTGTAACTTTATGACCTTTCTTAACTAGTCTTCTGCCTACTTCCAAAACATGCTTTTCCACGCCTCCAATGTGCGGATAAAATAACCTAGCAAAAAACAAAACTGTCATAAATGTACAATAGAGGGATTATAACAGTGTATTTTAGTGTTAACAACTTAATGCTGTTTAAAATTGGTTCACTCAAGGCTCTTGAATATAAAATGTAATTTACCGAGGATAAGAAGTTATTTAATTTTATCACTTATATCGGTGACGTTACTTAGAAACAATCGTAATTGCTCGTTGGTAGGATATGTATTACTGTCCTTTTCGTTATAGAGCAAAATCACTTGCACTTGACCGTTTACATACTTAAAGTAGCCATGTACCCCTCCCAGATCATTATCTGCGGTAAGCGTTGCCAGCTGCTTATTTTTTATCTGTTGCTGGCTTACCCAATCGTTCAAGTTTATTATCGGCTGGTAAAAATCTTCAAAACTTTTTAATTTGGCTTTCCAGTCTGCATCCGAATCAACTTTGACCGTAGCGACCCATTCGTCTCCCTGAAGACCTATGGGGTTATAATCATAATAAAGAGCATTTTGCCCAAGGTCCTGATAACCCGAAATAGCTTTGGCAAAAGTCATTCCTTGTGGAAAATAAATATCTGATGAATTTATAAATCCCTGTTGATTGTTTGATGAGGTAACCGTAACTACTTTTGGTACCTTAGGCACAAAAAAATTACCGATCCAGACAAAAACGACAATCCCAACCAATCCAAGCAAAGTATATAGTACTATGTTATTTTTCATTTTCGTTAAAATGTCGAACCTGTGGACCTGAGAGGATTCGAACCTCTGACTTCTTCAATGTGAATGAAGCGCTCTACCACTGAGCTACAAGTCCCTAAAACCATTATAACTTAAAGTGGGCTCATTGACAAAGTTTGCCTCTCATGGGAAAATGAATTGTTAATGACACTGATTCGTAAAATTTATTACTTTCTCCTTGATTCGGTTCAAACTTTCCTAATCGCGGCCGCCATCTTCCTGTTTATATACGTAACGCTTTTCAGACCTTTCGAGGTAAAGGGAGATTCCATGTATCCGAACTTTCAGGATCAGGAATATGTAATTACCAATCTTGTCGGTTTTGAGAACTTCGGTTTCTACCGGGTCACATCCGGGAAACTAAGAACCGGTGACGTTATCGTTTTCAATGCTCCCCCCGAACCAGACAAGGATTATATCAAAAGGGTCATCGGCGTTCCGGGGGATACGGTTCTATTAAAAAATGGTAAAGTCTACATTAACAATAAGCTGCTGGATGAAAGTAAATACCTAAAACCCGATATCCAGACTCTGGGAGGTGCATTTTTGCCCGATAATAAACCGTTAAAAATTCCACCGGACAAGTATTTCGTTTTGGGCGACAACCGGATGTTCAGTTCCGATTCAAGAGAATGGGGTCTTGTCGACAGATCCCTGATTGTAGGAAAATCCGCCTTTATCTATTGGCCACCGGGAAAAATGGGTTTTGTTTCCAATCCGTATATTTCGAAGAATTAGCTTTTATCCAGGAGTTCGTACACTTTTTTGATCATCGGTCCGGTAACATCTACATCGCCTTTAATAAAGATCGATATTTTAGCTAAGGCGCGCGACTGTGATATGGCTACTTTTGAAAAACCGTGTTTTTCCTGAAGACTCTTTGACATCTCGTCCAGTTCCGGTACCCAGAGCTTGTGTACCTTGGACCTTGGCTCCCTTTTCTCGATCTCCCCTTTGGCTTGTCTGGCGAATTCTTCGGTTTGCCTGACGGTGCTGTTTTCCTTTAAGATCCGCTTGAACAAGTCAAGCATCAGCTGGGTATCTCCCAAAGAAATTAACGGCCTGACATGCCCCTCGGTGATCACTCCCGCGACCAAAGCATCTTTTATGGCATCCGGAAGGGTTAAAAGCCTGATGGTGTTGGAAATGGTCGGCGCGCTTTTCCCTACCCTTCTTGCCACCTCGTTTGTACCCAGGCCGAATTCGTCGATCAAACGCTTATACGCCTGTGCTCTTTCGATGGGATTTAAATCTTCCCTCTGAACGTTTTCGACAATGGACATCTCCAGCATTCCCTGCGGAGTAGTTTCGCGGATCACCACCGGTACTTTCACCAAACCTAAGATCTTCGATGCTCTCCATCTCCTTTCGCCGGCAACTATCTGGTATCCGGCCGGAGTCTTGGCAACGACCAGAGGCTCCAATACACCGTGCTCCCTGATGGAATCGACCAGCTCCTGAAGTGATTCGGGTGAAATTATCCCTCTCGGTTGAAGCGGATTTGCCTGCAGCAAACTAATATCTATCTCGAAAATTCTGTCTTCGTTATCCATAACTTATGCCGACACCTCGACTAATTTCTTTCCCCTAAGGGCCTTAAACGCGACCGTTCCGTCGATTAAAGAAAAAAGCGTAAAGTCCCTGCCCATAGACACACCTTTGCCTGGGTAGAATTTTGTTCCTTTTTGCCTGACAATGATGTTTCCGGCGGTAACTTTCTGTCCACCGTATACCTTTACGCCTAAACGTTTTGCTTTTGAATCTCTGTTTCCTCTGACTGCGCCTTGTGCTTTTGTATGTGCCATAAGAATTCCTTTCGTGAAAACTTGCTATATTTTAACTACGATTTTCACAATCTGTCAAGATATCAAAGTCGGTCAATTTATTTTACTCGAAGCTGAAGGATTAGATCTTATCTATCGATACTTTCGAAAGGCTGGAACGAAAACCGGTTGTCCTTCGGTATCTGACCTTGGATTTGTATTTTTGTACCCTGATCTTATCACCTTTAACCTGTGACAGTAATTTCCCCGATACTTTTTCACCCTTTAAAAAGGGATTTCCGATTTTTACCGACCCGTCGCTGACTTTTAACAGCACTTCGTTAAAATTCACCGTGCCATCCTTGTCTTCTAAAAGTCTGTCCACCTGAATAACGTCGCCCTCAGAGACTTTATATTGTTTACCGCCCGTTTTGATTACGACGTATTTCATAAGTTACGATTATAACAAAAAAATTACTTTATTTCCAGGACGTCCGAAGGTTTGGACGACTTTCCAATCGCCGTTAATAATCCTAAAAATATAAAATTTGACAAAAGCGAACTGCCACCGTAAGAAACGAACGGCAAGGTTACCCCCACGATCGGCAAAATCCCGATGTTCATGCCGATGTTTACAAACACCTGAAGTAAAAACATAAAAAAAACGGAAGCATAGAAGATCTTTGAAAAACGGTCATCGATATTCTGCAAATTTTTATATATCCGGTACAAAAACAGCCCGAAGCAAATTATAATCAGTAATGACCCCACAAACCCAAGCTGTTCGGCAATAGTTGCAAAAATAAAGTCCGTATGTCTTTCCGGCAGGAAGCGAAGTCCCGACTGCGTGCCCATGCCAAGCCCTTTTCCGATTAGCATTCCCGATCCGACCGCTATCACGGATTGAATGACATTATAGGAAGTACCCAGGGGGTCCCTTCCAGGATCCAAAAAAGTAAGTATCCTCTGTTTTTGATAGTCGTGTAAAAAATTCCAGAGTATCGGAGCCGCCAGTAGAACCGGCAGCAAAAGCGTGGCAAAATATTTATATGAAAATCCGATATACATCATCACACATACCACAACCAGACCGTATATCAGTGCATCGCCCAGGTCTGGCTGTAAAAAAATCAAAAGCGTTAACGGCAGCAAAAGCGCAAAAATTTTCACCAGAGTCGAAAAATTTAATGTTTTCTTGTCCGCGATGAAGCTCGCAAGGCTTAAAGCCAAAAAAGGTTTGAGTATCTCTGAAAACTGTATCCTGAACCCGACAAATTCAACCCATCTAAGTGAACCTCTGCTCTCAACGCCGACCAAAAAAACCAAAAGTAACAGGATTATCGAAATAAAATAAACAGGCGAATAATAAAGCTTAAAGATTTTGACGTTGGTGTTGGCAAAAACAAAAAAAGCCAGGATGGAAATTCCCAAAAATAGCATCTGGCTTTTCATGTAACTTATATCGACCGAAAATAAAGTCAACAAGCTGATCGCAACCAGAATTACCACGGGAAGCAGGAGCTGCCATTCGAGATCGATGATTTTACCTTTCATCTTTTATCACGGAGAACTTCTCATTCTCGATTATTTCACTGATCAATGCCTTCTTTTTTATGAACTCTTCGTGCTCCCGGGGCCAAAACGGCAGGGTGATTTTTATTTTCTCATCGGGTCTGGTTTGCAATCTCTTCCTTTCTTCCTGGATCTTCCTGACAATGTCTCGCGCCAATCCGAAATTAAGGTCAAGGTTGTCGTCGCTTGTTTTAGCAAAGACTTCATACGTGTCCTGTTTTTTTGTATAAACCAGCTCATAGACATTTATTTCGTCCTGGACGATTTTTAAAATTTTCAAGGATAATTTGACGGGCCCTGAATAAGTCATTTTCTTTATCGGGATCCTTACCTTCACTTCGGCTTGTTTACGCAATGCATGTGCCGCCTCTACCAAAAGCCTGGCATTGGCCATCTCGCTTTCCAGCTTATCATCGATATCCGAAGCGTTGAATTTCGGCCAGAAAGACAAATGTACCGACTCCTCCTTTGTCAGATTAAGATAAATTTCTTCCGCAACAAAAGGGGCAAACGGCGCCAGCATCCTGGCCAGATTCAGGAGAATAAAATACAAGGTTTCATAAAAAGCTTTCCTGTCTTTATCTTCATCACTTGCCGGGCCTACCCTCTCGCGGCTCCTTCGGATATACCAAAGCGATAGATCCGATACGAAATTTTCTATCGAAACCGAAGCAATTTGCGCATCAAAATTTTCCAAAGCCCGGGTTACCGTTTTTAAGGTATTGCCGTACCTTGAAACGATCCAGCGATCCAGGATGTTATCCGATTGTATGTTCGACTTTTCATTTACCCCCGGCTCCCATTTGTCAACCAACGCATAAGTGATAAAAAAGTTATAGATATTCCATAGCATCAGGTGGAATCTCCTTCTTGTTTCATCGGCTTTCTTATAGCCGAATAAAAGGTTCTGCTCCGGATCCTGGACAACGAACATCCAGCGCATCACGTCGACGCCGATCTTATCGGCCCCTTCGTTGAATTCGATCGAATTCCCCCAGGATTTATGCATCGGACGTCCGTCCTCGCCGAGCATCGAAGCAAACCCCAAAACCAGCTTGAACGGATTTCGTTTTTCCAAAACCGTCGACATGGCAATCAGCGAATAAAACCAGTTCTTGAACTGTCCGGGAAATGATTCGGTGATAAAATCGGCAGGAAACCATTCCTGCCAATATTTTTTATCTTCCGTGTAACTGAGTTTTTTAGTCTTCGGGTCTACGTAGGTTGAAAACGGGACTATACCTGCGTCAAGCCAGACGTTTCCGACATCGTCTACCCTCGAAACAGTCTCTTTGCAATGAAAACATTTGATTTTGACCTCGTCTATGAAAGGCTTATGCGGACTCTTACCCTCAAACTCTTTCCAACCGAAGACCGCGCGTTTCCTAAGTTCCTCTTTTGAGCCTATCACCTCGAAGTTCCCGCACTTCTGGCACTCAAAAATCGGGAGTGCCAATCCCCAGTAACGGTTCTTTTTGCTTATAAGCCAGTCGTGCATGTTCGACAGCCAGTCCAACTCCCTCTCCAGTCCGAACCCGGGTCTCCATTCGATCATTTTTGCGGTATCGATCATCTGCTCCCTTAAGGTCTTTGTTTTTTGTTTATCTTTGGAATTTTTTTCACCAAGATCCATTGCGATATACCATTCATAAGTAACTTTCCACACCAGTTCGGTCTTGCATCTCCAACATGCCGGATACCTGTGTAGATAAGGCATGGTTTTAAGTAAAAATCTGCCGTTCTGACGGCTCTTTAAATAATCGATGATTATTTCCGGGTGTTTTTTGGCATTTTGGCCGCTGAACTCTCCCATATCCTCCGTGTAAGATGCGTCATCTTCTATCGGAGAAATTATCGACAGTTTTTCGACCTTGCCAAGATCGAAATCTTCTTTTCCCGCACCCGGCGCAACATGCAATAATCCGGTACCTTCGGTCGAAACGACGATTAGCGAGCCGTCGACCACGGTATGGAAGGTATCGGGATTTTCGTTTCGCGCGTTTTTAACGATTTCAAGCTCGTCGAACGGACCGTCGTACCTAAGTCCCAAAAGCTCTTTACCCGGTATCATTCTTTCAAGCTGATAAGATTCTTTATCCTGTATATTCATCAAAATATAATCCTGAAGAGGAATTTCGCTGCCTTTATACATACGTACCGGCTTACCGCCCGCTTCGTCCTTACCCAAAAATACCAATTTTTCCCCGGTTTTCTTATTTTTCCAGATCTCGTAATCGAACTTAACATTCACGCCGACCGCCACATTCGCGGGAACGGTCCAGGGTGTCGTGGTCCAAACCAGCAGAAAGGTGTTTTCAAAGCCCTTGTTTAAAATCGGCAGTTTAAAAAATACCGTTTCGTGCGTCAATTCTTTGTAATCTTCCGTTAACATCTCGTGCTGGGAAATAGCCGTTTCGCATCTTGGGCACCAGGGAACGGAATCTTTCCCCTTATAGATCCAACCCTTGTCATAACAGGTCTTAAGAAAATGCCAGATCATGTAATTGTTCTCGTCGGACATGGTGTAATATGAATTATTCCAGTCCATGAACTGAGCCAGCCTTTCGCTTTGAGCCGCCTGCATGCTGCTGTATTTTATGACCCTGTCTTTGCAGAGCTTAACGAATTTGGCAATGCTTTGTTTCTTGTTGCCTGGCACCAGATTTTCAATGTCCTTTTTATTTTTAATCCCCAGTTCTTTTTCAACCTCCACCTCTACCCATAAGCCTTGGCAGTCAAAACCGTTCTGGAATCTTTGTCTTTTACCGCGCATGTTCCAAAACCTCTGCCAAAGGTCCTTATAAGTTCTTCCCCACGCATGGTGTACCCCCATCGGATTGTTGGCGGTGATCGGTCCGTCCAAAAAGGAGAACAGTTCTTTTGAGGAATCATTCTTATGTAAGTATTTTTCTAACAGTTTTTCTTTTTTCCATTTTACAAGAAGGTCTTCCTCAATCTTTGGAAAATTTACCTGTGGCGAAACCGGTTTGAACATAGAAACAATTTTAGCTTAAAATCGAAGCAGTATCAAGACAAACGAATTTATTTTTTTAAAGATGTTTTTCTTGCGGGAGCGTCCCAGGTCGGTCTTTCAAATTCAAGCTTCGGTCGTTTTACATGCAATACTTTCGGCGCAACCGATAGCTCCGGATGTTTTGGACGAACGTAAAAAGCCGAATGGTTAGGGATACTTTCCCAGCCCATCGCATAGCCTTTTGTACTCCTTAAAGATCGTCTTACCGTCGGCCGGCGACTATAATAATCAACTTGAGCATGCTTTATTCTTTCGGGCATCATAATCATGCAGTTTAACTTGCAAAATTGCCGTTGTCAATCGCTGCTTAAAACAGTAAGATGTATTATAAATACGGACAGATGAATATCGTTTCGAAATATTTTACTAATTCCAAATTTTTTTATGTTCTCCTGTTTATCTTATTCGGAATTATTTTTATGGTACATTATGCGATTGCCGGACAAGCCGTGTACGGCGACGGGATCGAATACTACGCCTGGTTGCATTCGGTGTATTTCGATCATGATCTGAATTTCAAGGACGAACTGACACATATCTACGACTATCGATACAATAACGGTTTTCCAAACGCCCATACCAACAACACTCCCGCCTTAACCCCGGCCGGTAGGGTCGGCAATTTTCATATGCCCGGCATGGCGATACTGCTTATGCCGTTCTACGCTTTGGCCGATATTATCGTTTTGTGTTTGAATTTTCTGGGTGCGGGGATGCTTAGAAACGGCTACTCAAACATTTACCAGATAGTATCGGGGATCGGAGCTGTTTTTTACGGGATCCTGGGGATAGTCCTTACGGAAAAGACATTTGCGTATGTCTTGTCCAAAAACAAATTCAAAAACACAAATCTCGTAAGGGCTGCGGTAATGCTGGTAGTTTTGGCAAGCCCGCTGTTTTATTACCTGGCAATCGACGTTTTGAATTCGCAGTTCGGCTCGTTTTTTGCCGTATCGCTATTCTATTATATTTTGTTCGTAATAAAAGAAAATAATTCCAAATATTTCTGGCTCGGTCTTGTCGCCGGGTTGGCTGCTTATGTAAGGCTACAGGAAGCCGCGCTTTTACTGCCTCTTCTTATAAAACTAGCTTTCGATTATTACCAAAAAGTTAAACTTAAAACTTTGATTATCTATTTTTTAATCGCTTCATTCACTTTTGGTGTTGCGCTCATACCGCTTTTACTCGCATGGCAATATCTTTACGGCAGCGTATTGAATCATCCATATTTTATCGGAGTGCTAAGATACCCGCATTATGTGTTGCTCGGAAGTTTGTTCGATGCTACCAACGGCTTGCTAACTAAAACCCCTTTACTTTTGTTTTTACTTTTGTTTTTTCCTTTTTCCTTTCGGAAAGCACCGAAGGAAATGTTTATCTTTTTTGCATATTTTGTCGTGCAGATAATAGGGATAGAAACCTACGGCGGTTGGCCTGCGGCATCATTCGGCGGCAGAATGTACATCTCTTCTCTGCCTTTGTTCTTTTTGCTCTCAGCAGTACTTTTTACCAAACTAAAAAAGAATTGGCTGATTTTGATTTCCGTGTTTTTCATCGTTTTGAATATCTTTAACATTCTAAACTTCATGCTTTTTCAAAAACAAGCCTCGGGAAATTCGAAAGGCCTGGAACAAACCACCAGACTTAAGATCGAAAGGTTTTTGCGGCAATTGTGATATGGAAAAAAGTTTTGACGTCGTGATAATCGGATCGGGAATCGGCGGCCTAAGCATTGCCCATCTTTTAGGCGCGCGTAATATAAAAACGGCTCTTATTGACGGCAAAAACGATCCGGCCGGAGTAGGCTTCGACACCCTGGGAAGTTTCCTGGACCTTGAGCGTTTCGGTTTGCCTGAAAGTATAGTGGCGGCAAAACAATCGGAGGTGATTTTCCATTCTCCCCATCTTGCCGTTAAGAAAAAAGGCAAAGCTTACATTGTTAATAAACATAAATTATATAAAGAACTTTTAAACAAAGCCGTCGACAATAAGGTCGCGGTTTTCCCGTCGACCTATATCAACGGTTTTGCCTTGGATAAAAAAGGCATGGTCGGTTCGGTTACCGATGAAAAAGGCAACAAATTTCATGCCGGGATCTTTGTCGATGCGACCGGTGTTGCGGGATTTTTTAGCAAACGTTTCGGTCTTCAGGACAAAAATCTTAACATTGCCCAGGGGCTTGAGTATAACGTAAAATATCTGGATCCGCAGTTTAGGACCCATCTTTTCTTCGGCAAGCTGTTTAAAGGCGGATACGGATGGATTTTCCCCTTCGGAAACGACAGGGCTATCTTTGGTTTCGGCAGCTTCGACCCGTCTGTAAAAACAACGCTTAGACAAAGGTTCAACGAACTGTTTGATAACCCCCAAATAAGACAACTGGTGCTTAGGGATAATGACAGGTTGTCGGGAGGAACGATACCTGTCGACGTTAAAACGAAATTCGTCCATAAAAATGTCGTTTGCGTCGGCGACAGTGTTTCACAGGTTAATCCGATGGTGGGCGAAGGACACAGGTTCATTTTGGACGCTGGACAAATGGCCGCCCGCGCGGTTTCCGACGCCTTAAAAGAACATAATTTGATGTTATTGCACCGTTACGAGGACGACTGGAAAGAAAAGTATTACCGGGATTACCGGCTGTCCAAAAAAGGTCAGGTTTTTGCAAACAAACTTAGCCAAAACAATCTTCTTTCGGACCTTGCCGCCATATATCTTGCCTCAAAAAGCGACTCTACCTTTATCGATCTTATCGCCGGACATATCACCCCAAGATCAATTTTTCTGCCCTAGAAGCGCGTATCGAAATATTTTCTTATTCTGTTTTGACAAATGTTGTCAATCATGCTATAACTCCTATTCAAAGATGGTGGCATCTACGGAAAGATTAAATAAAGCAATTGGCCAGCCTACTATAGCGGAACTGACCGCAGCGGCAAAATTCACCCCGCTTGCCAACGGTTCGCTTCCGGAATTTTCCGAAATTCCTGTCGAAACCGTTCTACGCATCTATCCGTCCTTAAAAGCTACGGACGATGTGGCTGCCAAAAGAGAATCAATGAGGGTCGGCTTTGAACGCTTTATCGTTCCCCATTTAAGATCCGCCGTTGTCAGACCCGATTCCGTTTCCGAACGCACCAGACACCTTCTGGATATAATCAGGCTTTCGACCGGAATACCGAATTTGACTTTTCAACAAGCAGTGGCCCTGCGCGATAAACGTATCACCAAGGAACAGATCATAAACGGTGATTTGGAGCAATCTGTTACCGAAGCCGCATCTAACAAGCCGCCTAAGGTCCCGGAAACTCCCCATCTTCCGGTTTGGCAACGGCATAAGCCCATAAGCCGCTACAAACCAGTTATATTTAAACCCGAACTTCGCAGAGTCTAAGAAGAAAAACCATGCTTATCCAAAGCTTCTTTTAGCTCCCGGTTTGACGGTTCGACCAAAACCGTTTGGTCGGGGAATATTATTGTAGGGATGGAGCGCATTCCGTCATTGATTTCGATCACTTTTTGTGCGGCTTTTTCATCCTTATCAATGTCGACATACCGGAATTTAATTCCTTTTTGCTTAAAGTAACTAATCGAGCGTTTACAGTCTCCACACCAGGGAGCTCCGTATAAGATTATTTGTGGTTTTATCACCGTTTGATTATAACAGATTACCGATTGCTGACTATGTTTAGTGTGTTATAGAGGAACCGCGGTTCCCTGTTTTACGCAGGTTTTTTGAACCGGTTGGTTGGCGATTATCGGCCCTACGGTCATACACTTTTCCAAAGCCGGACAATCGCTGTCGCTTCTGCAGGTTGTTTGTGTCGGTGTGGCAGAAGGTGTAGCCGCACACGGCTCTTCCCAGACCCTTAAGCATTTGTTCTTTGCCCCGCACCACGAATAGCCTGCTGCTAAAAGGCATCCATGTGAATCCCTGTCCCCTCCGATCAGTTTCGGCGTAGGACTTAATGCTTGAGGACTTTGTTCCCGGGAAACCTGAACAGCATTTTCGTATCCTGCTCCCATATAAAATCCGAGGACGGGAAAAAGTATAAAGAAAAAAAGTGCCAATAGTTTGGAAAAAGTAGTTACCGTAAACAGATATCGGTAAATATTAGGGTGCGAAACTTTCAAACCTTTAAGCATATTTCAATCATCCGAAAAAATAGGAAAAAAGTCAAATAAGCAAATCTATTAAAGCTTAAGGAAGGATTTTGACCGCGGTCATCCAGGTATTGCCAAGTTTATTTTGCAAACTTATGTGCAAACGTCCGAGTTCTTCCAAAACGTAGGCGCTTTCCAAGGGTCCTATATCAAATGCCCTTAATCCCGAACTTTCTATAATTTCGGTAAGAGTTTTCTTGGCATCTTCGTTGTCGCCCGCGATAAAAACATCAAGTTTTTTGCCGTCCACTTCTCCTTTTACGAGAGTTCCCGCAAAGGTTGTATTAAAGGCCTTTAATACCTTACTGTCGGGTATAAGTTTGGCGATTTCCTGCGCGCCTGAAGTTCCCGGCTTGGGGATCAATTTGAAGGTCTCAAAATCAAGGGGGTTGGAAATATCTACAACGACTTTGCCCTTAAATAAGTTACCGTCTTTTTCAACAACCTCCAAAGTTGCGTTGTAAGGAAGAGCTAAAATCACGACTTCTTCATCGATTTCATCGCCCAGGCTTTTACTTTTTACAACCGCACCCAATTTCTTTGCAAGCGTCGCTGCTTTTTGCAAATCCCGGTCATAAATGACTAGATTATGATTACCCGAAACAAGACGCGTACCGATACCATTGGCCATATTTCCGGAACCGATTATTGCAACATTCATAAACAACAAAGCCACTCCAATTTGCAGAAAGTGTATTTAAAATACTATTGTAGAACCAAACTCTTATCTGTAATTCAAATCACCAATGACTGCAAAGTTTTTAAGCACGTACCGAAGCCCGCTGTTCCAGCTCGTCGATTATCAAATATAAATCGTTTATCTTATCCGCCAGCATTTTTTCGATTACCATCCTTTTAACGTCCATATTCGGGTATCTGATGCTTTCATAGTCTTCTATCTGTACTTTATGATTCTTGTAATATCTGTGCGGATTGCCGTTGGATCCCTTAGAATTTGAGTTATTCTTTGAACATTTCATGATTTTCACCTCTTTTAAAAAAGTCGTCACGAATTATACCACCCAAAAGATAAATTGTCAACTATAGGATAGTATCAACTGAAAACAGCCCCTGAAGTTGGTTTACTAGGGGCTGTTTACTCTTGGGAATTGAACATGAGTCTCCTATTCCCAGGCAGGTCATCGCTGCCTAATTTTAGAACGCATACGACTGCATTATGTTACAAAAAACAACCCATTCGCAATCGCAAATGGGTTGTTCAATGGTTTTAGCTAACCTGGGGATTAACGCGGTTACTCAAGCTTGTTGGCCTCGGTTGCGCCCGACTTATCTCCAACAACGCTTGAAAACTTCGGTATTCCTAATGCTTGCAATAGGAAACCTTGGTTAAAGTTTGTATCCGCAAACTTACCGCGTTAAATCACCTTATGAAACTTGAGCAGGCACTGACCCGTCCGTCAGCCCGACTCCCGCAAGGTTTGAAAAAATATTTCTGTTGCGGCTAATTTGGTAAATTGACTTCATATATGCTTACTTTAACTATAAGTTTGCAAATTGTCTGTAAAGCCGATCACCGGAAAAAAGCCCAACAAGAAGCCAAAGAACAAATTATTTAGACAGTTTTATCATTTTTGGTTATAGATTGTGCTAAAATGATAGTAAATTTTTAATTTTATTATAAGCGATGACCACCATCAATTCATCAATCTTGATTAACCGGTCTGCCGCGGATATCTTCGACTATATTTCAAATCCCCTTCTTAGCACCAGTTATCATCCGTATATACAAATGAACATCAATATCAGGCCCGAACAACCGGGACTTGGTCAAACCTTTGACTGGACATATAACATGACCGGGGTAAAAATGACCGGAAGCGCAAAAGTAACCGAGTTTTTAAGGCCCCAAAAATATACCTTAACCATATGGGGAGATATCGATTCCAAGTGGGAATATGTTTTAGAGGAATCGGACGGAAAAACCAAAACAACGCTGACCATTTCATATGAGATAAAGCAAAAATTCGCTAAAATGCTCGACGCTATAACTTTGGGCAGATACAATCAAAAAATTCTGGAGGACGCTTTAGAAAACCTAAAGGACCAGATGGAATAGTGATTTTGGAACATTTGTCACGTTTTCTTTAAATAATCGTTTAAATTATTAATTTTCCAAAATTACGATAACTTAAGCTAAAAAAAACAACCCGTTTCCACCGGGCGGGTTGTTTTAATGTTCTAACAGCTGCATGATCATGGTAAAGTGATTGGATCACTTATCAATATCGTTCCAGCATCGCTGTTTATCCAAACCGACAATGCACCGGGAGCTTCGCCCTTAAAGTTGTAGTGCCAGCTTCCCGTACCGTCGCTGCTGGTAGTAAAGGTAAACGGCTCGGTGCCGGTTAATTGACCCGGCCAACCCGTATTTCCGCTATTTAGCGTTACCGTTCCTGCTGGTGCACTCCAAAGCCAGGGTACGTTACCGGTAATCGATCCGTCGACACCGATGGTTCCGATCACCGTTGCAGTATAGCCCGGATCGTACGGGCCGGCATATGTTGTAGTAAAGGTGATCGTATTACCGGTGATCTGTCCTCCCGCGATTGCTTCCGGAGTTTGTCCGGGACTCGTATAGGGATATGCGCCCGAAGGATATCCTCCGATTCCGGTAAAGGATCCGTCGGGACCTATGGTAGCGGTTATATCATGCGTATAGCTACCCATTACCGTCCAAGTACCCACAATCGCCCCCGGAATGTATTTTACATAAGGATTTGAAAGATACACCGTATAGGTCGTATTCGGCATTAGCCCTTTCATCACCCCGGTCAAATTGGCGGATACGTTGCCGTTTGGCTGGTTAACTATCAGCTTTGAGGCCGTATCCGATCCGACAATGTCGGCCAGACCGTATGGGGGAATAGGCATCACCGCGCCGGACAAATGCCATACATAAGTTTTATCTGCCCCGGCGTTATTCGTTTTCGCGCCCAATGCGGGCACTGCGGAAAAAAGCAGCCAGGCAAAGGCCAACAAAATTATTTTCTTCATGTATTTTCACCTCCTTCCTTTTAAGGCTATTTTTCGCGGTGGATATAAATTCGGGGTTAAATTTTATAATGTAGTAAATTCATGCTGCTTACTACGACAGTCTTTCATATTTATGCTTATAACACAGCCCGATTGCCAAAAGATGTGACATAACTCACATTTTTTAAGTTTAATTTAAGTTAGGTCTTAAGGTTTTAAATTTATTAATTAAATTTTGACAGGGGAATAAGTTTGCCGTCTTCTCCTTTTTGCTTTAAATCCCCTTCTATATAAGCCATACCGCCGTTTCTTAGGAAGAACCCGCAAAATTCGTCGGGACTTGCGGCCGTACTCGGAAGGTAACATGCTCCGAATGAAAGAAACGCCAGGTCAAATTTACCCTTAAGTCCCAAGACCTCATCCGGCATGATACTTGCGTCCTTTATCGCCCGTGCCAAAAGCGCCAGATCCCAATAGTACCAGCTTAAATCCCCGACCAAGGGCGTTTCCGTTTGGGCCCTGTCTATGCAAGTAATGTCTTCCGCCCTCCAACCCGAAGAAACCAGCCTTTGCGCCCACGAACCGTCTCCGGCAAAAAGGTCAACAACTTTGGGAAAATCTTGGGGGGAAAAGATATCGGCTTTTAAAAAGCCTGCCAGATCTTTTCCCTCGTTATCGCCGGTCGCGTGCTTAAAGCCCGGGATATTGAAATCCAAACTTGTATACCGTCTTTGCGGATCCTGGTTTCCTTGGGGACTTTGGATAACAATTTCATATTCGGGACTTGCCATGGATAGGGATTATATACGTAACTTAACGCTAATTCAATTAAAAGGCCTGCCTTTTAAAAAGAACAACCCATACTTGTAAACTTGCAAATAAGAAGAAGGTGGTCGAGGATTAAATTGAGAAGCGCTTAGTAACCGGGATCGCCGGGAAACATATCGAAACGTGATCCGGCCTTAGGCCAATACTCGTTGGGTTTTTTACATGCAGACTCTAGCGCTTCTTCAATTGCTTGCCTATCTCGAACTTGTCCCGGATTCAACTCCATATCTCCTATTCGCACGGAGCCGTCTTCGATCCCTTCAATGCGAATATAACGGACCACGCTGTGTTCCTCGTCCGGCCATTCGACATCAAGAGTTGTTCCTTTTTCCGACAAGACGATATTACCTCCGGTCAAATTGCCTAGCACTCTGGCCATTTGAGGCACAGAGCTATTGTTAAGTGCCCTTTTCCTTTGCTCATCCCTTATAGCTTCCTCTCGTTCAAATGCAGCTTGATGCACTTCCCATTCTCTTGCAAGACGCTCCGCTTCGGCTACTTGCCTTCTGCTGCTTTGCATAGCTTCTTCTTGTTGTCTTTTTAATCGCTCGAAAAACGACATAATTGGTCCTATAATATAACTTTATAGTAAAATAGTCAAATATCTGTCCCCATTAAAAATTATTCTGCCAAACCAAAAAAACAACTCATTCGCTTAAGGCAAATGAGTTGTTTTAAATTGTTAAGTCAATTTATGGAGTACAACCGGTATTAGAATTATTGTAACCGGTAGCTCCCGATTCTTGACCTACAGCTCCATCGTGATAACCTGGGGTACCACCTAATGTACCAAGAATTCCAAAATTACCATTCACGTCTGCGAATGCACCGTGAACCGCACCACAAGCAGAAGCCTGAGAGCCATCACCCGCCCCTGCTGCAAATGCGCCGGCGGCGCTAGCTAACAGTAATCCTGCTGCGGCTCCTGCAATTATCAGTTTTTTCATTGTATTCACCTCCTCCCGAAAAGAATAGATTGGGTCATAATTTTTAATAAATTCGAAAGTGAATAAAGATGACAGATACCTTACCTTATAGAGAAATGCTTTGTCCGTAACGCAAATCACCGACCCGGTTTTGTTTGACACTTACAATTTTTTGATACGGGAGTTACAATAATAAGATGCTTGGTTTAGCACAAAAGCTTCTTTTACGACAGACTCTTATCAAAGTCCCGCAAATCACCCTGATCTTTTGGATCATCAAGCTGTTGTCGACCGCTTTGGGCGAGTCAACGTCGGACTACCTGGTCTATAGCATCAACCCGTACGTTGCGGTAGCTATCGGTTTTGTCGGGCTTGTCCTGGCGCTTTCGCTTCAGCTTAGGGTCAAAAGATACATTCCCTGGGTCTATTGGCTGGCGGTAGTGATGGTAGCGGTTTTCGGGACAATGGCGGCCGATGTATTACACGTTGGGTTTGGGATTCCCTATGTTGTGACGACCGTATTTTTTGCCGTTTGTCTTATAATCGTTTTTGCCGCCTGGTATTTTACCGAAAGGACGCTCTCCATACACAGCATTTACACTTTAAGGCGCGAACTTTTCTACTGGGCGACGGTAATGACCACATTTGCTTTAGGAACTGCGGCAGGCGACATGACCGCGGCGACTTTGGGATTAGGCTATCTTTTGTCGGGGATTTTGTTTGCCGTTATCTTTTTTATCCCGGGCGTTGGTTATTGGAAATTCAAATGGAATAATATCTTTTCCTTCTGGTTTGCCTATATCATCACCCGGCCGTTCGGAGCGTCCTTTGCGGACTGGTTTGGAAAACCGATTTTGGGAGGATTGGGTCTGGGAGACGAAATAGTATCGCTGGTTTTGACGATATTGATAATTATTTTTGTCGCTTATCTAAGCATTACGCACGAGGATATCGAACCCGACAGAAGGTCACTAAGCCGTTAATCTACCCGGATCAAGCGTCTGCTGAAAACCGTCACTTCCAAAATGTTTAAGATAATTGATCTTTATACCGCACTCTTTTGCCGCCTCATGCTCGCTTCTGGCTCCTTTGGATTTTTCCCAGTTGGGAGCCATATAGATATCGGTCACAAATCCCGAACCGATGATCTTTTTCCAGAATTCGCCGGTGTGGTAATTTTGCGAGGTAAGTTTCATTAAAGCGGCCCTGCTGATAAAATCTATCGCGGAAAAAACCGGAAAATCGACACTTTCCCGGATATGTCGTGCGTACTTTCGAAGCTGACGGTAATTGCGCACGACCCGAAGCGGCCCGTTGGAGAAGAATGGCCCCGATACGAAGCCTACCCTGCCCTGCTTGTCCTTGGACTTTGCCTCCTCAAGTTTTTTGATGATGCGCTTTTGGACCTCGTCCGAGTCCCTCAGGCTGCCGATTATTTTCACAAGTGTTTAAATATCGTATCATACTTTTAAGGCCCAAATCAACCGTAAAAAAAGTTTTTTGAATATTTTTGACTTTTAGGTATATAATAATGTTGGAGGCTTTGTATGATATGAAAAACCTATCTGCAAAGAACCGGCTTAATTTAAGTTCCCTCCAGAAATTCGGGGCAGAAAAGAAATATACTAAAAACCGCGTACTGATAGAAACTGGAGATGACAGTGACTATCTTTTTTATTTAAAATCGGGATATGTCAGAGTTTACGTTATCTCGCGCGAAGGCAAAGAACTCACCCTTCAGGTGCTAAGGCAAACGGCAATTTTTCCGCTTATATCCGCATTTTCGGGCAAACCGAACATTTACGCTTTCGAAACACTGACCAATGCCACCGTCCAAAAAATCCCAAAAAAAATTGCGCTCGATTTTATCAAAGCAAACCCCGACCTGTATTACGAGATCATGAAACTGGTTATTAAATATCTCGATGTCATTTCCCGCGTACTTATCGACAGTAGCTTGTCAAACAGAAACGCGCCCCAACAGCTGGCCTCGGCGATACTTTACCTGACGCGTTATTTTTCGATGAACAATCATAACGGAGAAAAAGTGCTGAGTTTTCCGATTACCCACAGAATTCTTGGCTCTTTGGCCGGGCTCGCCAGGGAAACCACCAGCCGCGAACTGTCCTTACTGATGAAGTCAAAGGTCATCGAAATAAAAAAACATAATTTGATCATCAAAAACCTTAAACAGCTTGAAGAACAATCATTATCCCACCTTTCTTTGGGTCAGGCGCAATGAAAAGGCTGCGTTTTAATATGAATTTTGCGTAATTTGACTCGACAGTTAATATTTATTTAAAATAGAATCAGGTATGCAAACCGATATCACCCAAAACGGCAATAACGACTGGTTCATCGACATCTTAAAAGCAGCGCTCGAACAGAAAGCGAGCGACATCCATATCGAACCCGGGCAAACCAATGTCACCATCCGTTTCCGCCTGGACGGGGCTTTACATACTTATAAAACCTTACCCTTGGATTCCATTAACATGATCGCATCAAGGATAAAAATCCTTTCCGAGCTGGATATAACCAACCATAAACTTCCTCAGGACGGACACATCCAGTTCAACCAGGGAGAAAAAATATACAGCATGAGGGTCTCCACCATGCCGACCCAATACGGTGAAACTCTGGTGTTAAGGGTCTTAAACAGGGAGTCTATGCTCGGCAATATTAGGACAATGGGTTTTGAAAAAACGCAGCTTGAACTTTTAGAGCAGATCTTGCTTAGTCCCAACGGCCTGCTTTTAACGACCGGGCCGACCGGCTCCGGAAAATCAACGCTTATCTATGCACTCTTAAGCGAACTGGATACTCCGACCAGAAACATCATAACGGTCGAGGATCCGGTCGAATACAACATGCCGCACATCACCCAGTCGCAAATCAACGAAAGGGTCGGACTGGATTATAATACGCTTCTTCGCTCGATACTTAGACAGGACCCGGATATCATCATGATCGGGGAAATAAGGGACAAAGAAACTTTGCAGACCACCATGCAGGCCGCGCTTAGCGGTGTGTTCGTTCTTTCTTCGTTTCACGCTTTCGACATCCCGGCCCTAGTGGTGAGACTTACCGAGCTTGGTATCACCCGCTCCGTCATAGCGCAGTCGATACGAAGCGTAATATCTACCAGATTGCTAAGGAAAAATTGCACTTCCTGCCTGATACAGTACACACCGGGCGCATTGGAGCAGAGGTTTTTAGGCCCCGGTTTTCCGAATGTTGCTTTCAGGAAAGGCAAAGGCTGCGAACTATGCAGGGGAACCGGATATTTGGGAAGGATCGGAATTTTTGAGATAGTTCCATTCACTTATGACCTTAAGTCTTTGATAATCGATAACAAACCGGTAGCCTCTTATTACGAATTTATTGCAAAAAGCGGGTTCATGACCCTTAAACAGGCCGGAATAAAAAAAGCTATCGACGGAATAACTACCATTGATGAAGTGATGCGAAAAATCGGATTTTAAGCGGACCTTTTTCTTCTTCCTACACCATGACGGGGTATCAACCTGTCTATTTCCTGTTGGGACACTATACCGTACTCACTCGCGTTGGGATCGCTCCCCTCTCTGGCTTCCCGTATCCGTTTTAGGAAAGCATTATAACCTTCAGGCCGTAACGTATCGGGAATTATAGGTTTTGGTTGATTAGCCGATTTTTCGCTTTCGGCAGGATTTATTGCCATATTTCTATAATATATAGAGTTTTTTAAGCTAAAAGTCAATAATCCAAATCAGCAAGCTTATTGGTTCAATACGAAGTTGAATAAATATCCTGTAAATATTATTCCTGCGACCAGAATTGCGATGTAAATCCCGAGGAGTTTTGGTTTCAGTACCTTTCGCAAAATTACCATTTCGGGAAAAGATAACGCGGTTACGGACATCATAAATGCCAAAGCTGTCCCCAAAGGCAGACCTTTTGAAATTAAAGCCTGGATGATAGGTATGGTTCCGGCCGAGTTTGAATACAAAGGGACCCCGATCAAAACCGCAATCGGAACGGCTATGATATTTCCCTTTCCGGCTATTTTTGTCAAAGCGTTCGAAGGCGCATAACCGTGAATTAGTGCCCCTATCCCAACCCCGAGCAAAACAAAAGGATAGACCTTTTTAATTAGATCCAAGGTATACAGGTAGGCATCATTTATCCTGTCCTTTGTTGTTAATTCTTGCTCCTTGGATGAATCTCCCGCTTTTATTTTCCAGACATAATCTTCAACCAACGGCTCAAGATGCATCCTGCCCATTATATATCCGACCAAAACAGCTATTGTAACGCCCGATAACGCGTATAGGAAAGCAACCGAAAACCCGAACAGTCCGAACAACATGACCAGCGCAACCTCGTTAACCATCGGAGCCGAAATTAGATAAGAAAAAGTAGCTCCTAAGGGGACTCCGCTTTCAACAAAACCTATGAACAACGGCACGGCCGAGCACGAACAAAAAGGAGTGATAATGCCGAAAAGCGCAGCCAGAATATTTCCGAAAACAGTAAATCGCTTTGTAAGAAATTTTCTGGTTTTTTCAGGAGACAAAAACGATCTAAGATAGGAAACCAGGAATATGATCGCCAGAAGAAGAACGAGTATCTTGATGCTATCGTAAATAAAGAAATCCAAAGCGCTTCCCCAAAGACTTGTTTTACCCAAATTAAATAAGCCATAGGCCACAAAGTCCGCCAAAACCTGCACCGGATAAAAGGGGTCCATAATAAAATTAATTCATCTCTTTGATTATCAAGTCTTTAATTTTCTCCTTATTGGGAACAAATCCGACCATGACCGGCTTCCCGTTAACCGCAAGAACAGGACTTTGCATGATTCCCATCTCAACTATTTTGGAGACGTCGGTAACATAATCTACTTTTGCATCGAGGTTTAATTCTTTTACAATCTCTTTTGTTAATTCGTAAAGCCTTTTGCAGTTTGTACAACCTGAACCTAAAACCTGTATATTCATAAATTTGCCACCTGCGCTTCAATGCCAAGCAGTAATTCCGTAATTTTTTTGCCCTTGGGAGTAAGCGCATAAAACACATTAAGCCCTCTTTTATCGTCAACGATTATTTCTGCTTCTTTTAAGTCTTTAAGATGATGTGATATCAGGCTTTGGGACTGATTTATGTGTTCCATTATTTCGCACACACAATGCTCACCGTCTTTTAAGATGCATAATATCTTAAGTCTGGTTTCTTCCGAGGTAAGCTTTAGAACCGATGAAAGATTGGAAACATTTAGTGACTTTACATTAGTAGGATTACAGCAATTAAATTTTTGCTTCATGAATATATTATATGAACGAATATTCATATAGTCAATGGCCTAATTAAAAACTTTTATTTTAGTAGCAATATTGAGGATTGATACCATAGTAAAATTACATTTTTAGTTCTGTCTTAAGAATACGGATTGATGCCTAAACGAAGTATCTTTTTTGATTAATTCTTCTGCCTT
>DAHWUP010000037.1 GCA_027334565.1 Candidatus Levyibacteriota bacterium | reverse complement strand
CATTAAAAATCTCCCGCTAAAGGGGAGACTTATATATGTCTCCCACAATCAAATTCCCTTAATAAGGGTAATTTTGTTGATTTGGAAGACTTCTAAGTTATCCATAATGTATTTTCCTTGGTGGATCCGAGAGGATTCGAACCTCTGACCTTTGCAATGTCAATGCAACGCTCTAACCAACTGAGCTACGAATCCTAATACCTGTCTGAATCTAAGACAGGTATAATTTTATCAGAATAAATTCCTCAATACAATTTTCTAAAGACTGTATTGTCGTCTCTCAAAAATAATTGATACTTTCTCTGCCTCTTCAGGTGGAGGGACAAATAATGTATCTTTTCCCCCGTTGACTGTAATAGGGACAACTTTTATCTCTATTCGCTGGCCGTTATAAGCTTTTGCGTCAATCTTCGTATCGGCGTGAACTCCACTTCTAAAGAGTCCGGCTTTTTCAAGCAAGGACCAGCCGCTACTTTTTTCTTTCATAATGTTTATGAATTCTTTTGA
>DAHWUP010000036.1 GCA_027334565.1 Candidatus Levyibacteriota bacterium | reverse complement strand
TTAAAAGATATTGAGAAAAAAGGAAAAGAATTATTTCGACGAGAAAAGCAATTAAAATAGATGTTAGATAAAATTGCCTGCCCCTTTTTCTAAACGGTCTTCCGGGCCCCGTCCATGCCAATAAGGTCTTTAATTCACTTGAGTAAGGATTTTGATCAAATTTTGGCATTTGAGCCTTTGTCTCAGGCATTTTAGCTTGCCCTGTTGATGAGGATTTCGCAGCTTTTTGTACGGGCATAATTTAACTCTATACGATTGCTAAGTTTACGTCAAGACTATATAATGTAGGCCTGGGGAGAGATCGCATAGTGGACGAGTGCGGCGGTCTTGAAAACCGCTAAGACAGCAATGTCTTCGTGAGTTCGAATCTCACTCTCTCCGCCATCGCTTCGACGAAGCTCTCGCGGAGTCGAGCTTCTGAAGCTATGGCGAGACACAGTCCGCCAACTTAAATGAATTATGTCTACCTGTTAAAATGTTCAGATAGTAAAACTTACGTTGGATGTTCAAA
>DAHWUP010000035.1 GCA_027334565.1 Candidatus Levyibacteriota bacterium | reverse complement strand
TCACCTGCCTTTCTCTCAATAAGATATCCCGGGAATTCCAACAAAATGGTTTTTGAGTGCGAAAAAAAGAATTAGCTGTAAAGAAAGAATAACGGCGGTGATGAAGATTGTCTTTTGTAAATCGGAAATTACCAGAGCGTGTGTATTTGTTTGAACACTTGAAAGCCTTGGGGCGACAACTTTTTCGAAATGATAAAGATAGCGAGTGTCGGCAACTCTCTTTTCGTCTAAAGTTTTTTTAGCCATGCTCGTGAGGCTAGATTACACTATTGACACGAGGCTGTCAAGAGGCTAATATAGATGAATAACTATGGTGTCCAATTTAGTAATAATTCTGGGCGTCATTTTTTTTATATGGCTGCTTATTTTATCAATACTGTTTTGGAACCTTATTTCTCATTACAATAAGTTATCTCAGGGGACGGGTGGTACATTAAAATCGGTTCTTGAAAATCTTTTAAAAGAAATCGCTTTTGCTAAGAAAGAATTAGGCCTTTTAAAAGGCCGCGCAGATAA
>DAHWUP010000034.1 GCA_027334565.1 Candidatus Levyibacteriota bacterium | reverse complement strand
AAATTAAAGGAGATAAAAAAATGAGTCATTTTTTAACATATATAGTGGTTCCAAAAAAAGAAGAAGATAGATGTGATGAGTATATTGCTGATGTCATGTCTAAATTTGATGAAAATGTGCAAGTAGAAGAATATTTTGTTAAAGATTTAACTGACGAAGATAAAATGAGATTTATAAATTATCTTATTGCAGATGGATCAATTGATAATTCAAAAACTATAAAAGATTTTGATGAAATATATAAAATACATGGTGAAGATTGGAATAGTAATAAATATAGATTAGTAGATGGTATTTGGAAAGAATATTCTTCATATAATCCAAATAGTAAATGGGACTGGTATGGTATAGGTGGTAGATGGGATAATAATCTTATAACAAAAAATAATAATAATGTTAATTTTGCATATAAAAAAGATATAAAATTAAGTTCAGAAATTATTTCGTTTGCTATAATAAAAGATGGTGAATGGATAGAAAGAGGCAAAATGGGATGGTTTGCAATGGTCACAGATGAAAAAAATA
>DAHWUP010000033.1 GCA_027334565.1 Candidatus Levyibacteriota bacterium | reverse complement strand
TAGATTAAGCGGAGATGGAAAAGTCATATCCATGGAACTAGTGGTAAATGGGTTGATTAGTTATAAAAGAAGAACTCTTCCAAGGGAAGATGTCGTAGAAGTTCTTACTAAAGTTAGAGGTGATCTAACCAAATTAATGGCTTAGAGATAAGCCCAAGTTGTAATTTCTTAATTTCCTCCCACCTTTGCCTCATTTCTCCAATATAGCTTAAATTTTGGAAAGATTGGATGATTTTAGTGAAATCTAAGGTTATAATAATCTCAGGACTGGGGAGCAAATTAGCCTCAGATTTTTCCTGAGATAAAATAATAGATTATTGCAAAAGGTTCTCTGAGTAAATAATCACTTCGGTGCGAACATAGAGTATTCATAACCGGAGACAAAGAATATGTATAATGCAGCTTTGAGGCCACAAGTCCGGCTCTGGCGTTAGTAGAAGGATCGGTAACGATGATAACTGAATTAAGATGGGCTTTCGTAAGTATAGTTTGAGAGAATTTTAGGTTTTCATACGTTGAAGTTGATTCTTTTTCCATTAAAATAT
>DAHWUP010000032.1 GCA_027334565.1 Candidatus Levyibacteriota bacterium | reverse complement strand
TCCGATTTAATAAACGTAGATCGCTTTAATGCTTACGTCAAAACGATTGTTAACGGCGAACCTGTGCCTCCTTTTTCCATGGATTTAACCCGCGATATGGCCGAGGAAAAGGCTGCGGAAAATCCAAGAGTTGCAGAGTTAATAAAAGAGTTATCAAGGCTAAAGTATGGAATAGATTTTTCAACGGTCGACTACGAGATTGCCCAAAGGGCAAGGCTTTAATCCTCATTCGCTTTTTTGTATAATGATTGAGATTCTGGGTCAGTAGCTCAGCGGTAGAGCGCTACTCTTTAGAGCGAAAGCTCGCCAGAGTATATCTTGCTATAATATCCGGGGGACGATAGCTCAGCGGTAGAGCGCTACTCTTATAAAGTAGATGTCGATGGTCCGATCCCATCTCGTCCCACAGCAAGATATATGAAGCAAGATGCTAATCTTGCGATTATAAAAGTAGATGTTCTTGGTCCGAATCCAAGCATGCCCACATAAATAAGGAATATGATAAGCGAAAGAGTGGATCATTGGAAATCTGAGTTGACCCGTCCTCCGGA
>DAHWUP010000031.1 GCA_027334565.1 Candidatus Levyibacteriota bacterium | reverse complement strand
GTCTTCAATCGTTCTTCCGGTTGAGAGCATTAATGCAATTATCGCCGCGACAAGATATTCACGCGTAAAAAGCGAAACGACAATCGCAAGAATTGCTATATAGTCTAAAGCGAACTCTCTTTTAATAACAGAGTAAAAGCTCTCGATAAAAAGGCGGTATGCGCCCAAGACCGTTGCAAAAATAGCTATAATGTCTGCGTATCTTGGAAGTTTAAGTATAAAGTTAAAGATAAGATAAAGAACTATTCCGAGAAGTATTATCAAAGGAATTAAAAAAGTTTTTACGAGGGCAATTCTTGAGTTCATTAGAAGCGGAGGAGGTGAGATTCGAACTCACGCGAGCTTTTAAAAGCTCAAGGGTTTAGCAAACCCTCGCAATGGACCATGCTATGCGACTCCTCCACGAAGTTCATTTTACCATAAATAAGGGTAGCTTTAAACTTCATAGGAAAAGATTTGGCCGGGGGTATACTCGTAAGACATAATCTCTTCATCTGTTAAGCCCTCAAAGTATTTTCGCATTGGCCTTATTGCATTTGCAGACGAGGAGATAAAAACCACGTCG
>DAHWUP010000030.1 GCA_027334565.1 Candidatus Levyibacteriota bacterium | reverse complement strand
TATGCTCGGAGGAAAGTTTTCTCCCCAAACCAAAGATCTTACAGTCGAGGTTATTTCTGTTTCCATAGAAGAAATTGCGAAACCTGCAGTTGAAATTATCTTCTGATATTTATTTATAAGAGCGGTGGGAGCTCCGACCATTAGAACAAGCATTTTGTCGGAAGGTTGAGGTTTTGGAGGCCTGTCTATTACATTCCATGTAAGAGTAATGTTATTTAAAGGGACTGGAATATATTGTTCTGCTTCCCAATATATAGCCGAACGAAGCTCTCTGTCTGATAAAACAGGCATTTCCAAAACTTTAGTATATACTTGGTTTTCGGGCAAAGCGACATTAAGATATTTTGAATCGATATTTGCTGAGAGAGCAACCTTTTGAATAGCCTGTGCCATTTCTTCTTCATCAAGTGGCGATTCGGATAACATTCCTTTTGCAGGGGCAGGGACCATAGCCGATGATTTTAAAATAAATCCTTTATCTTTTTTATCGAGCCAGACAACTTTTATTGTAGCTGCTCCAATGTCGAGTCCAAACGGCTTTTTGTTCATCCCGTTAGAAAGTCCTCCT